>CAZAWN010000189.1:0-5250 GCA_964488825.1 uncultured Methyloversatilis sp. | reverse complement strand
CCATGGCCGCAGCGGCGGTCCCCGCCAAGGCCCGGTTGCAATTGCTGCGCTGGGTTTTGTTCCAGGTCCTCATCGGCAACACGGACGCCCATGCCAAGAATCTGTCGTTCTATCTGGGGCCCCAGGGCATAGAGCTGGCACCGGCCTACGACCTGGTGTGCGGCAACGTGTTCGACCCCTATCGGGTCGAACAGACTTACGCCATGGCCATTGGTGATGCGTTCAGTATTCACGAGCTATCGCCCTACGAATGGGCCCGGTTCTGCGTGACAACCGGGGTGACGCCAGAACAACTCCGTAAAGAGTTGGAGCGAATGGCCAAAATGTTGCAGGACAACGCGAAGGGGGTCGCCATCAAGGTGGTCGAAGACGGCGCAGACCCTGGCATGGTTCAGCGAGTCGTTGAACGTGTAGCCCAAGAGGGTTTACGCCAGTTGGCAATGGCTCCGCTCGTCCGTGGCATGATGACGTCGGCAAGCTGAACAGCAGAGCTTCAAAGTCAAGCTAACCCCGAGTTTTACCTAGGCGTAAAATTGCGCCTAGCGCTAATGCCCAAGTTCCTTTGGTGAACGCGGGCAAGACCTAGAGATAGCTCAAGCTACCGCTGCAAGAAAAGAGGCGCCAACGTCATCGTTGGCGCCTCAAAGTATCTTTGACAGTCTATGTAAATTTTCTTAAAAGACGGCTGTCTCAAAAGCCCTGCGGAACATAACAACCCTCCGCTTGGAAACTTGCCGAGGTACCACATTGTTAGTCAGTCATCGCCATCCCCTCTGTCCTGAGTTTTCTTGACCGGCAACTTTCTGCGAATAGGCTCGGCTCCATGTCCGGAGCGTAATGCTGCGAGCTCCGCAGAGACCGAACGCTCACGTTCCTCGCGTGCGGCCAGCTCGGTCAATTGGCGTTGCAACTCATCCACCATTTGTTCGATTCGACCTGAGAGCCGGGCATTTTCTTCCCGCAATTCGCTTTCGCGACCCGCTGCAGCTGCAACAGACGCACGTAGCGGCTCGATTGTCGTGCAGAGGTCTGTTTTGCACGCCTCGAGTTGAGACTCCCGTTCTGCGAGACGCGTTTCCAGCCCATTCTGCCTGGCTTTTGCCGCAGCGATGGTTTCAAACTGTTTGCGTACCTCCGCTTCGAGTGACTCGAGCCGCGTAGCGTCTGCATCTGCGTCCTGCTCAAGTGCCTCGATAGTAGCCAAAGCTTCCTGGAACTGACGTTGCGCCTGGCCGAGCTCCGCGGAGAGTTGCTCACGCACCCGGACGACCTCCCGCCACGCCTCGCTGACTGCCGCCTGCCAGGCTTGGTCAAGGGCGCGGCGGACAACTTGGGGCATCTCCACGACTACGGCCGGCGCTTGCGCATCGCGGACTGCGCGCCAGCTCTCTAGATGCCGGTAAAGGGTCGTGAAACTGCCGCCACCGAGGCGGCGCAGCAGTTCGGCCGGTGAAATGGCTTGCCCCTCGGCGGCCATCGCATCGGCGGCGGCGAACACTTCCTCTTGGGTGAATTTCGCTTTGCGTCCCATGATGCCATCCGCCTCAGTGTGTCTGGTCATGGAGACTGGCGGCGGCTTTGCAGTCGTCCTGGGCAAGGCAAGCCACTGCGACTGGGAGTTCCGGCTGCGGAATGACGTATTGGACCAGGGAGTGACGCGGCTTAGGTGCCGGTTTGGCTTTTTTCGGCAAGTACGGGTCATCGGTCATCGCCGCATTCATTGCATTGATGGTGTCCTTGACGGGCACGTTTACATAGCGCTGCAGCATCGCCATTGTCTTGTGGCCCGTCACATTCTGGACAAGCGCCAAGGTAGGCAGACGCATGGCCCAGCGGGTCGCGCCATCGTGCCGCAAGTCCTGCAGGCGCAGGTTCTCGATTTGCAAGTCGATGCGCAGCTGATTCCACAGACTGACAAACGCACTCCGCTTGATGGGCAGCAACCGCCCGTCCCCCTTTTCTCGCGGCATTGCTTCGAGCAGGGCAACCGCCTCCAACGACAAAGGTACGGTGCGCCCCTGAATGCCATTGGCCTTGTCTGCCTGAAGTATGGCTTCTTGATTCTCTAGGTCGACGTCCCGCCAACGCAGACTGAACAATTCGCCCATTCGCATCGTAGTGGCCACCAGCAGTAAGACAACGTACAGGTAATACGGCGACGGGCTGGCTTTCAATCGCTCGACGATGCGCACTTCCTCGTCGACCGTCAGTATCCGGGTACGCCCCTTGCCACGCGGCGGCCGGTTTGCGGCGGCGCAGGGATTAGCCAGGAAATGCCATTTCAACGCATGAATCGCATAATTGAAGCTGGACGACAGCGCCGCGAAGTACAGGCGGCGCGTATCAGCGCTCAAGGGCTGGCCGCGAGGCCCCGCCACCTTGAACTGGTCCATCAAATCATTGATATCGGCGGGTAGCAGGTCGAGCAGGTCCGTCTGCGACCATTCGAGAGCGGCAAGGCAGTGCAGCCGGGATGTCTCCTGAACGGCGCCTAGGTGCTCGGTAAGGCCCTTCTCGGCATATTTTCGGAGCAGGTCCGCCACGGTCATGTTCCGGGCTAATTCATAGCCGCCGCCGGCATCGGAGAGCAGCTCGCCGCGTTTGAGCTGCAGCCAGATTTCAGCTTCGGCGCGGGTGGGGAAAGTCCCCGTCACAGCTTGGCCGTTGACCTGCACCCGGGCCTGGTAGCCGCTGCCATGCTTGCGGATGCCTTTGCGGCGGGTGTTCCGGCGGGATTTCTCTTGGGCTTCAGATAGGGAAGAAACGGTACTACGCATGATTGACTCCTGAGGGTTGGAGCCAGCGTATAGACACCTGTTAGGCGCGCCTCCTGGAGGGATTGGACAGGGGCGGAGAGCGGAGTTGGCCAGGAATTGGCCAGCGCAATAGAAAACGGCTCACGTTTGTGACGTAAGCCGTTGAAATATCTGGCTCCCCGACCTGGACTCGAACCAGGGACACACGGATTAACAGTCCGTTGCTCTACCAACTGAGCTATCGGGGAATTGAGAGGCCGCGATGATAAGTGGGGTGCGGCTTCCGGTCAATATCAAAGACCGTATTTCGTCTGTTTTTTATCGATCAGGCGAGCGCTTGGGCAATGCGCTCGATGGCTTTCTTCAGGTTGTCCATTGAGGTGGCGAAGGAGATGCGGATACAGCCTTCGCTGCCGAAGGCGGAACCCGGTACCAGCGCGACGCCGAATTCGAGCAGGCGTTCGGTCAGGGCCATGTCGTTGGCTGCGGCGAGTTTGCCATCGGCGTGCAGTTTGGCAATAGCCGCGCTGACGTCGGGGAAGGCGTAGAAGGCACCACCGCTGTCGACGCAACTGACGCCGGGAATGGCGTTGAGCGCATCAACCACGTAGCGATGCCGTTCGCGGAAGGCGGCCAGCATCGGCGTGATGCAGCCCTGGTCGCCGTTCAGCGCCATTTCGGCGGCAACTTGCGAGATGGAAGTCGGGTTCGAGGTGCTTTGCGACTGGATGTTGTCCATCGCGGCGATGATTTCCTTCGGCCCGGCGGCATAGCCGATGCGCCAGCCTGTCATCGCGTAGGCTTTGGAGACACCGTTCAGCACCATGGTCTGGCCGTACAGGTCGGGGCAGGCGTTGAGGATGTTGCTGAACTCGCCATCGCTCATCAGGATGTGTTCGTACATGTCATCGCTGACGATCAGCACGTTCGGGTGCTGGCGCAGCACGACGCCGAGCGCGGCGAGTTCGTCCTTGCTGTAGACGGCGCCGCTCGGGTTGGACGGGCTGTTGATGACCAGCATGCGGGTCTTCGGCGTGATCGCCGCTTCCAGTTGCGCCGGGGTGATCTTGAAGCCTTGTTCGATGCCGGCATCGACGATGACCGGCACGCCATCGGCCAGAATCACCATGTCCGGGTAGGACACCCAGAACGGCGCCGGAATGATGACTTCATCGCCCGGATTCAAATAGGCCTGAGCCAGGTTATAGAAACTCTGCTTGCCGCCACAGGAAACCAGAATCTGGTTGGCTGCGTATTCCAGGCCGTTTTCGCGCTTGAACTTGTCGATCACCGCCTTTTTCAGGCTGGGCGTGCCGCCGACCGCCGTGTATTTGGTGAAACCCGAGTTGATCGCGGTAATGCCGGCATCCTTGATGTGCTGCGGCGTATCGAAATCGGGCTCGCCGACGCCGAGGCCGATGATGTCCTTGCCTTCGGCCTTCAACTTCGCGGCACGCGCGGAGACAGCGAGGGTGGGCGAGGGTTTGATGTTCTGAACGCGGCGGGAGAGTTGCAAGGCGAGCACCTTTTTGAAACGCAGAGAGTCAAGACGGAATGTTAGGATTGACCGCTTTTTTGAGCGCGCGGATTTTAACTTGGCAGTCACATTTCCCAATAGCCCTTTTGCACTGCATCAACCGTTTCCACCGGCTGGCGATCAACCCGTGGCAATCGAACAACTGGTGGCGGGCATCGATCAGGGCATGCGCTTCCAGACCCTGCTTGGCGTAACCGGCTCCGGCAAGACCTTCACCATGGCCAACGTCATCGCGCGCACCGGGCGTCCAGCCTTTGTAATGGCGCCAAACAAGACGCTGGCGGCGCAGTTGTATGCCGAGTTCCGCGAGTTCTTCCCGGACAACGCGGTCGAATACTTCGTCTCCTATTACGACTATTACCAGCCCGAGGCCTATGTGCCGTCGCGCGATCTGTTCATCGAGAAGGATTCCAGCATCAACGAGCACATCGAACAGATGCGTTTGTCCGCCACCAAGGCGCTGCTGGAACGCGAAGACTGCATCATCGTCGCCACCGTGTCGGCGATCTACGGCATCGGCGATCCGGTCGATTACCACGGCATGATTCTGCATCTGCGCCAGGGCGAGAAGATCGACCAGCGCGCGGTGATTCGTCGCCTGACCGAAATGCAGTACCAGCGTAACGACATGGAATTCAAGCGCGGCGTGTTCCGGGTCAAGGGCGATGTGATCGACATCTTCCCGGCAGAACACGCCGAAACCGCCGTGCGCGTCTCGCTGTTCGACGACGAGGTGGAAAGCATCAGCCTGTTCGACCCGCTCACCGGCCAGGTGGTGCACAAGGCGGCGCGCTTCACCGTCTATCCGTCCAGCCATTACGTGACGCCGCGCGACGTGGTGCTGACCGCCGTGGAGAAGATCAAGCTGGAACTGGCCGACCGGCTGGAGTTCTTTCAGACCCACAACAAGCTGGTGGAAGCGCAGCGCATCGAGCAGCGCACCCGTTTCGATCTGGA
>CAZAWN010000188.1:0-5254 GCA_964488825.1 uncultured Methyloversatilis sp. | reverse complement strand
CTGATCAATCTTGGTGTAGCCAATCCCGCGGGTCAGTTCGCTCTGACCCTGATGAATTCCGCCAAAACGCAGTTGCTAACCTTGGAGCTTTCGGCGCTTGAGGCTGACGGAAAAGGAAAAACAATTTCCAGTCCGCGCATCATGACCATGGATCAGATGGAGGCAACGATTTTGCAGGGTATCCGTGTTCCTTACCTGGTATCGAGCGCATCAGGTGCCACCTCAGTTGCCTGGCAGGATGCCAACCTCTCGCTGAATGTGAAGCCGCATATCACGCCGGATGGCAAGGTAATGATGAAGCTGAAGATCACCAAGAATGCGTTGGGTCCGCAGGTCAGTTCCTTCCTTGGCTATTCGATCAAGACGAAAGAGGTGATTTCCGATGTGTTGGTCGAGAATGGCGGCACGGTGGTGATTGGCGGCATCTACGAGCAGGAGGAGCTTGACAGTACTACGCGCGTCCCGTTCCTTGGCGATCTGCCTTATGTTGGCTTCCTTTTCAAAAAACGCGAGAGGAAGGATAACCGCATAGAGCTACTCGTCATGATTTCGCCGAAAATTCTCGATAACGCCCTGTCGATGAAGTGATCTACCTCGTCGGCATGATGGGCTCGGGCAAGACGACCCTGGGCAAGCGTCTGGCTACGGAGTGCGAACTGAAGTTCGTCGATCTCGACCGGGAGATCGAGGCGCGTACCGGGGTCAGCGTGGCGACGATCTTCGAGATCGAGGGCGAGGCGGGGTTTCGGCGGCGCGAAACCCAGATGCTTGCTGAAGTTGCTGCGGCGAGTGGGAGTATCGTTGCGACGGGAGGCGGCAGTGTGCTCAGTCCGCTCAATCGGGCGCACTTGCTGGCCAGTCGCGGCGTGGTTTATTTGCACGCGTCGGCGCACCTCCTTTACATGCGTACCCGGCATGACCGCAGTCGCCCCTTGTTGCAGGTGGCCGATCCCCTGGCCAGAATCCGCCAACTGGTCGAACAGCGCGACCCGCTCTATCGCGAGGTCGCCGATCTCGTCATCGAGTCGGGGCGAGATCCTTCGGCTGTTGTGAATACCATCAAGCTGAAATTTCCGCACCTATGCAAACATTGACAATCGACCTGAAAGAACGCAGCTACCCCATCGTGATCGGTCCGGGCTTGCTCGAATCGGCCTGGGCGGCGCACGCCGACCGAATCGGCAAGCGCGTGTGCATCGTCACCAACGAAGTCGTTGCGCCACTTTATCTTGATCGGGTACGAGCGGGCTTGCAGAAATTCGGCGCTGGCGTGACGGCACTGGTACTGCCCGATGGCGAGAAATTCAAGACCGGTGCCACGCTCGACCGCATCTACGAGCATTTGCTTGCCGAACGCTGCGACCGCACTACGACGATTGTCGCTCTGGGGGGCGGGGTAATCGGCGATCTGGCCGGTTTCGCCGCGGCCAGCTATCAACGCGGCGTGCCCTTCATTCAAGTGCCGACCACCTTGCTGGCGCAGGTCGATTCGAGCGTGGGGGGCAAGACCGGCATTAATCATCCGCGCGGCAAGAACATGATTGGCGCCTTCTGGCAACCGCGGCTGGTGCTCGCGGATACCGATTCGTTGCATACCCTGCCGGACCGCGAACTGTCCGCAGGCTTGGCAGAGGTCATCAAATATGGCCTGATTCGCGACCTGCCGTTTCTTGAGTGGTTGGAGGCGCACATGGACAGGTTGATGCAGCGCGATGCGGCTGCATTGAGCTATGCGATCGAACGTTCTTGCGCCAATAAGGCCGAGGTGGTAGCCGCCGACGAACTTGAAACGGCCAAGGAAGGCGGGCGCGCCCTGCTCAACCTGGGACACACCTTCGGTCATGCCATCGAAACCGGTATGGGCTACGGTTCCTGGCTGCATGGCGAAGCCGTCGCCGCCGGGACGATGATGGCCGTCGAATTGTCCAGGCGGCTCGGCTGGCTCAACGAGGCGGATGGCCAGCGGGTACGCCAGTTGTTCGAGCGCGCTCGTCTGCCGGTGATCGGGCCGCGGCTGGGCGCCGACCGCTATCTTGACTTGATGGGGCATGACAAGAAGGTCATCGCCGGCCGCATGCGTCTGGTGCTGCTGAAGCGACTCGGCGCAGCGATAACCTTTGGCGACGCCGCGCAGGCGGAGATACGCGCCGCCATCGATGCCTGCTGTGCCTGAACTGGCGCCTTACGCCGTCGGCGAGCCGCTTTCGCGTGGACGGGTGCATCCGGAACCGCGTCCGAAAGCGCGCGGCGAATTCCAGCGCGACCGCGATCGCATCGTCCACTCCACCGCATTTCGGCGGCTTGAATACAAGACGCAGGTGTTCGTCAATCACGAGGGAGACCTGTTTCGCACGCGCCTGACTCATTCCATCGAGGTAGCCCAGATTGCGCGGTCGGTGGCGCGAGCCTTGAACCTCAACGACGATCTCACCGAGGCCATCGCCCTGGCCCATGATCTCGGCCACACGCCCTTCGGCCATGCCGGACAGGACGCCCTCAACGAATGCATGGCCGGGCACGGCGGCTTCGAACACAACCTGCAGTCTTTGCGTATCGTCGATACTCTGGAGGAGCGCTATGGCGCGTTCGACGGATTGAACCTGATGTTCGAAACGCGGGCGGGTATCCTCAAGCATTGCTCGCCCGCCCAGGCGCGTGATCTCGGTGCGCTCGGGCTGCGTTTCGTCGAGGACCGGCGGCCCTCGCTGGAAGCGCAGATCTGCAATCTGGCTGACGAAATCGCCTACAACAATCACGACGTGGACGACGGACTGCGTTCCGGCCTCATCGACGAGGAGCAACTGGAGACGGTGAGTCTCTATGTGCGCCATCGCGGCGAGGCGCTCGATGATTTTCCCGGTCTGCACGGCCGGCGCTTGATCCACGAAACCGTGCGGCGCATGATCGACGCTCTGGTCACCGACCTGTTGGCGGAAACAGGGCGACGACTTGCCGAGAGCCGCGTGGCCAGCCTGGCCGAGGTCGAGGCTGCCCCGTTGCTGGCCGGATTCTCGGCGGAAATGCATGCCGAAAATCGTGCCTTGAAAACCTTTCTGCGCGACAACCTCTACCGTCACTACCGGGTGCAGCGCATGACGACCAAGGCGCGCCGAATCGTACGCGACCTGTTTGGCGCCTTTCTGGGTGACGTGCGCTTGTTGCCGACCGAGTACCGGCTGCGTGCCGAACGCGAAAGCGCACCACGCGCCATCGCTGATTACATCGCCGGCATGACCGACCGTTATGCAGTCAAGGAGCACCGGCGGCTGTTCGCCGTCGGGATGGAGTGATGAGGGATAGATATGGCTAATCTGTTTCGTCCTACCACCGGACTGGCTGAACTGGATGCCGTCCTCTGCGGGGTGCGCCCGGGCGACAATCTCGTCTGGCAGATTGAGTCGTTCGACAAGTACCGGGCGCTGGTCGAGCCCTATGCCGCCGCCGCGCGCGCCGGCCGACTGCGGTTGATTTACTTTCGCTTTGCGGATCACCCGCCCTTGCTTGAGGATGTCGAAACCTATCACCCCGATCCGGAGGAAGGCTTCGACGTGTTTGTGGATCGGGTGCACTCGGTGATCGAAGAAGCGGGCCGCGAAACCCATTACGTCTTCGACTGTCTGTCGTATCTGGCCGATGTCTGGCAGTCCGACCGGATGATGGGGAATTTCTTCCGCCTCACGTGCCCGCGTCTGTTCGATCTGGACACTGTCACCTATTTCGGTGTTTTTCGCTATCGTCATGCTCCGGCGGCGATCAGCGTGATTACCGACACCACGCAATTTTTCATCGATGTTTTCCGCTGCCGCGACAAGCTGTACCTGAGGCCGATCAAGGTGCAGCACCGGTCAAGCTCGGCGATGAATCTGATACACGCCTGGGAGGCGGGTGGCCGATTCCGTCCAGTGCGGGACAGCGGAACCGTGTCCGAAATCCTGGCCAACTCGCAATGGCCTGGCCTTGAAGACAGCACCATCGTGGGCCATTGGCAGCGGCAGTTTTCCGTTGCGAAGGCTGTAGCGGCCGCACGCCGCGCGGGTTTTCCCGATCCGGCCGAGGACGAGTGGTTTGCGCGCCTGAGCCGTCTGTTGTTCCCGGTCGATCCGCCCATGGAACGCATGATCGACGAATATCTGCGCCTCGATGACCTGATTTCAGTGCGTGCTCGCATGATCGGCAGCGGCACGATAGGCGGCAAGGCGCTCGGCATGCTGCTGGCGCGCGCCGTGCTGCGTCGAGATGCCCCGCAGGTCGACGCGCGGCTTGAAGCCCACGATTCTTTCTACATCGGTGCCGAGGTGTACGACACCTTTCTGGTGCATAACGGCTTATGGTGGATACGCCGCCGGCAACGCGAAGCGGAAACCTATCTGCAGGAGGTGGATGCAGCCAGAGCGCGCATCCTGGCCGGACGTTTTTCGCCCACGGTGATGCATCAGTTCGAGGGCATGCTCGAATATTTCGGCGAATGGCCGTTCATCGTGCGGTCCAGTTCGCGGCTGGAGGATCGTTACGGCAACGCCTTCGCCGGCCAATACGACAGCGTGTTCTGCGCCAATCGCGGCCCGTGGGAAAAACGGCTCGAGAGTCTGCTCGATGCGGTGCGCCAAGTTTATGCTAGCACCATGAGCGAGCAGGCGCTCCGGTACCGCGAGCGACGCGGCCTGCTGGGCGAACACGAACAGATGGCCGTGCTCATCATGCGCGTGTCGGGTACGGCGGGCGGCCCGTATTTTCACCCCCATGCGGCGGGCGTCGGCTTGTCTCTGAACCCTTACCGCTGGAATCCGCGCATCGACATGAATGCCGGAGTGATCCGACTGGTGGCTGGTCTGGGTACGCGGGCGGTGGATCGTACTGATGACGATTACACCCGGCTGGTGGCGCTCAACGCGCCTGAACTGAGACCCGAAACAAATTTTGGCGAAATCGCACGTCGCGCTCAGAGGCGCATGGATGCCATTGATCTCGATGCCGACCGTATCGTCAGCGGGCCATTTGCCGATATGGTGCGCGAGCAGACCGATTTCCCCCTCGAATTGTTTACCACGCGCGAGGAGATCGGCAAGCCGGCGTTTCTTACCTTTGATCGCCTGTTGCGGGATACGCCATTCGTTGCCGACCTGCGCTCCATGTTGGCCACCCTGCATTCCGCTTACCGGCATCCTGTTGAAATCGAATTCGCGCTGAACGTGCTGCAGGATGGCGACTATCGCATCAACCTCCTGCAATGCCGTCCGGTACAGATGCGCAGCGC
>CAZAWN010000187.1:0-5327 GCA_964488825.1 uncultured Methyloversatilis sp. | reverse complement strand
GCTTGCGGCTGCTCGAATATCTCCTTCTGCATGAAGTGGCGGTAGGCGCCTAGTTCAACCGCATCCGCCGAGAGCGTGCTCTCGCTTTCCGGCCGTTCGACGCTCTTCCCCGCTGCGTCGCGGATGCGCACTTCCGTGCGGGTCAATGCGGCGACATCACCCTCCTCCAGATAGACCATGCGACGCGTCACCTGCAGCAAAGCGGAAGCGTCCGAGGCGGCGTAATTCCCGTCGTCGCCCAGCCCAAGCAACAGGGGCGCGCCCTGACGGGCGACGACCAACTGCTCGTCTCCCTCTCGCACCACGGCAATCGCGTAGGCGCCGATCAGTCGCCGGGTCGTCTGATGTACCGCATCGAAAAGATCGCAACCGGTTTTCAGGATGCTGTGCAGCAGGTGAGCGATCACTTCGGTATCAGTATCGGAGGTGAATAAATAGCCAGCAGCAAGCAGTTCCCGCTTGATATCAGCGTAGTTTTCGATGATGCCGTTATGCACCACCGCCAGACCGCCGGAAATGTGCGGATGGGCGTTGCGCTCGCTCGGCACGCCGTGCGTCGCCCAGCGCGTATGCGCAATGCCGATTTCGGCCGACCTGCCGTCGGCCTGGACCGCCAATTCGGCCACCCGCCCGACGCTGCGCAAGCGCTCCAGACCAGGATTGAGGATGGCCATCCCCGCCGAGTCGTAGCCGCGATACTCCAACTTGCGCAAGCCCTCGACGAGCACCGGAACGATGTTGCCGCTGGCAACGGCTGCGACGATACCGCACATAATGAATCAGCCTTTCTGCTCGGGGTTCATCGTTCTGCCGGCAAGCCACCTCTCTAACGAGCGCTGACTTTCTCCAGAACGCTTGCCCAACAACAAGTTCTCGACACTGACATCTTCGTCTAGATCATCCCAATGGATGCCGATACCGGCGCCTATGAGATGCCAATTCGAGCGTTCTGCGGGTGTCGCATAACTGATACGCGGGAACCAGCCTAGCGGAGCGGTCAATGTGCGTCCGTCCTCAAGTTCGACCACCAATGATTCGTCTGTGACTGCAACATTCTGCACATTCGGAACGGCAAACTCAGTCGGCGAAATAATCATTCCATGACTCCACAAAAAGCTCGCGATGCTCGCGAATCAAGGCATCAAGTTTCGTCAGCTCTGTCCGTCCGAAACCCGAGCTGTATTGCAGGCGGATCGGCGAAAGCCAGAACTTCGCCAGCATTCTTTCCCGTTCGACGTGAATGTGCAAGGGCTCATCCCTGTCACCGGAAAAGAAGAAAAAACGGTATGGCCCAAGCAGCAGAACAGTAGGCATCGGATCAAACTACTTTTTCTGTTTGACCGGACGCTTCCACCCCGGGATGGAGATTTGCTTGGGCCGCGATACCGTCAATTGATCCGGTGGCGCATCCTTGGTCAGCGTCGTTCCTGCCCCAAGGGTGGCGCCACGGCCGACCTTCACCGGCGCGACAAGCTGGCTGTCCGAGCCGATGAAGACATCGTCCTCGATGATGGTGCGGAACTTGTTTGCGCCGTCGTAGTTGCAGGTGATCGTACCGGCGCCGACATTCACACGGCTGCCGACCGTCGCATCGCCAACATAGGCAAGGTGATTGGCCTTGGAGTGGGCGGCAATGCTTGAATTCTTCACTTCGACGAAGTTGCCGACATGCACATCCTCGGCGAGGACGGTGCCGGGGCGTAATCGGGCAAACGGGCCGATGATGCTGCCCGGCCCGACAATGGCGTCCTGGATCACGCAATGGGCGTTGATGCGCGCACCGTCCTGCAATTCGACGCGGCCTTCGAACACGCAATTCACATCGATAAACACATCGCGCCCGCAGAGCAGTTCGCCGCGGATATCGATACGCGCCGGATCAGCGAGCGTCACGCCCTGCTCCATCAGCGCTTCGGCGAGGTTACGTTGATGGATGCGTTCCAGCCGGGCGAGTTGGGACTTGCTGTTGACCCCATCGGCCTCCCAAGGAGCATCCGGGTGGGCGCTAACGATCTCCATGCCTTCGGCCACCGCCATGGCGACGATGTCGGTCAGGTAATACTCGCCCTGCGCATTGCGGTTGCCCAGTTGCGGCAACCAGCGCGCCAAGGCTGCGCCGGGTGCGACCAGAATGCCGGTGTTGATTTCCCGCAGGGCGCGTTCCGCCTCGCTGGCATCCTTCTGCTCGACGATGCGGGTGACCTTGCCGTTCTCCCTGACGATACGGCCATAGCCATGGGGATCGTCGAGCTGCGCGGTCAGTAGCGCCAGCTTGTCGTCGCCGGCGGCTTCGATCAACCGTTTCAGGGTGGCGGCGCGGATCAACGGCACGTCGCCGTAGAGAATCAAAGTCGGCGCTGGCTTGACGGCATCGTGCAGGCTGGGCAGGGCCTGCAATACCGCATGGCCGGTACCGAGTTGCGGTTCCTGCAAGGCCCAGGCCAGATCGGCTGCGGGAAATGCGCGCGGTAGCCGGTCGCCGCCATGGCCATAGACGACGCAGATTTTCGCCGCACCCAAGCCGCGCGCGGTGTCGATGACATGCGCCAGCAGGGGCTTGCCGGCCAGCGGGTGCAACACCTTGGGCAGGTCCGAACGCATGCGCGTCCCCTTCCCGGCGGCGAGGATGACGACGTTCAACATGCGAAAGCTTCCCTTCAGCGCGGCAGGTTACTGGCTCCCATGAGGAACTCATCGACGGCACGGGCGCATTGCCGGCCTTCGCGAATCGCCCAGACGACGAGCGACTGACCGCGCCGCATGTCGCCAGCGGCGAATACCTTGGGGACGCTGGTGGCGTAACAAGCAGCTCCCTCGGTTGGGGCATTGGCGTTGCCGCGCGCATCCTTGGCGACGCCGAAGCCATCGAGCACGGAAGCGATCGGGTTGGTGAAGCCCATGGCAAGGAACACCAGATCAGCCTTGATCTCGAACTCGGAGCCGGGAATCTCGCTCATCCGGCCGTCCTTCCAGTCAAGGCGCACGCACTTGAGCGCCTTGAGCTTTCCGCGCATTTCGCCTTCTCCGCCGAGGAATTCCTTGGTGGCGATCGACCAGTCGCGCGAGCAACCTTCGTCGTGCGAAGACGAAGTACGCATCTTGGTCGGCCAGTAGGGCCAGACCAGCGGCTTGTTTTCCTGCTCGGGCGGCTGCGGCAACAGTTCAAACTGGGTCACGCTGGCCGCACCATGGCGGTTTGAGGTACCCACGCAGTCGGAACCGGTATCCCCGCCGCCGATCACCACGACATGCTTGCCCTTGGCATTGATGGTGTTCTTTCTGCCGCCGGCGACTTCCTTGTTCTGTGGAATGAGGAAATCGAGCGCGAAATGCACGCCGGACAGTTCACGGCCGGGAATAGGCAGATCGCGCGGCGCCTCGGAGCCGCCAGCCAGAATGACGGCATCGAACTCCTTGAGCAACTTCGCAGGCGCAACAACCCGTACGGCATCGTTGGTCACGCCTCTCGGCATGTCGGTCCCGACCAGAGTTTTGGTCAGGAACTTCACGCCTTCCACCCGCAGTTGCGCGACGCGCCAGTCGATCAGACGCTTGTCGAGCTTGAAGTCGGGAATACCGTAACGCAGCAAACCGCCGAGCGCATCGTTCTTTTCGAAGACGGTAACGTCGTGACCTGCGCGCGCCAATTGCTGGGCGGCGGCCAGTCCGGCCGGGCCGGAGCCAACGACGGCAACCTGCTTGCCGGTCCTCTGTGCAGCGGGCTGCGGCAGCACCCAACCATTTTCGCCACCCTTGTCGATGATGGCACGCTCGAGCGACTTGATACCGACCGGGTCGGCATTGATCCCGAGTGTGCATGCCGCCTCGCAAGGCGCGGGGCAAATGCGGCCGGTCATCTCCGGAAAATTGTTGGTCGAGTGAAGGATTTCGAGCGCCTCGCGCCAGTTGCCGCGATACACCGCATCGTTGAAGTCGGGAATGTTGTTATTCACCGGGCAGCCGTTGTTGCAAAACGGGATGCCGCAATCCATGCAGCGCGCCCCCTGCGTCTTGGCTTTATCGTCAGCCAGGTGCGGCACGAACTCGTTGAAATGTTCCAGGCGCGACTCAACCGCCTCGTAAGCTTCGGATTGACGTTCAAACTCGAGAAAACCGGTTGGCTTGCCCATTACGCTGCCTCTTTCAGTTGAACCGCCGCAATCTCCTTCAGCGCACGGCGATATTCGTTCGGGAAAACCTTGACGAACTTGGTACGGAAACTCGCCCAATCGGCAAGGATGCGTCGCGCCTGCTGGCTGCCGGTCTCGGCAAGATGCGTCTCGATCAGGGTCTTGAGCAAGACCTCGTCAGCGACGCCACGATGGCGTGTGCCATCGTCGGGTTGCTCGTCGGAGGTCAACACCCGCTCCAGCGCAACCTGGGCCGTATTGCAGCGCTTGGCGAACATTTCTTCCTCGTCGAGCACGTAAGCGATGCCACCCGACATCCCCGCCGCAAAGTTACGCCCGGTCGCGCCGAGCACCACGACTGTGCCGCCCGTCATGTATTCGCAGCCATGATCGCCGACCCCTTCAACGACGGCAGTCGCCCCGGAATTGCGCACGCCAAAACGCTCGCCAGCCACGCCGCGGAAAAACGCTTCGCCTTCGGTTGCGCCATACAGCAGGGTATTGCCGACGATGATGTTTTCACCGGGTTCGCCGCGAAACTCTTCGGCCGGCTTGACGACAATCCGCCCGCCAGACAGTCCCTTGCCGACATAATCGTTTCCTTCTCCGGTCAGTTCGAGCGTAATGCCGTGGGCCAGGAAGGCACCGAAGCTCTGTCCCGCCGTACCGTTCAAACGAATGCGGATGGTATCGTCGGGCAGGCCCTTGTGCCCATAGCGCTTCGCCACTTCGTGCGAGAGCATGGTGCCGACCGTCCGGTTGCGGTTCTTTACCGCCACCGCGAAATCGACCTTCTTGCCCTTTTCCAGCGCCGCCTTGGCCTTGGCGACCAGTTCGCGGTCGAGCGCCTTGTCGATGCCGTGATCCTGTGCTTCGCAATGCAGGCGCGCCACCTCGGCAGGTACGCTCGGCATATGGAAGATGCGCGAGAAATCGAGTCCGCGCGCTTTCCAGTGGTCGATGCCATCCTGCATGTCGAGCAGATCGGAGCGGCCGATCAAATCGTCGAACTTGCGGATGCCCATCTCCGCCATCAGGCGGCGCGCTTCCTCGGCGACGAAGAAGAAATAATTGACGACATGCTCGGGCTGCCCGCTGAAGCGCTTGCGCAGCACCGGGTCCTGCGTGGCCACTCCGACCGGACAAGTGTTCAGGTGGCACTTGCGCATCATGATGCAGCCCTCGACCACCAGCGGC
>CAZAWN010000186.1:3706-5371 GCA_964488825.1 uncultured Methyloversatilis sp. | reverse complement strand
AACATCTGCCGACCGCCGGCGAGATCGTGCTGTTCGACCGCTCCTGGTACAACCGTGCCGGCGTCGAGCGCGTGATGGGCTTTTGCTCCGATGCCGAGTATCAGGAATTCATGCGTCAGGCGCCCGAATTCGAACGCATGATGGTCAGGAACGGCACCCATCTGATCAAGTTCTGGTTTTCCGTCTCGCGCGAAGAGCAGCGCCGCCGCTTCAAGGAACGCAAGGTGCATCCGCTCAAGCAGTGGAAACTCTCGCCGATTGACTTGGCCTCGCTCGACAAGTGGGACAGCTACACCAAGGCCAAGGAAGCCATGTTCTTCTACACCGACACCGCCGATGCCCCCTGGACGGTGATCAAGTCGGATTGCAAGAAACGCGCGCGCCTGAATGCCTTGCGCTACATCCTGCATCGCCTGCCCTACAAAAACAAGGACACCGAACGTATCGGCCCGCTCGACCCGCTCATCGTCGGCCGCGCCAACGTGGTGTATGAGAAGGGCGAACAGCAGTTGAATGTGCCCATTCTCTAGTAGTCAGCGAGCAACGCCATGACTGACCTGAGGGTGCTGCTGCACCCAGCCATCGCCGACCGCGAGTTGTTCCGCGAATTTGTCGAGGCGCTGGAAGACCAGGCGCCCGGCATCGAGCGTGATATCGCTGCCTTGCGCAAGGCGCCCGACGACCGGACGCTGATCGCACGGCTATTCCGCGCCCTGCATACGGTCAAGGGCGATGCGGCGATCTGCAAAGTCGGGCTTGGCGTGGCGCTCTGCCACCCGATGGAAAGCCTGCTTTCGCGCTGCCGCGAGGGCGAGGTCGCATTTTCCCCCTTGCTCGCCGAGGTGCTGCTGCTGGCGCTGGATCGACTCGAACTGGCCATGGAAGGCCTTGCGGCCGGCCGCGAGCTGGATCACCTCAAACTGCCGCAACTCGTCGGCGGCATGGAAGCCATGGCCAGCGCCACACCCGCAGAATTGGTGATGCGCGCCGCCCGGACCATCGAAGCCGTCACCGGCTTCAAGCCCTTGCATGCTGGTGCAGAAGTCGCTCCGCCCGCCCCGCCTGTCGCCCGCCCGTCCGATGTGCGCGCCGACCTGAGCTTTTTCCGCAGCCTGGCCCTCAAATTCGAATCCCGTTCGCCGCTCTTTGCCGGCCGCACTGACCGCATTCTGCGACTGACGCTTGATGCCAACAGCGCGGCGGGCTTGCCGGTCGACGCCGCTCAGCTCGAAGCAGCCGTCTATATGCACGATGTCGGCATGATGTTCGCACCCGAATCGGTCTGGCTCAAGGGCGGCAAGCTGGCGGAAGAAGACCGGCAGCAACTGCACGAACACCCGACCCACTCAGCCGCTCTGCTGGCGCGCATGCCCGGCTGGGAAGAGGCCGCGCGAATCGTTGCCCAGCATCACGAAATGCCCGATGGCGGAGGCTACCCGGCAGGTTTGACCGCAGAGGCCATCTGCCCCGGCGCCAAGTTGCTCGCCATCGTTGACGCCTTCGAAGCCGTCATGCTAAAGCACAGCGACCGCGGCCAAACCCGTTCGCTGTTGCGCGCCATCGCCGAAATCAACGCCTGCGACAAACAGTTCGCGGCGGAGTGGATCGGACCGTTCAATAGCGTGATCCGGAAGATGCTCGAGAACTGAGGAGCGAAAGCGAAAG
>CAZAWN010000186.1:0-3606 GCA_964488825.1 uncultured Methyloversatilis sp. | reverse complement strand
CAGCGCCGGGTTTCTTCCGGCGGTATGATTGTTCGTCTTCTTCCACCGCATTCCTCAGTTGCCGATGCTCTCCTTTTCTTTCTTATTATTCGTCGCCCTCCTGTTGTTCGCCCTAACGAATGGCGCCGGGCTGATGCGCCGTCTCGAAACCGTACATCCAGATGCATGGACTGCGCTCGGTCGCCCGAATTTCACCGCCAGTACGGGAGTCAAACCTCGCCTCGCGCTGGTGCGTTTCATCTGGTCGCAGCGTTACCGTGCGCTCGGCGATGCCATCCTGACGCGGCACTGTGTGGCGGCACTACTGGCCGAGCCGCTGCTTGTGCTTGCTTTTCTCTACCTGTTGCTCGGCTAACAACCAACATGTTCACTCTCTACATTGCCAATAAAAACTACTCTTCCTGGTCGTTGCGGCCTTGGGTGCTGATGCGCCAACTGGATATTCCATTCGCCGAACAACTCCAGCCCTTCAGCGCGGCAGACAGCTTCTTCGCTTTCTCCCCTTCGGGCAGAGTACCTTGCCTGAGCGACGGCACAACGGTCGTATGGGATTCGCTCGCCATCGTCGAGTATCTCGCCGAGCGCTTTCCCCTGGTTTGGCCGACCGACCCGATCCCACGAGCCTGGGCTCGCTGCGCAGCGGCAGAGATGCATTCCGGCTTTTTCGATCTGCGCGGAACCTGCTCGATGAGTTGCGGCGTGCGCGTCAAGCTCCATGACGCTCCCGTCGGCCTGAACAAGGATCTGGCGCGCATCGATACACTATGGCGCGAGGGGATGCAGCGTTTTGGCGGCCCGTTTCTCGCTGGAAAAGCTTTTACGGCAGTCGATGCCTTCTTTGCCCCGGTTGCTTTCCGTATCCAGACCTACGGGCTGGAGATCTCGCCAGCCGCCATGGATTATGCCGAGCGCCTGCTTGCCCTGCCGCCCATGGTCGACTGGTACGCCGCCGCTCTGGCCGAACCCTGGCGCGATGCGGAACATGAAGCCGACATGGTCAGGGTCGGAACAGTTGAAATGGATTACCGCAACAGCGCGAGTTCATGACTACCCGCCTTCCCCCCCCCTCTGCCGATGCCCAAGCCGCCAGTCGCGAGTTGTCGGACTGCATCGCTGCGTGCATCCGCACCGCAGGTGGCTGGCTGTCGTTTGCCGACTATATGGAGATGGCCTTGCACTTGCCGGGGCTGGGCTACTACGCCGGCGGCGCTCACAAGTTTGGTGCGGGCGGCGATTTCATTACCGCGCCAGAACTGACGCCGCTGTTCGGACAGGCGCTGGCGCGGCAAGTCGCCGAGGTCTTGCGTGCCGTCGCGCCAGCGCCGAGTTTGTCAACGGTTCTGGAAGTCGGTGCCGGCAGCGGCAAACTAGCCGCCGATCTGCTGGCAGAACTGGAAACCATCGACGCCCTGCCAGCGCGTTATGAAATCCTCGAACTTTCCGGAGAGTTGCGTGATCGCCAGCGCCAGACGCTTGAAGCCGCCGTGCCGCATCTCGTCGGCACGGTGGTCTGGCTGGACGAACTACCCGAGACATTCTCCGGTTGTGTGCTGGCCAACGAATTGCTCGATGCCCTGCCAACCCACGCTGTAGCGTGGCGTGCCGAAGGTTTGACGGAGCGCGGCGTGCGGCTGACGGAAACCGGTTTCGGCTGGGCCGAGGAGCGTCCAGCACAGGGGGCGCTCGCCGCCGCCATGGCGGGTTTGCCAGCCGAGGCGCCGTTCGAGGGCGAGGTGGGACTCGCCGCAGCGGCCTGGGTTGCGGAATGGGGCCGCCGTCTCGAACGCGGGGCTTTGCTGCTGATCGACTACGGGCTGCCGCGCCGCGAGCTTTACCATACGCTACGCCGGCACGGCACGCTGCGCTGCCATTACCGGCAACAGATGCACGAAGATCCGTTCTGGTGGCCGGGACTTTCGGACATCACGACGCATGTGGATTTCACTGGCGTGGCCGAATCCGGCTTCGCTGCCGGTCTGGATGTGCTGGGATACGCCCCTCAGGCCAGCTTCCTGATCAACTGTGGTATCGGCGAACTGCTGGCCGCGCGCCAGGAGGCCGGCGGTGCTCAGGCGCTACGCGCTTCAGGGGCGATGCAGATATTGCTGACGCCGCGCGAAATGGGCGAAATGTTCAAGGTCATCGCCCTCGGCAAGGGAATCGAACAGCCTCTGCTGGGCTTTGCCCGCGGCGACCGCAGCCACAGTTTGTGAAACTCGGCGGCGGCATGACGGCACATCCTCTCGGGATGTCTGCCCGAGGCTCAGCGTGGAACAACCATGGCGTGGATGTCTCATCCTCTGCGGATGGTGGTTGGCCGTGATCGTTAAGCGCTGCGCCGGAAGCGCTTGAGAAAGTGACTTTCCTGGCCGAGGATCAACTGGGCCAGATCGTCGAGCGTGTCTTGCGTCAGATCGTTCGCCTGCAAGCGAAATTCCATGCTGCCGAAACGATCGACATTGCGCGTACGCAGGAAAAAGTCGCCTGCTGCGTAATCGGCCTTCAGAAAAAACCCCGCCTTGATCTCGCAGGGGATTTGAAACAGCCCACTTTCAACCTGATTGCGCGAGTTCTTCCGTTCTTCAAGGCGAAACGCAAGGTTGGCGTCGTGCAGCAATTTGGACAAGGGGTCGATGCCGAGTACTTCCCGTTCCACTTGCAAAGGGCGGACGGCGGCAATGCGGTAACGCATACTCACCGTTTCGATCAGACGATCATCCGTGGCGGTTGGCAGGAAGCGGTAATCGATCGCGCCTTCCACCCAACTCATGCCTGAAAAAGCCAGCGTACCCGTCAGACGATATTCCAAAGGGATCTCCGGACGGATGATATTTACCTGTTTGACGAGATCGTTGAGGTAGCGAAAAGAGGCGCCGAGGATGTCGCTCAACTCTGCAACGCTGCGTCTGGTATGGGCATCGCGTTGTTCGCTTGTGCTGCGTACGGTCTGCGCCTGCTGCTTGAGGCGGTCGAGCAGGCCGCCGGCGGAAATTTCAGGATGGAACTGGCCGGAATCCTTGCTTGGCGCTGGAGCAGATCTGGCGGCAGCGCCGCTGTAGCGTGGTGGTGGTGGTTGCGTCAGATCGGGAAAGGATAGTTTGTCGCGCGTAATGATGGGCTGGGGGGCATCGTGCCGGGTAAGCGGCGGACCCTGACGCGAAAACGACTCGATGTCGTCGAGCAACTGCGCCTGTTTGCCATCGTGATCCGACCCCGCCACCTTTGACCCCAAAAGAATCTTCCTGTTGGAAAATTCTAGCAGGGGGATGCGGTAAAACTATTCCTGGTAGAGATAAAGCTTGCGCATGAATTCTTCGGGCTCGACGGCTGCCGCCCGCAGGGAGCCCGATTCCTCATGTACGCTGCGCAGTTGAACGGCCAATTCGGGCTGTGGCAACCAACCCGCGTTGAGAACTTCATCGACGAATGCGCCAAACTCCTCGGCAGCGGCCGCCTCGGCGCCCAATTTTTCAATATGTCCTGTGCTCATGTCCATCACAATCACCATTTTGGCGTCTCCCCGTCCAATCGAAGCGACATGTTCAATGTAACGTCGCTACCGGATAAAAGTTGATTGTAACGCTCATTTATTTTTCGTCGTCGCGG
>CAZAWN010000185.1:0-5374 GCA_964488825.1 uncultured Methyloversatilis sp. | reverse complement strand
TTGGGCGGGACGAAACGAAACGCGTCTTTCGGCAAGGCGGGGTTAGGCTGGAATTCGGTGAACAGCAGCGTGGTGGTCTGGCCGAAATTGTCCTGCACTTCCATCAGTCGTGGCAGGTTGTTCGAGAGACCGATCCGCACACGGGCGAAGGTGCTGTCGGCATCCTTCGGCAGGGCATCAACGATTTCCAGTCCATCGGCAGATCCGGCATCCGATAGTTTGAAATGCTTGTCGAGCGATTCGCCGGTCAGCAATGCTGCCGGGCTGGCGCCCAGGGTCTTCTGCATCTTGCCGATGGTTACCTGGTTCAGGTCGATGTCGTAGGTCCATAGCTTTTCGCCATCGGCGACCAGCAGCAGCTTGTAGGGTTTTTCGTAAGACCAGCGCAGTTTGCCAGGGCGCGCCAGCATGAAGATGCCGGTCGAGTTTTGTGGTTTGCGCCCGGACTTGGCAACGACGGACTGGGTGAATGTGCCTTGTGCAGTCTGTGTGTTTGCCCAGAAGGATTTCAACTGGTCGATGCCGGCTGCCTGGGCAAGCCCGGCAAGGAATATCCCGCTCACTAGCGCGAGGGTATGGAAGCGGGGGAGGTGGAGCACAGTCAAGGCGACGCGGCGCGAGATGTCAGCGCAGACCGAGGACATCCTGCATGTCGAACAGCCCATTCTTTTTATCGCGCAGGAAACGCGCCGCACGCAGCGAGCCCAGCGCATAGGACATGCGGCTGGCAGATTTGTGCGTGATCTCGATGCGTTCACCGGTACCGGCGAACAGCACGGTATGGTCGCCGACGATATCGCCGCCGCGGATGGTCGAAAAGCCGATCTGGGTAGCCGGTCGCTCACCGGTATGGCCTTCGCGGCCGTAGATAGCGCAGTCCTTGAGGTCCCGGCCAAGGGCAGCGGCGACCACTTCGCCCATGCGCAACGCGGTCCCGGAGGGCGCATCGACCTTGTGGCGGTGGTGCGCCTCGATGACCTCGATATCGTAGCCCTCGCTGAGAATGCGTGCGGCGACATCCAGCAACTTGAAAACGGCATTCACGCCGACCGCCATGTTGGGCGCGAAGACGATGGGTATCTCCTGCGCAGCCGACTCGATCTGCTGTTTCTGATCGGCGGAAAAACCGGTAGTGCCGATCACCATGTGAACGCTGTGACGGCGACACAGTTCGAGATGCGTCAGAGTGCCTTCGGGACGGGTGAAGTCGATCAGGCAATCAGCCTGGGCCAGTGCAGAGTCGGCGTCGTCGCCGATGTCGAAAGCCGCGGCGAGTGTGGCATCCGGGGCGGCCTCTACCGTTTCGATCAACATCTTGCCCATGCGACCATTCTTGCCGGCAATGGCGAAGCGGATAGCACTCATGTTTAGTCCTTGTTGGGGGCGTTGGCGGGTACTTCGAGGACGCGCGCCGCGGACTCGGCCGCTGGCATCGCTGTGGCAACTTCGGCGACAACGTCGCCGCCCACGCGCGCTAGCTTGCCCTCCTCGAAAAACACCACCAGACGTCGCAACTGGACATCGCCGCGACCGGGCTGGAAACGATAGACGTAATCCCAACGGTCGGTATGGAACATGTCGTTGACCAGGGGCGTGCCGAGTGCGAAACGTACCTGGTCGCGGGACATCCCGGGGCGGAGTTTGGCCACCATCTCCTGCGTGATGTAGTTGCCCTGGCGTACATCGATGCGATAGGGAGACAGGCGGGAGGCGATGTCCGGCGTGTTCGAACATCCGGCCAACAAAAGTGCCGGAAGCAGATAAGGCGCTATGCGAAAAGACATGGAGGAGAGGGGAAATAGGTGAAAGCGTAAAGGCTATATCATACGGCCATCCACGGCTTTTTCGCAGTGCTCAGATAGAGGAGGGAACATGGCTGATCGCGCCGAACTACAAAATATGGGTCTCAAGGCCACGGTGCCGCGCATGACCATTCTCGATCTGTTTCGCAGATCGGCGACGCGCCATCTCACTGCTGAAGATGTCTATCGACAGTTGCTGGCCGAGAATTTCGATATCGGACTTGCCACGGTGTATCGGGTGTTGACCCAGTTCGAACACGCCGGTTTGCTCGAGCGCCATCATTTCGAATCCGGCAAGTCGGTCTTCGAACTGAAGGACAGTTCTCATCATGATCATCTGGTCTGCATGCAATGCGGTCGCGTCGAAGAGTTCACCGATCCCGAGATCGAGCGACGGCAAAACAAGGTGGCCAAGGAGCGCGGCTTTACCGTCGTCGATCATGCGCTCTACCTGTATGTTGAGTGCACCAAGAAAGAGTGTCCGCACCGCACCGCAAAGGCTGTGTGAAGACCCAAAGGCCGCATACCGATCTTCCAGCATCGCCGTAGCCATGATCAGCCTCCCCTTCATCGCCCAGGCGTCAATCGTAACCCCTGTTTGGTTCCGGCTCGTCCGGTTTAGGAAGGGGAAGGGAAACTCCGCCTTGATAATATTCAGGTATTTAGCTCGGTCACGAGCGCAGCCCATGATCGAATGCGAAATTTTCGGAGCTGGTTAACGGCGACAATCCGCCCAGCAGTTGGGCGTTTCGTAGAGGCGCACCTGTTCCAGGCGCAGCTGGTTGCCGTAGGTGTCCCTATAAGCTGCATCGAGAATATTGAAGGCAATGCGCGCCAGGTTTTCGGCGGTGGGTACGCGATCCAGCACAACCGTCTTGTGGTCGGGGAGCGAGGTCAAGAAGGAGACTATCTTGACGTCGCCCAGCCAGACCAGGAAGGCGTGATCCCAAGGCTCGACGATATGGCGCATGGCGATTGCCTTGACTTCGGAGAAATCCATCACCATGCCATTGTTGGGTTGGCCGGCCGCCTCGATCACCTCGCCGGTGAGTGTGATCTCGATGGCATATCGATGCCCATGCAGGTGGCGGCATTGACTCTGGTGGTCGGGAATGCGGTGCCCGGCGTCGAACTCCAGGCGGCGGGTGATCAGCATGACGGCAGTGGTAATCTGGCGGGCGCGCAGTATATCCCAGCCCATCTTCCATGCCCTTGTCCGCCCAAACCGCCGGCCGCCTCACCGTCGTCGATCACAGTCGTGCCAGTAGCGGCATGACTTACGTTTACCCGGTTGTCTCGCGGCGGGCTGGCGGGGTTTCGGTTGGCATCAATCTCAATCCCAATCAGGCCTGCAATTGGCGCTGCATCTATTGCCAGGTGCCCAATCTCAAACGAGGCGGACCGCCGCCGATCGATCTGCAGTGTTTGGAAAGCGAATTGCGCGAGCTGCTGGGCTCGCTATTTCTGGGGGATTACCTCGAAAGCCACGTACCGCCGGAGGCCAGACGCGTGGTCGACATCGCTTTTTCGGGCGACGGCGAGCCGACCAGCGCGGCGGAATTTCCCGCTGCGGTGGAAGTCGTCGGACGCGTGCTTGACGAATTGAAGCTGACTGCGCCGCCTCGTCTCAGGCTGATCACCAATGGCAGCCTGCTCAACCGGAAATATGTGCAGAACGGTATCTCTGCGCTTGGCGCACGGCAGGGGGAGGTGTGGTTCAAGATCGATGCGGTCGATCCGGAACTCATGCGACGTATCAATAGCGTTGCCTACCAGCCAGCGAGCGTGTTGCGCCGCTTGCAGGCATGCGGTAGTCGGTGCGAAACCTGGGTGCAGACCTGTGTGTTCGTCTGCGACGGCACGGTGTCGTGGGATACCGGCGCCGATGCCTATCTGGAACTGCTGATGCAGGCCAGCTCATCCATTGCGGGCGTGTATCTCTACGGACTGGCGCGTCCTTCGACTCAGCCGGAAGCGGCACGGCTGCAAGCCCTGCCTGCCGAGCATATGCAGGCAATCGCCCGACGCATACAAAAAGCAACAGGGCTGACGGTGCTCGTCAGCCCTTGAGCGGAGAACCCTGCTCCTTTGCTCAGTCTTTTTTCTGGGCCTTGGCCTGTTTCTTTAGATCCTTGAACAAATCGGGATTGGTCGCCTTCAGGAAGGCCGCTACTTCGTAATCTTCTTTCTTGATCTTCAGGATGTCGATCTGCTCGACATGGACCAGGCGCAACAGATGCTGTACGGGACGCGGCATGTTCCGACCGCTTTCGTAGCGCGAGCCGCCGCTCTGAGTGACGCCCAGTTTCGACCAGAATTGCTGCTGATTCAGACCAAGTTTGCGGCGAATCTCGCGGGCGTCCACTTTCTCCATAGATTTCATTTTGTTATCCTCATTATTAACGCGGTTTGGGTATGCGGTGCGGTTTGTTTATACAACGGAAGTTATATCTTTGCAAGTATCTTTACAGCATTCCATCGCACGCATGGCATGGGACGGAGCGGTCTTGATCCGGCCGGTGCCAGCGAATCCATGAAGGGCAGCTCATGGAGAGATCCAAGCTAGAATCCGCCGCTCAATGGATAACCTGATTCAAACGCTGGCGACTTACGCCATCCCGGTGATTTTCGCCATCACGCTGCACGAGGCGGCGCACGGCTATGTGGCGCGCCATTTCGGCGATCCGACCGCCTGGCAGCTGGGGCGTATTACGCTCAATCCGGTCAAGCATGTGGATTGGGTGGGTACCTTACTGGTACCGGCTTTGCTGCTGTTCTTCAGCAAGGGCGCTTTTCTGTTCGGTTGGGCCAAGCCTGTGCCGGTTGATTTCGGGCGCTTGCGTCGCCCCAAGCAGGACATGCTCTGGGTGGCGGCGGCCGGGCCGGGTGCGAATCTGTTCATGGCCTTCGCTTGGGCGCTGGTGCTGAAGCTGGCTGTAGTGATGCCGGAGAACGCGTATAGTCTGCCGCTCGCTGAAATGGCGCGCGCCGGCATCAACGTCAATGCGGTGCTGATGTTGCTGAATCTGTTGCCGATTCCGCCGCTCGATGGAGGGCGCATCGCCGTCAGTCTGTTGCCGCCGTCCTTGGCCTGGCGCTTCGCAAGACTCGAGCGTTTCGGATTCTTCATCATTCTCGCCTTGTTGTTTTTGGGCGGACTGGAGCTGATCCTGACGCCAATGTTGCGGGTTTTTCTTTCCTTCATTAAAAATCTGTTCGCCTTCTGATCATGTTCGTCGAAAAAGTTCTTTCCGGCATGCGCCCCACCGGTCGCCTGCATCTCGGTCACTACCACGGGGTGCTGGCCAACTGGATCAAGCTCCAGCATGACTATCCCTGCCTGTTCTTTGTCGCCGACTGGCATGCCTTGACCACGGCCTACGACGAGCCGGGGACGATTAAGCAAAACACCTGGGAGATGGTGGTCGACTGGTTGGCGGCGGGCGTCGATCCCGAGCAGGCGACCATCTTCATTCAGTCGCGCGTGCCCGAGCATGCCGAACTTCACCTGCTGCTATCGATGATGACGCCGCTGGGCTGGCTGGAGCGGGTGCCGACCTACAAGGATCAGC
>CAZAWN010000184.1:0-5382 GCA_964488825.1 uncultured Methyloversatilis sp. | reverse complement strand
ACGCCCATGGTGTTGCTATGCGGCGTGTTCTTCCCGGTCGACCAGTTGCCGCCGCTCGTGCAAAGCGCCGCCACCTGGCTGCCGTTGTGGCATGCGGTGGCGCTGATCCGGCCGGTGATCTTTGGCGAGTTGCCGGTGAATCCCTTCCTCAATATCGCCGCCCTGACGACGATCACGGTGCTCGCATTCTGGATTGCTGCCGTGCTGGCGCGGCGGCGCTTCCTCAAATAGTCGGCGCTGGCGTGACGGCATCCACATCACGGCGGCGTAGCCGGACGGAAAACCAGAAGTGGCTGCCTGACCCGGGCACGCTGTCCACCCCGATGGCGCCACCCATCATTTCGGCGAGACGCTTGCAGATCGCCAGGCCCAGGCCGGTACCGCCGAACCGACGGGTCATGCTGTTGTCGGCCTGCTCGAATGCCGAGAACACTCGCTGCAAGGCTTCCGGGGTGATGCCGATGCCACTGTCGTGGCACTCGAAACGCAGCGCCAGCGTCTCGGGAGAGCTTGCTTCGAGCGATACCGCAACACTAACCTCGCCGCGGTCAGTAAATTTGATCGCGTTGCCGGCCAGATTGGTCAGAATCTGGCCCAGGCGCAGCGAGTCGCCGAGCAGGGGCGCCTGAGCCAACTCCGGGGGGATGTCGATCCGCCAGGCCAGACCCTTCTCGGCGGCGCGCGGTGCGATCAAGTGATCGAGTTGCTCGAGGACGGCGCCGAGTTGGAGTGGCGCTTCCTCCAACACCATGCGGTCGGCCTCGATCTTTGATATGTCGAGGATGTCGTTGAGCACGATCAGCAGCCGTTCGGCCGACAGCTTGGCCTTGTCGAGCTGATCGAGCCCCTTGGCATCGCTCATGCGGCGTTTCGCCAGCGCCAGCATGCCCATCACACCGTGCATCGGCGTGCGCAGTTCATGCGACATGTTGGCCAGGAAGGCGGTCTTGGCCCGGTTGGCGGCTTCGGCGGCGAGCTTGGCGTCGACCAGCGCGTTCTCGGCAATCTTGCGCGCGGTGATGTCGTGCTGAATGGCCAGATACTGAACGGTTTTTCCGCTGCCGTCACGAATCGGGGCCAAGGTGGCATGATCGTAGAAAACCGTCCCGTCCTTGCGCCGGTTGATGAATTCGCCCTCCCAGGCGGCGCCGGCCGTCAGCCTTTCCCATAACGACCTGAAGGTCTCCGGCGGCGTCAGCCTGGACTGGAGGAAACGCGGATTGCGGCCAAGCGCCTCTTCCGGGGCGTAACCGGTGGCGCGGGTGAATTGCGGATTGACGTACTCGATGATCGAGTCGAGATTGGTGATGATAATGCTGCTCGGACTTTGCTCGACGGCGGCAGACAGGCGGCGCACGAGTTGTTCGCTGCGGCGCAGTTCCGAGAGGTCATGGAAAAAGCCGAGGTAGCCGCGCACTTCGCCCTGGTCGTCGAGCATGCGGGTAATGGTCAGCCATTCGGTCAGAGTGCTGCCATCCTTGCGGCGATTGATCATCTCGCCGCGCCACTCACCCTCCTGGTTCAGGGTTTGCCACAAGCGTGCGTAAAACGCCTGGTCGTGCTGTCCGGAGGAGAGCAAACGCGGCGAGCGGCCGATCACTTCCGCGGCGCAATAGCCGCTGATGCGTTCGAAAGCGGGGTTGACCGACAGGATGCTCGTGTCCGCTGCAGTGATGATGATGCCGTCGTTGCTGTTATCGAAGACCAGTGCGGCGCGGCGCTGGTCTTCCTGTAACCGGTTTTCCCGGGCGAGGGTGGCAAGCAGCCGCTGGGTGAGCAGACCGGTGATCAGCAAGGTACCCAGCAGGGTCAGACCGGCCACCACGGACAGGCCGCGAATTTCTTCGCGCCACAGGGCCAGGACGCGTTCGTGTGAGGCGTGGCCGACGACATACAAAGGATAGTTGCGCGAGGCGCGGAAGACGGTCGTTACCGGCGAGCCGGCATGCAGCGTATCGTGCAGGCGGCCGATTTCCTCGCGTTTGACGTGCTCCAGAACGTCGGGGTCGGCGCTACGGCTACCCGGTGACAGATCGGCGGTATTGCCAAGCAACAGCGTGCCGTTGTAGTCGAAAACGGTGACTGACAATAAGGTGGCGTCGAAACTGCCGAGGATGCGGTTTAGAAAATAGTCGCTATTCGCCGCCGCTACGGCTACCAGACCGTCTTTGCCCGGCAGCGCCAGCGCCAGCGGAATAAAGGTGTTGTCGAGCGGATCGGCCGCCCGGTCTGGATGGGTGGGGTGGCCGTCGGCAAAGTCGCGTCCCTGCCATGGGGCGCCCAGGCGCAGCAGCCCGGTACGCTCCACCGGAACGTCCGGGAGCATGGTGTGCAGGGCGACCTGCCGACCAAGATTGGCCGCCGCCGAACTGGCGACGATGCGCCCCGTTTGATCGGCCAGCGACAGGGAACGCAGGACGGGCATCTGACGTTGCAGGGTTTCCAGCCGTGATTGCGTTTCCGTGGCGGCTTGTCCGGGGCGGAAACCGCTCAGCTCCGGCAGGTTCGTCAGCGTCCGTTCGATCAGATACAGGGTCTGACTGAGGTGTTCCTCCGCTCCCTGGACGTTGCGTTCGGCATGGTTCGACTGCTCCTTCAGGGCGTTGTCGCGCAACAGGCGCGCGTACTGGAAAGCACCGGCGACCACCGCAATGACAAGCAGCGCCTGCAGGCCGATCAGCAACAGGACGAAGGCGCGCCGCAGGCGACGGGCGCCTTGCATCCCGCTTGAGGTCAACGCGCGACTGTTCATTTGCGGGCGCCTACTCGACGACGACAATAGGGTCCAGTTGATGACGCCGCGCCGTCGCCATCAGTCGCCCGTCTTTCTTGATCGCGGCCACAAACTGTTCGAGCCGACGGTGCCAGATGTCGTCACCCGGCTTGAGCGCATACGCGTAGGGCGTGATGTGATAAGCCGCTGGCGGCTTGACGAGGCGCGCCCAGTCGGTGGTTTCGAGCATGCGCCGACTGAAGGGGAAGTCGGTCATGAAGACGTCCGCGCGTCCCGATTCCACTTCTTGCTCGCGGGCCTGCGGAGTGTCGAGCACGCGCAATTCGGCCGATTTCAAGCGCTGGCGCATCACGGGTTCGTGCAGCGTGCCTTTTGCCACGGCAACGACGGTGCCAGACTTGTCGATATCCTCCCAGCTCTGGATGCGCCGATTGCTGCGTGTGGTAATGGCGAATATGTCGCTGGCCAGGTGCGGTTGGGTGAAACGCAGTTTCTCCAACCGCTGCGGGGTAATCCCGATGGCAAACATGGCAATGTCGCAACGGTCTTCCGTTACATCGGCAATCAAGCGTGCGAACGAGCTGTCGACAAACTCGACGCGCACGCCCAGATCCTTGCCCAGAGCCTCCGCCATATCCACATCAATCCCGGAGAGTGTCTGGGTTTTCGGGTTGCGGAAAGAAATCCCGTAATAGTCGGGCCAGATGCAAACCCGCAACTTGTTCTCCGCCCGAATGCGCTCAAGTCGGGAAACGTCCGTTTGCGTCATCCCGTCGGGCAGCAGCCCGATCACCAACACCAGCGCCAGAACCCATTTGCCCGCTTTCATTGCTGCAGCCCGTTTCATGAACATTGTCGCCTCCCCCTGCTGGATGCCAGTCTACTTCACTGTCGTTCCTCGTCGTCAAGTCTCGTACCCGTGCTGAGGTGCCGCCGGCTTGCCGATGGGCTGCAAATTTACCCGTTTTTCACATCCCCATCGCCTGGCAAGACGGCATTCGGGGAGGATTAGAATCTCCGCAACATTCCAATAAACCTCAGGAGGACATCATGACCCACCCACTCGCCGGCCAGGCGGCTCCCGCCACCAGCCTGACTGACATCCCCGCGTTGCTCGCCGCCTATTCTGGCCCGGCCACGCAACCCGTTGCTTTCGGCACTAGCGGCCATCGTGGTACGGCGCTGAATGGCAGTTTCAACGCGGCGCACATCCTTGCCATCGCCCAGGCCGTCGCCGAGTATCGCGTTCAGGCGGGCATTGCCGGGCCGCTGTTCCTCGGCATGGATACCCATGCCCTCTCCGCGCCGGCACAGCGGAACGTTATCGAGGTGCTGGCCGCCAACGGTGTGACCGTGCATCTGCAAAAGGAGGGTGGCTTTACGCCCACGCCGACGATCTCGCGTGCCATCCTGGCACACAATGGTGACGAAACTCGGCGCTCGCGCGACGGCACGGCCGACGGCATCGTCATTACCCCCTCGCACAATCCGCCCCAGGATGGCGGTATCAAGTACAACCCGCCGCACGGCGGGCCGGCCGATACCGACGTCACGGGCTGGATCGAAAACCGCGCCAATGCCTTGCTGGCCGACGGCAATCGCGGCGTGAAACGGATGGATTACGATGCGGCGCTGGCTACCGCCACGACGCATGCCGTCGACCTGATGACGCCCTATATCGCGGCGCTGGGCGAGGTGATCGACATGGCCGCCATCCGCAAGGCCAAGCTGCGTATCGGTGTCGATCCGATGGGCGGCGCGGCGGTGGCGTTCTGGAAGCCGATTGCCGACCACTACGGCCTGGACATCACTGTGGTTAATCCGCGGGTCGATCCGGCCTTCGCGTTCATGACGCTCGACCACGACGGCAAGATTCGCATGGACTGTTCCAGCCCCTACGCCATGGCCAGCCTGGTGGGCCTGAAGGACAAGTTTGACATCGCCTGGGGCAACGACGCCGATGTGGATCGTCACGGTATCGTCACGCCCTCGGTCGGGCTGATGAATCCCAACCACTATCTCGCCGTCGCGATCAACTATTTGCTGACCCATCGCCCGCATTGGCCGAACAGTGCTGCCATCGGCAAGACGCTGGTTTCGAGCGGCATGATCGACCGTGTCGTGGGTGGCCTGGGCCGCAGGATGCTGGAGGTGCCGGTTGGCTTCAAGTGGTTCTCGCAAGGCTTGCTGGACGGGCAATTCTGCTTTGGCGGCGAGGAAAGCGCCGGGGCGAGTTTCCTCAAGCTGGACGGTTCGGCCTGGGCGACCGACAAGGATGGCATCATCCTCGGCCTGCTGGCGGCGGAGATCACTGCCGTCACCGGCAAGGACCCGGGCGAGCACTATCGAGACCTCGCGGCGCAGTACGGTGCGCCGCACTACCTCCGCATCGATACGCCGGTCACGCCAGCGCAGAAGGCCGCCTTCAAGAAATTATCCCCCGAACGGGTTTCCGCCGCGATGCTGGCCGGTGAGCCGATCACCGCCCGCCTGACGCGCGCGCCGGGTAACGACGCGCCGATCGGCGGCCTGAAGGTGACGACGGAAAACGGCTGGTTCGCCGCCCGCCCCTCCGGCACCGAGGACATCTACAAGCTCTACGCCGAGAGTTTCAAGAGCGCGGAGCACCTGCAGCAGATTGTTGCCGA
>CAZAWN010000183.1:0-5506 GCA_964488825.1 uncultured Methyloversatilis sp. | reverse complement strand
GGCAGTACCGGCTCCCCCAAGGGGGTTTGTCTGAGCGCAGCCGGTCTGATCGAAACCGCACAAGCGCTGGCCGAAGTGTTCAAACCCGCCAGCTTGCAGCGTCATCTGGCAGTCTTGCCGCTGGCCTTGCTGCTTGAAAACATCGCGGGGATCTACGCCCCGCTGCTGCTAGGCGCGCAAATCCGCCTGACCTCCCTGCCGCGCCTCGGTTGGCGCGGTATGGCCGGCTTCGATCCGGCCGGCTTGCACACCGCCGTCGCGCAGACACATCCGGACAGCCTGATCCTGGTGCCGGAATTGCTCAAGGCCTGGGTTTTGTTTCTCGAAGCGACCGGGCAACGTCCGCCCTGCGCACTGCAATTCGTCGCCGTCGGCGGCGCCCATGTCGCGCCGGACCTGCTCGCCCGCGCCACCCGACTGGGCATCCCCGTCTATCAGGGCTATGGCTTGACGGAGTGCGGTTCCGTCGTTTGCATGAACCGCCCCGACAATCATGACTCTCGCGGAGGTGGCGTGGGGCGCCCCCTGCCCCATGTCGAAGTCACCACCGAAGCGGGCGAAGTCTGCGTGAAGGCACGCGCGTTTCTCGGCTACCTGCACGACGCCGCGAGCGCTTCAGCCCATCCGGCAGGCGCACTGTTTCACACCGGCGATCTTGGGCAGTTCGATGAGAGCGGAAATCTTCACCTGAACGGTCGACGCAAGAATTTGCTGATCACTTCGTTCGGCCGCAACGTGTCTCCTGAATGGGTGGAAGCGACACTGCTCGCCCAACCAGCCATCGCGCAGGCCATCGTGAGCGGGGAGGGTCAACCGACTCTCACAGCGGTTCTGGTCCCGGCGTCCGGAGCGAGCCACGACGACCTGACGGCAGCCGTCGGCCAGGCCAATAGGCACTTGCCGGAGTACGCCAGGCTTGCCGCATGGCTGACAAGCGCACCATTTTCAACGCAAAACGGCCAGCTGACCGGCAACGGCAGACCGGTACGCTCGGCCATTCTTGCGCACCATTCCGCCGCCCTCGCGGCCCTACATTCCGGAAAGGAACACCACCATGAGCTTCTATGATCAACTGATTGCCCTGACCACCGCGGAGCGACAGCAACTGATGGCCGCGCCGATCATCGCCGACTGTCTGGCCGGTCGGGTAAGCCGCGCATCGTACCTGGCCTTTCTTGGTCAGGCCTACCACCACGTGCGCCACACCACGCCCTTGCTGATGCTGTTGGGCGGCCGCCTGCCCGAGCGTTTGGCCTGGTTGCGCCGCGCGGTGGCGGAATACATCGAGGAAGAGATCGGTCACGAGGAATGGATTCTCAACGACATCGCCGCGGCGGGCGGCGCTGCCGGCGAGGTGCGCGCGAGTCGGCCGGACCTGCCGGCCGAACTAATGGTCGCCTACGCTTACGATCTGGTTAATCGCGGCAATCCGGCCGGATTTTTTGGCATGGTTTTCGTTCTGGAGGGCACCAGCGTCGCTCTGGCGCTCGCCGCCGCGCAACAGATCCAGGACGCCCTGGGTTTGCCGGACAGCGCATTCACCTATCTGCGCTCGCACGGCACGCTGGATCAGGAACACACCCAGCATCTAGCCCGGTTGCTGGAACAGATGGAACCCGACGACCAAGAGGAGGTGGTGCGTTGCGCCCGTATCTTCTATCGTCTTTACGGCGACCTGTTTCGCGCCTTGCCGGCTTGGGAGGAACCCTTGTGCAACTGACCGACGCCCGCATTCTGCTCACCGGTGCCAGCGGCGGCCTGGGGCAGGAATTGGCCAAACAGCTTTCGGCTGCCGGAGCTCAACTCTTGCTTGCCGGCCGGGATGCCTCCCGTTTGGCCGAAGTCAGCCGCCACCTAAGCGGCGAGAGTTCCAGCGTCAGAGCCGACCTGACACGCCCGGAAGGAATTGCCGCTGCTGTTGGGGCGGCCCGTGAGTTTGGCGTGAATGGCTTGATCAACAACGCCGGCATCGGCGGCTTCGACTTGTTCGACCGCATGGATTGGCCGGCAGCGGAACAAGTACTGGCCACCAATCTGATCGCCCCGATGCGCCTGACGCACGCCCTGCTGCCTTGGCTCAAAACGCGTCCGGAAGCCATGATCGTCAACATCGGTTCGACGTTCGGCAGCCTTCCCTTCCCTGGGTTCGCGGCATACTCGGCGGCCAAATCCGGGCTGCGCGGTTTTTCGCAGGCTCTGCGTCGCGAACTCGGCGATACCGCCATCTCGGTCATGTACATGGCGCCACGCGCGATCGACACCCCCTTGAATTCCCCGGAAGTGAATGCCCTGAATCGCGCCCTGAACAATCGCAGCGACACCACCGAGCAGGTTGCGCGTCAAGTGGTCGCCGCTCTTCGGCAGGAGAGCGGCGAGCGTCACTTCGGCTTTCCGGAAAAGATTTTCGCCTGGCTAAACGGCATCGCTCCATCGCTGATTGACCGCGCTCTGGCCGGCAAACTCGCCACCATCAAGCAATTTGCACCTTCACGTTAATATTGAAAGGACCCTCATGAAATCACTCTATCCCATTCGTCATCTATTCCTAATTCTGGCCAGCCTGGCTTTCGGCCTGTCACAAGCTGCCCCCCCGGATGAGCTTGTTCGACCGATTCAGGAACGTTGGGCCGAAATCAAGTATCGCCTGCCGGAGAAACAGCAGGCCGAACAGTACCGTGCGCTAGCCGTGCAGGCGCGCAGCCTGGTCGAAGCCAACCCGAACGTGGCCGAGTTGCTGATCTGGGAGGGCATCGTCCTCTCCAGCGAAGCGGGAGCCAAGGGCGGACTCGGCGCGTTATCGCTGGCGAAAAACGCCAAAGAACAACTTGACGCCGCATTGAAGCTCAACGACAAGGCCTTGAGTGGATCGGCCTATACCAGCCTGGCCACCTTGTACGCCAAGGTCCCGGGTTGGCCGATCGGCTTTGGCGACAAGGACCAGGCGGAAGCGTATTTCAAGACATCGCTGACGCTGAACCCGGACGGGATTGACCCGAACTTCTTTTACGGGGAGTATCTTGCCGAACGTGACCGTCTGAACGAGGCGCGCGTCCATCTGCAAAAGGCGCTCAAGGCACCGCCGCGTACGGGGCGCGAACTGGCGGACAGCGGCCGACGTCAGGAAATCGAGGTATTGTTGAAGAAACTTGAAAAGGAATCTCGCTAATTGCGCGCCTTGCTGGTAGAAGACGACGGCCTGCTGGGCGACGGCGTCCGCGCCGGACTGCGGCTGGCCGACTATGCGGTCGACTGGGTGCGCGACGGGGAAACGGCGCGACGCGCCCTGCGCGATCAGGTCTACGACCTCTGCGTACTTGACCTGGGCCTGCCGGGGCGAGATGGTCTGGCGGTATTGCGCGAACTGCGCGGGCGCGGCAGTCATCTGCCGGTACTGATTTTGACCGCGCGCGATACCAGTGAAGACAAGGTAGCCGGTCTTGATGCCGGCGCCGACGACTATCTGACCAAGCCCTTCGACTTGCCGGAATTGCAGGCGCGCTTGCGGGCGTTGTTGCGCCGGGCGGGCGGTTCGGCCGCCCCGGTGCTGAGCCACGGCGACGTGACGCTCGATCCAGCCAGCCGGCGGGTAACGCTGCACGGCGAACCGATCAGCCTTTCGGCGCGCGAGTACGCCCTCCTGCATGACTTTCTGACGCACAAGCACCATATCCGCACCCGCACGCAACTCGAAGAAAGCCTCTATGCCTGGGGCGAGGAAAGCGAAAGCAATACCGTCGAGGTGTATATCCACCATCTGCGCAAAAAACTGGGGGGCGGATTCATTCGCACAGTGCGCGGATTGGGATACGAACTGGCCGAGGGCAACGGATGAGCCCTCACGTACGCTCGCTCCGCAGGCTCTTGCTGCTGCTGGTTTCGGCGGTCATTCTGGTTACCTGGGCCGTGGCGGCCGCCTTGAGTTACCGGCAGGCACGCCATGAGATTCAAGAACTGATGGATGGCCAATTGGCTCAGTCCGGCGCGTTGTTACTGGCGCAAGCCACGCGCGCGACCGAACATCTGGACGAACTGGCCCGCGAGATGGCGATCATGCGCGGCGTACGCAAGCGGCGCAGCGAGCTAACACTTGAATTCATGGTCGGGCTCGCGGATGGAACGCTGCTGGCAAAATCCCTCCATGCCCCGACGCGACCGCTGAATGATCAGCTCGGCTTTGCTGATATCGAGCAGGCTGGAGAGCGCTGGCGCACCCTGATTCTGTCTACCGATTCGGGAAGCTTTCGGATTCTTGTCGCCCAGTCGATTCGTCTGCGCGACAAGGAAGCGCTTGAGATCGCCGCGAAAACGGTCTTGCCGCTCCTCCTGTTCGCCCCGGTGCTGATCGGTCTGGTCTTCTTCTCGGTTCGCCGCGGCCTCAAACCACTCGACGATCTGGCCGGGCAAGTTGCTGCGCGCACAGCGGAAAACCTCCAGCCCCTGAATAACATTCCCGTCCCTTCCGAGGCGCGTCCGTTGGTCGACGCCTTGAATCGTTTGCTATCACGCCTGAGCCAGACACTCGAAAACGAGCGACGCTTCACCGCCGATGCGGCGCATGAGTTGCGCACGCCCTTGGCAGCCATCCGCATCCAGGCGCAGGTGGCAATGGCGGGCCGGGAGTCGGAAGAACGCGATCATGCCCTGCAGCAAGTTGTGGTGGGAACGGATCGCGCCACGCGTCTGGTCGAGCAATTGCTTCGTTTGGCCCGTCTCGACCCGCTGGCGCGCCTGGCCGCGCCGCAAACCCTCAATCTGGTGTCGTTGGCCAGGCAAACCGTTACACGCGCGGGCGAACTTGCGTCCCAGCGTCGCGCCGACCTGCATTTTTCAGCGTCTGCAAACTCGCTTCCCTTGCGCGGCGATGCCGATTTGCTCGAAGTCGCCTTGCGCAACCTGATCGACAATGCGCTTCGTTACTCGCCCATGGGAAGCACTATCGAGGTTTTTGCAACACTCGAACATGGCGAAACAGTACTTGGCGTCAAGGATGCCGGCCCTGGAGTAGCCACCGACGAGCTGCCGAAATTGATCGAACGCTTCTACCGCGGCCGCGAAGCCACCGCCGAAGGCAGCGGTTTGGGTCTGGCGATCGTGCGCCGCATCGCCGAACTGCATGGCGCCCGCCTCGAAATCGCCAATCTCGACGGCGGCGGTTTTATGGCGCAACTGCGCTGGCCCGTTAGCGGTTGCCAGAACGACACGGGAGCAAACAGGTCATAGCCGCATGAAAGATGAAAAATCCTGGAAGGAAATCATCAAGGCCCCCTGCGCCGGAAAGCAGGGCGACAACGATGCTGACAATGCGGAATCCGAGGGCGGGCAGCAGGGGGACATGGCGCACATCGACCCAGAAGATCAATGCCAGGGAAGGGTTAGTAGAACAGCGGCTATCAATGGCGCCATGACCCAGGTAAGCAGTTCCCCTGCCTCGCTCGGATTGGTGTGCAAGACGTTGCGAATCATCTCGGGATCGAGATAGACATGGTAGGCCTGCATGAAGTAGGCC
>CAZAWN010000182.1:0-5598 GCA_964488825.1 uncultured Methyloversatilis sp. | reverse complement strand
TGAAAGTCGGCGCGGGTAGGACGGCACGTTGCCGGCAGCGATCGAGCGCCGGGCCGAGGTTTCCGGCCAGCAGGTCTGCTGGTGACACTTCCGCACAGCGGGCATGCCGCTGCAACCACTCGATCAGGCAATCCTGCTCCGGCCAGCCGTCGGTGCGGCGCTGGTAGAGGACTGCCGTGCCGTTGCAGGCCGCTTCGGCAAAGGTGCCGTAGCCGGGTTTGGCGACGATGCTATCGACCGAGCGCAGCAGGTCGGCGAAGGTCCAGCCGTCGGCCAGCAGCGGTTCAATGGCGTGCATGTCGGGGCGCTGCACCCGCCAGTCCGTCGGCACCAGCCAATGCGTATCGGGCAAGACCGGCCAGTGCTCGACCGGCAGCCGGATCGGCACGCCGCCCAGCGCGACGAGCGCAATCCGTGCCGTACTGCCAGCGCCGAGTTTCGCGCGCAGTTCGGCGCGCCGCGCCCGGCCGGGTTCGGCGAGCGGGCCAATCGCTTCGAGCCGGTTAAGTTGTGGCATCGGCATGCCGGGGGTGGCACGCAGGAATAACGCGCTGCGGTAGGCAGCCAGCATGTCCGCGTGAATGTCATCTGCGCCGAAATAGTGCTCATACACATCGGCCCAGTTGAGCGAACACAGCGCCACGGCGGGCAGACCCGTCTGCGCCGCGGCGGCGAGCGGCAGGTAGGAAACGTTGGAAAAAACCGCCTTCACGCCGAGATTGCGCAGCAGGGCGGCATCGGCATCCACCCGTGCGGCGAAGTCGGCATGCTGCGCCTGGTAGCGCGCGCGACTGGCGGGCAGGTCAATGGTCAGCGCGTCGATCATCACGTAGCCGAAATCACTGGCGGCGGCGATGTGCTCGAAGGGTATGCGGATGCGCTGACGCAACTTCGCCAACGGCAGGCCGCTGCGCAGCGTGAGACGCAGGTCGGGACGCAGTTCGACGAGCCGGTTCAACACCGGCGCGGTCTGGGCGAGGTGGCCGAAGCCGTGCGACGAGATGTCGACGAACAGATGCGCCATCAGAAGGCCTTCGCGCGGTCACCCTCGTTGGCGATGGCGACAAACTGGGCCAGGCGGCGTGCATCGATGGCGCCGGCCGCGCAGGCCTCCTTGACCGCGCAGCCGGGTTCGTTTTCGTGTTTGCAATCGCGAAAGCGGCACTGGCCCAGCAGAGGTGCGAATTCGACAAAGCCCATCTCGATTTCGCCGCGCGTCAGGTGGGCGAGGCCGAATTCCTGCAAGCCGGGTGAATCGATTAAAGCCCCTGTATCGAACGCATACATGCGCGCATGCGTGGTGGTGTGCTTGCCGGAATCGAGGGCGATGGAGATTTCCCGGGTTGCCGCGCCGGCTTCCGGAATCAGGGCGTTCACCAGTGTCGACTTGCCCATGCCGCTCTGGCCGACCAGGACCGATGTCTGTCCGGTCAGCCAGGGGGAAAGCGCTGTGGCATCGGCCAGGGCGCTGAGTTCGACGAGCGGAATGCCTAGTCCAACAAAGGGAGCGAGTTGCGCGCGCGCTGCGGGCAGCGCGGCGGTCAGATCGCATTTGTTGAGCACGATGATCGGCCGCAGTGTTTGATGCGTGGCGGCCACCAGCGCACGCGAGATCAGATCGATGGAGAAGGCCGGTTCGGTGGCCACCACCAGCACGATTTGCGTGGCATTGGCGGCAATGATCTTTTCTTTCCACGGGTCGCTGCGGTAGAGCAGGGAGGTGCGCGGCGCATGGGCGAGGATCGGCGCTTCGCTGTCGTGCAGCGGGCCGAGGGTGACCCGGTCGCCGCAGGCGTAGAGACTTTTCTTGCCGCGCGGGATACCGTTGACGATGCGGCCGTCGGCGAGGGTGACTTCGTAGTGCCGCCCGAAAGCGGCGGTGACGATACCAGTCAGCATCCCTTGAGATGCGCGATGCGCACGCTCGCCGGGGGGTGCGAATCGTAGAACAGCGAGTGCAATGGATCGGGCGTCAGCGTCGCGGCGTTATCGCGGTAGAGCTTGACCAGCGCGGCGATCAGTTGATTGCCGTCGGACTGCTGCGCTGCGTAAGCATCGGCCTCAAACTCATGTTTGCGCGAGTGCCAGGACATCAGCGGCCCGAGCGGGAAAGTAAAAACCGGCAGCACCAGCGAGAACAGGATCAGCGCCATTGCCGTACTGCCGGAGCCGACTTTCAAACCTTCGTAGAACCAGGCCTGGTCGATCAGCACGCCGAGCAAGCCGAGCAGTGCCAACGCCAGCGCGGCCATGACGACGATGCGCTTGACGATGTGGCGGCGTTGATAGTGCCCCAGTTCGTGCGCCAACACCGCTTCGACTTCGCCGGGCGTGAGCTTGTCGATCAGCGTGTCGAAGAAGACGATGCGCTTGCTTTTGCCGAAGCCGGTGAAGTAGGCGTTGCCGTGGGCGGAGCGTTTCGACCCATCCATCACGAACAAGCCGGAACTGGCAAAGCCACAGCGCGCCAACAGCGCCTCGATGCGCTGCTTGACTTCGCCCTCGGCGAGCGGCGAAAACTTGTTGAACAGCGGCGCGATCACGGTCGGGTAGAGCAGCAGCACGAGCAGGTTGAAGGCCAGCCAGGTCATCCAGACGTAGAGCCACCACGGTTGGCCCATCGCATCCATCAGCCACAGTACGAGCAGCAGCAAGGGCGCGCCGATCAGCACCGCGAGGATCAACTGCTTGAAAAAGTCGGCGATGAACAGGCCGGGCGTGGTCTTGTTGAAACCGAAGTCGGCTTCCAGCTTGAAGGTACGGTACAGCGCGAATGGCAACCCGACCAGAAAACCCGCTACGCCGACGCTGGCGAACAAGGCCAGGCCGTAAGCGTAAGCATTCTCCGGGAAAACGCTGCGCCAGAACGCATCGAATGTCGCCAGCAGGCCGCCGAAGGTGAAGGCCAGCAGCAGGCCGACATCGACGGCTAGTTCGGCGAGGCCGAGGCGCTGTTTTGCCAGCGTATAGCGGGCGGCTTTCTGGTGATCGGCGAGCGGAATGCGGTCGGCGAATTCGGCCGGCACGGCCGCGCTATGGGCCGCTACATGGCGCATCTGGCGCATCGAAAGAAAAACGCGCAGCAGCGTGGTGAGCGCCAGCATGGCGAGAAACACTGTAGAGAACAGGTCGGACATAAGCGGAAAGCAGGTTGGATATGCAAGAATGCAGGCAGTTAACTACTCGAAGGCATGCAGTATGGCACAAGACCAAAATGCACTCGTCTGGCTCGATATGGAAATGACCGGACTCGAACCCGACCGCGACCGCGTCATCGAACTGGCGATGGTCATCACCAATTCGCAACTCGAAGTGATCGCCGAAAGCGCCGTATGGACGGTGCATCAACCCGATGCGATTCTCGACGCGATGGACGACTGGAACAAGAAAACCCATGGCAAGTCCGGGCTCATCGCCAAGGTCAAGGCCTCGGTGCTCGACGAGGCGGCCGTCGAAGCCCAGGCGCTCGATTTCCTGAAGCGCTATGTCCCGCAGGGCAAGTCGCCGATGTGCGGCAACTCCATCTGTCAGGATCGCCGCTTCATGGCGCGCCACATGCCGAAGCTGGAAGTCTATTTTCATTACCGCAACCTCGACGTCTCGACGCTCAAGGAACTCTGCAAGCGCTGGACGCCGGAGATCGCCAAAGGCGTCAAGAAAGGCGGCAAACACGAAGCGCTGGCGGATATCTACGAGTCCATCGAGGAACTCAAGTATTACCGCGCCAATTTCCTGAAGGTGTAGGGGGCGAGGTGATTACGGCAAGACCATAAGCCTTGCCGTCTCGCCAGCGCCGACTTTGGGAGCGGCCGCAAGGGCGGCTTCGCTGGCTTCTTCGACGGGCACGGAGCGATCGTAAAGCGTCTCCGGTGCAATGTCGATTTCGCCTGGCCAGCAAACGGTATCCAGCGCTACAAAGGCCTGTTTGAAGCGTTGCAGGTTTTGTAGCTGAACGAAGACGCCTTTGTTCAAGTAAGGGTGTGCGTCGAACAGGCGATGGTCTCCCGTATCGAACCAGAGTTCGAGGGTAAAGTCGTCATGCGGTACAACACGAATGACAGATTCCAAGGTTCCCCTCCTATTTCAATGGGTTGATTGCGAACAATTGCTGTCCATTGACGGCCAACTCCCACTGTTTCCGCTTAACAGTGTGGTGCCTCAGTTATTGATGCACCAGTTGTTGAGCCTCGCTGAATTCCCGTCGAGACAAGCCGGTGTGCTGAGCCAATGCAATTACGGGTTCAAGCTAGAACTTCGCCTCGCTGTCGGGAGATTGGACATGGACATGCATGCGCATTTCTTATCGCGAGAAAAAGTAGAACCTGAACTTGCCTGAACGAAATATGGTGGGGCTCATTTGCGGCTATTGTAACTTTTAACCCGTCACCCAGCCGCCCACGGTGGCTGTTCTGCAGTGCGGGAAAACCGTGGTCTGTCCCCCCTGTTGTTCAAAAAACAACATCAGAATTGCTTGGGCAAGCCTGCCTGTTTCAGCACGGCATTAGCAGTGTGTCGTGATTTGATCTTGTGATCTACAGGGAAGCGGACGCCAGTGTGCGGTGACGACCAGATATCGTGATCGCCCTTACCGGGACGCTCGAATCGGCAACCTGCTTCGAGCAACAAGCGTTTCAGTTCTGGTGCAAAGTTGCCACCCATCAGTGTGAGTTTCGATGAGCGACAGAGAATTTGCGTGCGAGAAGTTCGAACGGAACTTCGTCGCTGTCGTGCTGCCCGTTGGCATCGAGTAGTTCGGGAACGAGGGTTTGGAGTTTCGCAGACAAAGCTTCGAGAGTATCCGCTTCGGTCGCAAGGCCAGGGACATCGTCGGAAGTTGCTACCCAGACTGACGCTTCGTCATCCCATTCGGCGCGAACAAAATAAATCTTGGGCATCTCAATTATCACCTTTGGTTGATACAACGAGGTCATTGTAGCTTCGATTATCGATTTCACGACATTTCTGCCGTCTCGCCAGCGCCGATTTTGGGAGCGGCCGCAAGGTCAGCTTCGCTGGCTTCTTCGACAGGCACAGAGTCATCATAAAGGGTCTCAGGTGCAATATCGATTTCGCCTGGCCAGACCACGGTGCCGTAATTGACACGCACACGACTGAAAATCGCTGGTGACGCAATGCGACCCCACGGCCTCATCGCCAACAATGATTTCATGTCGAAACGACGGCGTTCTCCGTTTGCGTATTCGAGGTCGAGCTGGAAGTCTTCTTGAGGAACAACGGCAACAACATCAATCAACATGGCAGACCTCACTGCAAGGGTGCGATACGGAAAGGGTCCTGACCATTGACGGCAAGCTCCCAATCGACAAGCAACTCTTCTTTGTGTATCTCAATCCATGCCTGTAACATTTTTATCTGCTTGGGTGGCAGCTTTCCTTCAAGCATTTTGCGGTCAAAGTATGAAGTAATGACGGGCGCTGCCTGGGTGTATTTCGTTTCAGTAGTGTCCGGTTAATTTTCAAACGAATTCAGTTGGTTACCGAAGTTAGGTACATTGATTCTGTTGGTCTCGGGCTGCAAGGCGGATGAAATCGAGGTTTTCTCGAAAACCGAGACCGACAAAATCTGTAGCAAAGTGTA
>CAZAWN010000181.1:5279-5633 GCA_964488825.1 uncultured Methyloversatilis sp. | reverse complement strand
CCGGCTGGCCGGCGGATTTCGAACCGCGACATTACCGAACGGAAACAGGCCGAAGCCGAACTTTTACGACACCGCCAGCATCTGGAAGACATGGTCCTGTCGCGTACTGCAGAGCTCATGAACGCGAAGATCGCCGCTGAAGCGTCCAGCCGGGCCAAGACGGCCTTCCTTGCCAACATGAGCCACGAACTGCGCACGCCGATGACCGGCGTACTGGGCATGATCGATCTGGCCAAACGGCGGATGAGCGACCCCAAGGGCCTCGACCAGCTCGACAAGGCCAAGCTTTCCGCCGACCGCCTGCTCGGCGTGCTTAACGATATTCTCGACATTTCCAAGATCGAGGCTGAACGC
>CAZAWN010000181.1:0-5269 GCA_964488825.1 uncultured Methyloversatilis sp. | reverse complement strand
AGCCCCTGCAAATTGCCGAGAGCATTGCCAATTTGACCGGCACCCTCGGCCACAAGGCCAGCGAGAAAGGCCTGCGCCTCGCGGTCGATATTCCCGCCGAACTTGCCCAGGCCCAACTGAAGGGCGACCCGCTGCGCCTCGGCCAGATTCTTTTCAACCTGATCGGCAATGCCATCAAATTTACCGAGCACGGCGAAATAGTCTTGCATGTCCGGCAGATGGGTGAAACCGCTGCAGCCCTGCAAGTACGCTTCGCGGTAATCGACACCGGCATCGGCATTGCGCCAGAAGCATTGGCCCGCCTGTTCCAGTCCTTCGAACAGGCCGACAACAGCATGACCCGCAAGTATGGCGGCACCGGCCTGGGCCTGGCGATCAGCAAGCGTCTGGTACAACTGATGGGCGGCGAGATTGGCGTAGAAAGCGCACCGGGCACGGGCAGCACCTTCTGGTTCGATATTCCGCTGAAGAAACGGGAACCCGGTGCCGTCACGCCAGCGCCGGGTTTTGCCGCTCTTGCGGCAGAGCAACGCCTGCACAGCGAATTTGCCGGTTCGTGCGTGCTGCTGGCTGAAGACGAACCCGTCTCTCAGGAGGTATCGCGCGGTTTGCTGGCAGACGTCGGCCTGCTGGTCGATCTTGCTGAAAACGGGCAGCAGGCGCTGCAACTCGCCAGGCAAACCCACTACGCCCTGATCCTGATGGACATGCAGATGCCAGTGATGAACGGTGTCGAAGCCACGCAGGCCATCCGCGCCTACTCGCTCAACCTGACCACGCCGATCCTCGCCATGACGGCCAATGCATTTGACGAAGACAAAACGGTTTGTCTCGACGCGGGGATGAATGATCACATCAGCAAGCCAGTCGACCCGCAGAGGTTGTACGATACACTTTTGACGTGGCTGCAAAAGCAGACATAGCCGGCGATATCACATGCCATAGGAAAAGGAATGGGAGTACGCATGAACCTCGTCAAGACCCTGCTGAAGTCGATTCTCGCTGGCCTGTTGTGCCTGTCGTTCCTGACATTGGCGCAGGCCCAGGAACTGGTGATCAGCACCAACAATACTCCCTTGGATCGCAAGGCACTGGAACTGCTCTCGAAAGAGGCTTTTCGCCGCATCGGGGTCGATATCAGGCTCGTCAGCAACCCCTCGGAGCGTTCCCTGCATATGGCCAACCAGGGTGAAATTGACGGCGAGGGTTTGCGCGTATCCGGGCTGGCTAGCCAGTACCCGAACCTGATGCAGGTGCCGGAAACTTATATCGGCATCAGTTTCGTCGCCTTTGCGAAAGATGCCCGGATCAATGTAACCCAGGGCTGGGAAAGCCTGAAGCCCTACCGCGTTGCCTTCATTACCGGCTGGAAGATGTTCGAGGCGAACGCAACCACTGCCCGCAACGTAACCAAGGTCGACACACCCGAGCAGCTATTCAAAATGCTCGATAGCGACCGCATCGACCTGGCACTTTATACGCGCGCCGACGGTGTCGCTCTGGTCAGCCGCATGGGACTGTCTTCCATCGCCCCGCTTGCCCCCGCGCTGAAGGATATCGACATGTACCTTTACCTGCACAAGCGACACGAGGCCTTGGTTCCCCGTCTTGCCCAGGCATTACGCGACATGAAGGCGGATGGCGCCTACCACCGGATCATGCACTCGCTGCGCACCGAGTAAAGGAAGTCTCTTGGAACGTGCAAACCCATCGAAGCAGCCTTTGCACTTTCTCGGCATCGGCAGCAAAGTTACCCGCCACCTGTTGAAATGGTCCTTGCTGGTCGGTCTGTTCGGTTCCCTGCTGGTCTCCCTGAGCGAAGCCTTTCTCAGCTACCAGGAGCGAGTGGAAGCTATTGATCGTCACTACGCATCAATCGGGGATTATGTCGTTCCCCCGCTGATTCTCAGCCTTTGGTCATTCAACACCAGCCAAACGGAAATCCAGCTTGAAGGGATACGCCGGATGCATGACATTTCGGCCGTCCGACTGACGCAGGAGTCCATGCCGGAATTACGCTACGGCGAGCAGGATATCGCTGAAGGCTTCGAGCGTTCTTTTCCCCTGGTGCATACCGCGGATGACCGGACGCACTTTCTGGGCACGCTGACGCTGATCAAGGACATGCAAGCGGAGCGTAAAGCCATTCTCCGTAACCTCCTGATTTATTTCATCGGGAATACGCTGGTCATTGTTCTCGTCGTCCTGATCGTACTCATGGTTTATCACACCCTGGTACGCCAGCGTCTGGTGCAGGTCGCCACTGAGTTGCGCGGCATCACCCCGGAGGATCTGCGCCAGGCCGCCCAGCGCGATGCCCCCTCCTTGGTCTCCGCCGACGAGCTTGACAAGCTGCTCTTGTCGATCATCGATCTGAAACGTACGGGAGGTCAGGCGCTGCTTGAACTGGACAGCAAGAAAGCGGACCTCGAACGCTTACTGCTCGAATTGACGGCGTCGAGAACCCTACTCCAGACGGTCATCGACACCGCCCCGATCCGCGTGTTCTGGAAAGATCAGGAATGCCGTTATCTTGGTTGCAACCCGGTCTTTGCGCGTGATGCCGGCAAAACGACGCCAGCCGAACTGATCGGCCGGGACGACTTTGCCATGGGCTGGGCCGCGCAAGCCGAACTCTATCGTGCCGACGACAAGCACGTCATGGAAACGGGGCAGTCTCGACTGAACTACGAAGAACCCCAAACCACGCCGGATGGCGGCACACTCTGGCTGCGCACCTCCAAAGTCCCCTTGCGCGACGCCACCGACAAGGTCATTGGGGTGCTTGGCCTCTACGATGACATCACCGCGCGCAAGGAAACGGAACTGGAACTCGAACGCCACCGGAACCACCTCGAAGAACTGGTCGATGTGCGCACCGCTGAACTGGCCGCCGCGAAGGACGCCGCCGAGTCCGCCAACCGTGCCAAAAGCACCTTCCTCGCCAACATGAGCCATGAACTACGCACGCCGATGAATGGCGTGATGGGCATGATCGACATGGCGCGGCGACGGATGGCCGATCCGGTCGGCCAGGATCAGCTCGCCAAGGCCAAAACCGCCGCCGACAACCTGCTCGGCGTAATCAACGACATCCTCGATATTTCCAAGATCGAGGCCGACCGCATGGTGCTCGAAAACCAACCCTTGCAACTGTCCGAGGCTGTCGGCAACCTCGTTGGCGTGCTCGGCCACAAGGCCACTGAAAAAGGCTTGCGCTTGAGGGTCGATTTCCCCTCCGATCTCCTGCAACACCCCTTCCTGGGTGATCCGCTCCGGCTTGGGCAGATTCTCTTCAACCTGGTCGGCAATGCCATCAAATTCACGGACCAGGGCGAAGTGACCTTGCGCGCCCGGTTGATCGGGGAAACACCGACTGCCTTGCAAGTACGCTTCGAAGTCAGCGACACCGGCATCGGCATTGATGCCGATGCCCAGTCCCGACTGTTCCAGTCCTTCGAGCAGGCCGACAACAGCATGACCCGCAAGTACGGCGGAACCGGGCTGGGCTTGGCGATCTGCAAGCGCCTCGTGCAACTGATGGGCGGCGAAATTGGCGTGGAGAGTGAGCCGGAACAAGGCAGCACCTTCTGGTTTGTCGTTCCCCTCAAGAAACACGAAACCAGTGCCGTCCCGCCAGCGCCGAGTTTCGAAGCGCTCTCGGCAGAGCAACGCTTGCTGGCCACCTATGCCGGGACGCGCGTTTTACTCGCGGAAGACGAGCCGATCACTCAGGAAGTCTCTCGCTACGTACTCGAGGATGTCGGCTTCGTCATCGATATCGCCGAAGACGGCTTACAAGCGCTCGACTTCGCCCGCAACAACGTTTACGCCCTGATCCTCATGGATATGCAGATGCCGGTGCTGAATGGCGTGGAGGCGACACTCGCCATTCGTCACGACTCGCTGAATAAAACCACCCCTATCCTCGCCATGACCGCCAACGCCTTCGACGAAGATCGCGAAACCTGCCTCGCCGCCGGCATGAACGAGCACATCAGCAAACCGGTTGATCCGCAAAAACTGTACGCGACAATGCTGGAGTGGCTGGAGAAAAGGGGCGGTGCATCGGCTGATTGACCGGAACTCCCTGCGGCAAGCAAGGGAAATACCGGCGCGGGGCCCGCTCGCCGATGATCGGCGGCAGGCCCGTCCGTCGCTTGTTACTTGCCGCCCAAGGACAGGGACAGCATCAGGTCGTTGATGCGCTTGACGAAACTGGCCGGATCGTCGAGTTGACCGCCTTCGGCGAGCATGGCCTGCTCGAACAGTACGGCCGACCAGTCGTCGAACTTGGCTTCCTCGTACTTGAGGCGCAGCACCACTGGATGCTTCGGGTTGACTTCGAGAATCGGCTTGGAACTGGGCGCTTTCTGCCCGGCCGCCTTGAGGATGCGCGCCAGGTTGCCGGACACGTCGTGCTCGTCGGCCACCAGGCAGGCCGGGCTATCGGTGAGTCGGTGCGTGACGCGTACTTCCTTGACGCGCTCGCCGAGGCTCTTGGCGATCTTGTCGGTGAGTTCCTTGAAGTCGGTGGCTTCCTGCTCCTGCTCCTTCTTTTCCGCCTCGTCTTCGAGCTTGCCGAGATCGAGCCCGCCCTTGGCCACAGAGACCAGCTCCTTGCCTTCGAACTCGGTCAGATGTGAAACCACCCACTCATCGACGCGGTCGGACAGCAGCAGCACTTCGATGCCCTTCTTGCGGAAGATTTCCAGGTGAGGGCTGTTCTTCGCGGCATTGAAGGTTTCGGCCGTGACGTAGTAAATCTTTTCCTGCTCTGGCTTCATGCGACCGATATAGTCGGCGAGCGAAACAGTCTCGTCGGTGTTGTCGGCCGCGGTGGAGGCAAAGCGCAGCAGCGCGGCGATCTTTTCCTTGTTGGCGAAATCTTCGCCGACGCCTTCCTTGAGCAACTTGCCAAATTCGCCCCAGAACTTCGCGTACTTGTCCTTGTCGTTTGCCGCGAGATCGGTCAGCAGGCCAAGCACCTTGCCGGTGCAACCCTTGCGGATCGCTTCAATATCCTTGCTTTCCTGCAGGATTTCGCGCGAGATGTTGAGCGGCAGGTCGGCACTGTCGACCACACCGCGCACGAAGCGCAGATAAAGCGGCATCAACTGCTCGGCGTCGTCCATGATGAAGACGCGGCGCACATACAGTTTGATGCCGTGGCGCGCGTTGCGGTCCCACAGATCGAAGGGCGCACGAGCGGGTATGTAGAGCAGTTGGGTATATTCCTGCTTGCCTTCGACCTTGGCGTGCGTCCAGG
>CAZAWN010000180.1:0-5665 GCA_964488825.1 uncultured Methyloversatilis sp. | reverse complement strand
GGGCGCTATCTCGCGCGTGAAGACTGCGCTATGCGTGACTATCAGGACGAGATGGCCAGCCACCTGCCGTATCGGGTGATGGAGCAGGAGCCGGCTGACTGAGACCCCTTAACGGCTCTTGTTGAGCAGCGATTTTAGGTCGGCGAAGGGGTTGTGCGTCGCCACTTTGGCCTGTGAGGTGTCCATCGATCGTCCCGATTGCGCCTCCAGTTGCTTCTGGTGCTCGTTGTCGTGGCAGTAGAGGCAGAGCAGTTCCCAGTTGCTGCCGTCGGGCGGATTATTGTGGTGGTTGTGGTCGCGATGATGCACCGTCAATTCGCGCAGGTTGCCGTGGCTGAACTCGCGGGCGCAGCGCCCGCAGATCCACGGATATATCTTGAGCGCCTGTTCGCGGTAGTCCTTCTCGCGCAGGGCGGCATTTTGACGTGCTGTGGCGACCGCCTGATCGAGACGGGAGGGATTGGGAGATTTGGGAGACGGCATGGGTGTCAGACCTTTCTGATCGCCATTTCGCGATCCAATTGTCGTATGAAGGCACGTAGGTCGCTGGCGGAGAGTCTGCTGAAAGTGAGTCTGCCCATCGGGGTGTCGCCCGCCTTCCCCAAACCGTTAAGAAGCAGTAGAGGAAAGCGACATACTGACCTCAGAAAAACAAAGCGCCGGACTAGCCGGCGCTTTGTATACAACCTTGGTTGCGGGGGCAAGATTTGAACTTGCGACCTTCGGGTTATGAGCCCGACGAGCTGCCAGACTGCTCCACCCCGCGGCAGACCGCTATTATGCACAAGTCGCTGCAGTGCGTCAATGAAAATCACGGTTTTCCTTGATCAACCGGCCAAGACGCGATTTTTCCCGGCCCGCTTGGCGAGGTACATGGCGCCATCGGCCCTTTGCAGGGCGGCTGGAGCCGTTTCGTCAGGAGCTAACTCGGCTACGCCGCAACTGAAAGTAATTAACACTTTGTCATTATTGTGCAGGAAGAAGCGTTTGGTTAGTTCGCGTTGTACGCGCGTCATTGCAACGATAGCGTCTTCCAGACCAGTATTAGGCAAAATCACTACAAACTCTTCGCCGCCATAACGTGCGAGGGTGTCTTCAGGGCGGATGGTTTCTTCTACCACCTTGGCCAAATGCACGAGAGCTGCATCTCCCGCAGCGTGGCCTAACGTGTCGTTTAGTTTCTTGAAATTGTCGATATCGAGGAGGGCGAGACACAGTTGCCCGCCTTGACGCTTGGTCCGCGATACTTCTGTAGCGAGCGCATCGTTCATTCCCTTGCGGTTGAGAGCGCCGGTAAGAGGGTCGTGGTTCACCATTTCGCTTGCGTGGGCAAGTTCCTGCTGCAAGCGGGCAACTTCCTGCTCGGTTTCTTCCACTTTCTTGCGCATTACCTGCAACTCGTCGTGAGCGCGTTGCGCATCGAGTTGCACCGTACGGGTTTCGCGCATCACTTCGTCGAGTACCGCAGTGAGTTCGGAAATGTCCTTTGCCTTGCCGACTTTTTCAGCGCAATTTTCGATCTTGTCGTGATAGCTGCCGGTCGATGATGACAAGTTGGCCAGACGATCAATGAACGTGGCCAGCATGGCCTTCAGCTGATCCTGTGCATCGGTCAGGCTCTTTTTCAGCGAGCTTTGCTTGAAAATGACGTCCTTCATGCGGCGCTCGACTTCATCGAGTCGGCGCAGGTTGATCGGCTGGCTGAAGAGTTCGAGTACCGTGGCGATCTGACCCTGAAGCCATTGGTCGTCGATGACCAACTCGTTGATGTTGTCAATTACCAGATGCAGTAAATGCAAAAGGGATGATCGCAATTCCACTTGGTCTTCGGCGACGAAGTGCAAACGGTAGCCGAAGCGTTTCATGTCGGCTATGAAAGCCGCTATCTCGGCGGGATTGCCCAAGTTTCTCGCCGACTTCGCCAGACGGTTAGCTTCGGCAACCATCTCCGTGTTGTCAGCGAGCACGATGCCTACCGAGGTGTCGAGTAGCTGGGCGAGCAGCTCAAGCAATTCCGCCGTTGCGCCACCGCTTACCTGCCCAGTGGATAACGAGGAGGCTGAAGTCGGCGCTGGCTTGACGGCACTCGTCCCCTCCGCATTGGCTGTATTGGTAGCTGCAACTTCGGGTGTGATGGAATCCAGTATTGCGCCACCTTGCGCCCAACTCTTGATCAGGCTTTGCAGTCGGGTGTAGAGAAGTTCCGGCGAATTCGAGGAGGCAAGAATGTGGTCGAGAGCTTCGCGCTTGCGTGCCGGCGTGAGGTCGGCTTGCCTGACTTCAATGCGTTGAATCAAGTCGCGGATCACACCGGACCAATTAGGTGGTTCGCTGGAACTCTTGTTGAGAATCTCGATAAATACTGTCTTGATGCCATCCCAGCTTCGCTCGCCAAGAGCGGCATCGAACTGCCGTGCATAACGCATTTGTTCCGGCGTGTTGCGCGGAAAGCTGCCGACCAGCGACTTAAAGGACTTTTCCGGGAAAGCCTCGCTTGCCGAAGTGCCGGCTATTTCATGATAAAGAGAGCGGTAATTGTCGGGGGTCGGAGGCGTACGCTGGATTGCCAGACGTTTCAATGCTTCGCGTGCGATTTCGAAAGGGCTCATGGCGGAGATTTATTCGACAAGGCCGTGGCGCAGGCCATAGTGGATGAGTTCGGCGGTACTTTTCAGTCCCATCTTTTCAAGAAGGCGGGCGCGGTAGGTGCTCACAGTGGCGACACCGAGGTTGAGCTCTTCGGCAACCTGCGTCAGCGGTTTACCCTTAGCAATCAATACGAGGACTTGATACTCGCGGTCGGTAATCCGTTCGTGGGGGAGCTTTTCGGTGTCATCCGAAATGGCTTCGACGAGTTGCTGGGCGACCCCGGGGCTGACGTACTTCTTGCCACGCGCGACCTGACGGATGGCGGTGACCAGTTGGTCGGGGGCGCTTTGCTTGGTGAGATAACCTGACGCGCCGGCCTTGAGAGCACGCAAAGCGTACTGCTCCTCGGGGTGCATGCTGAGAATCAACACCGGCTGCTTGGGATACTCGCGCTTCAGTTGCTTCAAGGTGTCAATGCCATTGCGATTGGGCATCGAGATGTCAAGCAGAAAAACATCCCATTCGTTATGGCGCGCAAGCTGCAAGGCATCTATGCCGTCATCGGCTTCTCCGGCGACGACGAGATCTTCCGTTTCTGAAAAGATCTGTTTAAAGCCCTGACGCACTATGGCATGGTCGTCGGCGATCAGTACGCGAATTTTTTCCGACATTTCAGAACAGATCCTGTTGGATGGCTTCTTCCGGTTCGATGCAGGCGCTTGTTTCGCCACGGCGTGCGGGAACCTTGAGGAACAGGAGCGTACCGCCCTGTTCCGCCGCAGCAATGTGAAAAGACCCGTCGAGACTCTGTACACGCTCGCGGATGCCGCGCAAACCAAAGGATTTCGGTTTCTCCATGTCGCGTTCGGCAATCCCGCGACCATTGTCGCGAATCTCCAGCGCGATATTACCGTTTTCGCGTTTCATGCGCACGACGACGAGCGATGCACGCGCATGCTTGGCAATATTCGTCAGCGCCTCCTGAACGATGCGAAACAAAGCGAGAGATGTATCGGCATCGAGTTCGTCGCCTTCGTCGCACTGGGCGCGGCAGGCAATCCCCGTGCTATGGGCGAAGTCGTCGGCCTGACATTCGATGGCCGCTGCCAAGCCGAACTCCTTCAAGATGCCCGGCCGCAATTGCCGCGCTACGCGACTTGCGGTACCCATCGCCTGATCCAGCAGATTCTCGATCGAACGAGCTTTATCCGCCAGATTGTCCGGTAGCTTACTGGCGAGCAGAGCGGCTTCGATTTTTAGGCGGACCAGGATGCTACCCAATTCGTCGTGGATGTCGCGGGCAATTTTCTCGCGCTCCTCTTCCTTTGCTGCTTCGAGATGGAATGAAAGAGCGGCAAGCTGGGCACGCGATTCGCGCAAAGCGCCTTCGGTGTTCTTGGTGCGCGAGATATCGGTCGCAATTCCAGTCCAGACGGTCGTACCCTCATCGTTGCGATGCGGCAATGACCGCACATCGATCCAGCGTTCGCCATCCTTGAGTTGCCCCTCCCAGAACAACGGGTTGCCGGTGCGAGCGGACTCATCCAATGCGCCAGCCAGGGAACATCGATGTGCAGTCACCAGTGCGTCGAAGAAACGCATTGCACTGCCGCGTAGTTCATGCTGCGCAATTCCCAGCAAGCGCACGCAACCTTCGCTGACATACAGGAAACGATACTCGCCAAGCAAATCGCGCTGCAGGCTGAAGACCAGGCCCGGCAAATTGGCGGCAAGTGCACGAAAGCGCGTCTCGCTGTCGTGCAACATGTCAAGTGCGGCACGGTGTTCGACGCGCTGAGATGCCTCGCGCGCTTCGCGCGCTACAGCAATAGGTAGGCGCTCGATACTGTCGAGGAAAACAATATCGTGCGCACCGCCGTGCAAAGCTTTAACTGCGGCACGCAGATCCGTTGGCTCGGCGAGAACAATCAACGGCGTATCGAGATGGCGGTCCTTCAGTGTCCTGAGCGTTGCCGACGGACTGCAACCGGCTTGGTTGAGACAGTGAAGGACTGCATTCCAACGATCTTCGCGCAACTTGGCTCGTAAATGGGCGAGGCTTGGAACAATCACGAAGATGGGCGGAAGACCATCCCAAGGGCACTCAGATACAAGCTTGTCAGCCAATGTGGTGTTGCTGCAAACAAGCAGCAGACGCAAGGCATTATCACGGCGAGTTGGAGTGTTTTGCATCCGGGGTTTGCAATGGAGCTTGATAAGGCGATTGTAGAGGAACGGAAGGTTGGTACTCGGATATAATCCGCGGCTCGTGCCGGCATAGCTCAGTTGGTAGAGCAACCGCCTTGTAAGCGGTAGGTCACCAGTTCGAATCCGGTTGCCGGCACCAGTAAAAACAAGGGCTTACAGGTAAATGTCTGTAAGCCCTTTTTTCTTTCTCGGCTCCGTGTACGATCTGTGTACGACTTGCGGATGAATGTTTTGCCTCCTTCCGTTTGATCGCCCCCTTCCAGATCAGCCCGAAAAACCCCTACAGGGCGTCGCCCGGTCGGTCTGTTGCTCAGGTATCCCCTCGGTCAGATCGTCGCGCCAATGGCCGGGAATGCTTCCCTGAGCGTCCCCCGTGGATTGCTGCGGTCTGGTGGCCTGTACCCTAGCCGGGGGAGGTCGGGGAGCGGCAGTGCTCCCCTCGGTGGGTTAGCGGTCGGCGTCGGGCCGGTCGGCTTCCAGTTCGTGCAACTTGGTCAAGCAAGCGCTGCGGAAAGGCGCGTCGGCGTCGAAAAGTTCGTCGGCGCTGCAATACTCAATCCAGCGAATTCGGCGCATCAACAGCCCGACGATGGCGCGCAGGTGATTAGGGTTGCTCGGCACGCTCCCGTCCTGTCGGAAACGTGCCTCGGTAATCTCAAGGAATGCAGCGCCAGCTATCAGATAGCAGTCCGCACAATGCCGGTCGGTGAACCTGCCGACCGTCATGAAATCCGCGTCAGGCGAGGGCGTGGGCAGGCTTTCCGGGGTCGGGGTAGGTTGCTCCCTGCCTTGGTCGCGCTCGTGCTCAGGGGACGCTCTACGGGCCTCCTGCGGGGCAGGAATGGCGAACCGTTCGGCGGCAGCTTGC
>CAZAWN010000179.1:0-5690 GCA_964488825.1 uncultured Methyloversatilis sp. | reverse complement strand
CGAGCTGCTTGGCGCGATACATCGCCGAATCGGCGGCGCGGACGAGCCGGGACGGTGTATCCCCATCCTGCGGAAAAAGGCAAATGCCCATCGATGCGGCGGGTACCAGATCGTGACCTTCGAGCGCCAATGGCTGCGACAAGGTGTGCAGGACGCGTTCCGCCCATTCGGCGATCTGCTGCGGCGAACCGGTTTGTTCGAGGAGGATGACAAACTCGTCGCCGCCCCAGCGAGCCAGGGTATCGTCGCGGCGGACAACTTGGCTCAAGCGCTGCGAGGCCTCGATCAGGAAAGTGTCGCCGGCGGCATGGCCGAGGGTGTCGTTGATGGTCTTGAAGTGATCGAAGTCAATAAATGCCAATGCCAGTTTCCTGCCGTGCGCCTGCGCCTGATGGACGGCATGCTGAAGACGGTCGTTCAGCAAAGCGCGGTTGGGCAGGCCAGTGAGCGAGTCGTGGCTGGCCAGAAATTGCAACTTCTCTTCGGCTTGTTTGATTTGCGTGATGTCGGTAAATACGGCAACGTAGTTGCGTAACTCGCCTTTCTCGTCGCGCACCGCCGTCATCGAGCCCCACTGCAAGAAGGCCTCGCCGTCTTTGCGCTTGTTCCAGATTTCTCCTCGCCAGAAGCCGGCTTCCAGGGCCTTTCGCCACATTTCGTTGTAAAAGTCGGGTGAGTGGCGACCGGATTTCAGCACGCTGGCCTTATGGCCGAGAACTTCAGATGAGGAGTAACCGGTGATCTCGCAAAAAGCGCGGTTAACCGCAATGATGCGGCCGCGGGCATCCAGCATCATGATCGATTCGGCCGCGTTTTCGAAAACCGTGTCGGACTGACGTAGCCGGTCGTCGATCAGGCGTCGCTCGGTAACATCGCGAAACACCAGCACCATGCCTTCAATCTGGCCATCGGTGAGGATGGGGGTGCCGATGTAATCGACAGGAAAATGCGTGCCGTCGGAACGCACGAAATAATCGTCATCGCCTTGTACGACCTTGCGTTCGCGCAGGCCGCGGGCGATCAAGCATTGGTCGATCGGGTGGGGAGAAAGATTCGGGCGGCTGGCATGGATAAGCTCATGCGCCATTTGTCCGACCATGGCCTCCTGAGGGTGGCCAAGCAATTCGCAGCCCTTGGCATTGATGAAGGTAATGCGTCCATCGCGATCAAGGCCGATGACTCCTTCGCCGGCAGATTCGAGAATCGCCGAGTTGCGGCGCTGGATTTCGTCGATCGCCAGCTGGTATTCCTGTCGTTCGGTAACATCGCGAGAGTTGATGACGATTTCGGTGAAGCGCGAAAGTCCCTTTTGCACTACGCATTTGATGGTTGATTCGACCCAGATCAACTTGCCGTTGAGGCCCAGGCAGCGGTAGAGAAGCGTCTCGGCTGTGCTGAGATTGACGACGCGCTCCAAGGCTTGATCGATGTGCAAGCGGTCGTCGGGGTGGCATAAATCGCGTAGTGGCGTGTTGAACAGTTCATTGACAGGGAGGCCGAATATTTCACGCGCGGAGGGCGAGGCGAACAAAAATCGTCCAGTTGTGTCGTGCCGGGAAATGACGTCGGTAGAGTTCTCGGCCAGCAGACGGTAATTCTGTTCGGTGACACGCAAGGCCTTTTGCGTGAGCACTTCAACCAGCGTCAGACTTAAAGCATGGGCGGCATCCGTTTCGATGGGGCTCCAGGGCAAGGAATTTCCGTGGGCGGTCTGCCGCCAGACGTCAAAGGAATGGCGCGGTTCGATACGGGTACCGCTTTCATCGACAATCACCGATTTCTCAGGATTTCCGGCCCACGGAATATCCTGCACAACCTCGTGGCGGAACCAGAGGATGTAGTTCTCGAATTCGGCGTCAAGCGCCACGGCCAGCAAGCCCGATGCCACGCCGGTATAGGCTGCTGCCGGAGGATGGAGGGTTTCCAGCGATTCGGTGAATAGGACTTCCTTCACCTTCATGCGTTGCCGGGCCCAACTGCTGAGATCGGCAATGTCAGTCTCATCCGGGGTGGCGCCGGCAAAAAAGCGGCGGTTGCCGATACTGATGACCGCCCCGGTAGCGCGCACCAGGGCCAGAATTTCCGATTCCATCAGCTTGATGATGTAGCCCAGGTCGGTGTTCTCGCGCAACATGCCGGTGAGCAGCATGAGCGTTTCACGAACATGATTCATGTAATTGCTGCGTTCGGCAGACTCGATGTTGCCAATCTGCATCGACACGGTCTTGCCGACGAATTCGCACAACTCCCGCAGCTGGAAAGGAACCATCCGCGAGGATGAGTGATGGCACGCGATCATGCCCCAGAGCCGTCCGCCGACAACCAGGGAAATCGTAATGCTGGCACGGGCGCCCATGTTGCGCATATAGGTGATATGGATCGGCGACATGGCGCGCAGCACCGAGTAGCTCATATCCAGTGGGCGGCCATTGACTGGATTGACTGCCGGGATGAGCAGAGCGGGCACGGCTTCCGTGTCGGCAAGAACGCGAATGAGGTTCTTGGTATAAAGCGCACGGGCCTGCGGCGGAATGTCGGAAGCCGGGAAATGGTTGCCAAGCAGGGTCGGCAGGGCGCCGGTCCCGGCCTCGGCAATCACTTCGCCATCCCAATGGTTGTCGAACTGATACACCATGACCCGGTCGAAGCCGGTGAGCTGCTGCATCTGGGTGGCGATGAAGCGCGCGTATTCGCGCACATCCAGCGCGCAATCGAAGCGCCAGAGCGCGTCGCGGATGGATGTAAACAGATGGCCGTAAAAGCCATCGCCTTCTTCCATGGCCAATTCAAGCTCGAGTATCAGCAGGCCGTCGCTGCGGTGGGCCTGGGCGGCGATGCGGCGAAGTTTTCCATCCAGCGTGACATCCAGCACCGAGAGGATCGACGGGCGTTGTTCGCCACCCAGTGGGAGGGCGCGAATCTGTGCTGCCTGGTCGACGCCGATCAGATCAGCCAGCGGAGTTTCAAGCAGAGCTTCGACCGATACGCCGAAAAACTCCCCGGCATTGGTGCTGACCAGCTGGATCGTGTCATCCTCGTCCAGCCCGAGGAGAACGCCATACGGCTGGATGCCTCCGGCCAGATGAATCGGCTCGGATTCGCAACGCTTGAGTGCGGCAAGCAGGTCCTTATCTACGGCTGGCATGGATGGTCTCCAATGCTTCTTCGATGCGTGCGAACAAATCGAGGGCGCTTGAGATGGCAAGTTCTTGATGGTCAGAAGGGCAGTGTACCCCTGCAAAACGCCAGAAGTCACCCCAGTGCGTGTCTGTTTCCTCGCCCCAGCCATGAAAGAAACGGGCGCCATGCGTGGCGTCAAGGCCGAGCAAAGCACGTAGCTGTCGTGCAATCACTTGACCGCCCAAGGTCGATCCCTCGACCACATACAGGCAGCCCACCCACTGGGCCGGGCGGGTGAGAGAGAGTGGTTCCATGCCGAGAGCGGGCAAACTGTTTGCATGCCCCAGAGCCTTGAGGTCGGCGTCCAGCCAGGCAAGCCGGTCGCCGAGCGGGTAATCGCAATCGAATTGACGCAATGCCTTGTACAGGGCGGGCTGCAGTTGCTCATAGAAACGCTGAAAGAAATCCAGGACGAGCAAGTAACTTTCCAGACTCAGTCCCGGGCGTACCAGCGGCGCCAGCAACGGGTGATGGTCGATACGGTGATGCGCGGCGAGCGTCGCTCTCCTGAGAACGGACGGCAGGGTTTCAGCAACGGGGTTGGCTGACGCAATGGGCGGGCTAATGAACTCTCTCCGACTCGCAAAGGCTCAAAAACACCGATTATCCACGTTAATTCCATGGATCAGGAGCATGCCTGCAAGCTTGCCGCACGATAGAAACGGGGAATGAAAGTCGGCGCTGGCGTGACGGCACTTCAAGGGCAGGGAATGGGCATGGTTAGAATTCGCCGGCCATGCTGCTTGCCCCCTTTCGCCTGCTGATTGTCGTCGTGCGCCGCTTTCGCGACGAGCGCTGCGCCCAGACCGCAGCGTCGCTGTCCTTTGCGACTCTGCTGGGCTTGGTGCCGATGATGGTCGTCGGAGCCGCGCTGATCGAAATGCTGCCCTTCGGCATCAATCTCTCCACAGTCCTTGAACAATTCCTGCGCGCCACCCTGTTGCCGGAGAAGGCGGGTGATGTGATCGCTCGCTATCTTGGCCAGTTCGCCCAACGCGCCGAACGCGCCACCTGGATCGGCCTGGCGATACTCGGCTTGACCGCACTATTGCAGATGCTGACCATCGAACGCGCCTTCGATGCGATCTGGAAGGTTCGTCAGCAGCGTCCCTGGCTCAAGCGCCTTCTGCTCCACGTTCCCGCCATGCTGCTCGGCCCGCTGGCTTTTGGCGGCGCCATCGCCAGCGTGACTTTCATCGCTACGGCCTCCTTCGGCCTGATCGACGAACCGCGCTGGGTGCGCATGGTGTTCTCCGCAACCCTCCCCTTGGCGTTTCTCGCGCTTTTGCTCGGTCTGCTTTACTGGGCGCTGCCCAACCGGCCGGTTTCCCGTTGGCATGCGGGAATTGCCGGCAGCCTGGCGGCGCTGGCCTTTGTCGGCATGCAAAAGCTGTTTGCCTTGTACATCGTCAAGTTTCCCGCCTACGCGCTGATCTACGGGGCTTTCGCCGCCGTGCCGGTGTTCCTGCTCTGGCTTTATCTGTCATGGTCGGTGATCCTCGTTGGGGCGCTGCTGACGGCCGAAATGCCTAAAGCTTTGCGCAGATGAACAGGTACAATCAACCGATGCATTACCTCTGTCGCTTTCTGCTGATCTGCTGCTCCGCCCTGACGCTGGCGCATGCCGCTCCGGGCGACAGCTTCTTCGAAACCTCGCTGGGGGATTTCGCCGCCGAGTTAAAGACGGCGCAGCAGCAGGGCAAGCAGGGTGTGCTACTGGTGCTCGAAGCCGAGGGTTGCCCGTTCTGCAAGCGCATGCGCGAACAGGTGTTGAGCCGCCCCGAAGTGCAGCAATATTTCCGCCAGTACTTCAACGCCTTCAGCGTCGACATCAATGGCAGCGTCGTCGTGACCGGCTTTGACGGCAAGGAATTAACAGAGAAAGTCTTTGCCCGCGGCCTGAAATTCAAGGGTACGCCGAGTTTTCATTTCATCGCTCTGGACGGTCGCGAGATGGCGCGCCATACCGGGGCGACGCGCGACGCGGAAACCTTCATGGCGCTGGGGCGCTTTGTCGCCGAAGGTCACTGGAAGAAAGCCAGTTTCGACCAATTTCACGCTGCCCGTTGAAAGCGGCGTGACCAGCCCTATCTGGGCCAATGGTATTTACCGATTGTTTTTATCAACCATTGGCCTCAAGGAAACCGGCATGAACAAGGAACAGATTCACCAACTCGTCACCCAGCAGCCCGTCGTGCTCTTCATGAAAGGCACGAAACAGTTCCCGCGCTGCGGTTTTTCCGGCCGCGCTGCGCAGATTCTGAAGATGTGCAACGTCGATGTTGCCGACGTCAATGTGCTGACCGATGAAGAAACCGTGCCGGCGCTGCGCGAGTACGCCGACTGGCCGACCATCCCGGTGCTCTATGTCCGTGGCGAATTCATCGGCGGTTGCGACATCATGACCGAGATGTACCAGGCCGGCGAACTGCAAGAGAAACTCGGCGACTTGATGAAGCCGGCGGCCTGATCGATACAGCTTGCGGCCGCGTGGCATAGCCGTCCCGCCA
>CAZAWN010000178.1:0-5805 GCA_964488825.1 uncultured Methyloversatilis sp. | reverse complement strand
CGCTTTTCGTCCTCGTCAATCGCGCCGAACGGACATTCGACCGTGCAGCGCTTGCACTGCGTGCAGCCTTCGAGGCGGGCCTTCGGGAACGACAAGTCCCAGGCGCGCGGATGGGCGGCGCGTCCCAGCGCGGCATTTTCGGCTGCCTGGATGGCCTTCAGCGTGGCGCCGGTGGCGTCTTCCTGAGCCTGATGCATATCCATCGGACGGCGCATCGGGCCGGCGGCGTAGATGCCGGTGCGACGGGTTTCGTAGGGGAAGCAAATGAAGTGCGAATCGGCGAAGCCGTACTTGAGTTGCGGCAAGTCCGGGCCTTGGCGGTAATTCATATTGAGCACAGAGATGTTCTGCAGCTCGACTTTCTTGGTTTTCGCCGCTTCGTCGCCGCTTTCTGCCGCCGTGACGGTCGCCGTCCACTCGTCGAGATTGACGCCCGCATTCGGCACCTGGCCGGTGGCGAGCACGACGAGATCGGCTTCAGTCGCGGTGTCTTCGTCGAGGATCAGGTCCTTGAATTCCACCTTGCAGCTATCGCCTCCGGTAACCTTGCTGGCCTTGCCCTTGGTGAAGATGACGCCCTTGTTCTGGGCGCTGCGGTAGAAATCCTCGCCCATCCCAGGCACACGCAGGTCCTGATAGATCACGACCGCGTCGATGGAGGGGTTCTGGTCCTTGAAGTAGCTTGCCTGCTTGATACTGGTGCCGCAGCAGTGGCCGGAACAATAGGGCAGATGCGTGCCGGAGTCATCACGCTGACCGGCACACTGAACGAACACAACGCTCTTCACTTCCTTGCCATCGGCACGCTTGATCGGGCCACCATTGGCCGCTTTGGCCAGCGCTTCGAGACCGGCCTGGTCGACCACGTTGGGCTGACCCCCACCCAGTTCGGGCAGCTTTTCAAGCGGGTAGGTGCTGAAGCCGGAGGCCTGGACGATCGCGCCGCACAACTCCTCGCTGATGCTACCGGATTCGGCTGCGATCTTGATCGCGAATCGGCCCGGAGCACCGGCCGTTTCGGTTACCGTCGAGTTGAGGTAGATCTTGACCTTGGGATGGGCGGCAAGCACGGCGGCCAGTTCGGCTGCGCCGGTCGGCTGCGCCTCGGCGTGGGGCGCATTGAAGGGCATGCGCTTCCACATCTGGTTGGCGAAGCCACCCAGTTGCCCGGTCTTCTCGACCAGAACCACCTCGTAGCCGGCATCCGCCGCCGCCTGGGCGGCCGTCATGCCGGACATGCCGCCGCCGACAACGAGAATCTTCTTGCTCGAAGCTTCTTTCTTGTTGCCACCGGGCACGGTCATTTTCTTGACTTCGGCGCAGCTCATGCGGATGTAGTCTTCCGCCATCTCCTGGCGCACCTCGTCATGCTCGGCGCCTTCGGAGACGACCCAGATTACGCCTTCGCGCAGGTTGGCGCGCGACAGGGCAACGGTCGGGAAGTAAAAGGCTTCGGCCTTGGCACGGCGCGAACAGGCGGCGATACAAACGTGAGTGACCCCCTCGTTGGCAATGTCGTCCTGAATCATCTTCACCCCCTCGGCATTGCAGAGGAAAGGGTGATTCTTGATGATCGCCATCTTGCCTTCGGTCTTGGCGACTTTTTCGAGACCAGCGACTTTCAGACTATCGCCGAGTCCGCAGCCCGAACAGATGTAGGCGGCAAATTTATTGGCCGGTGCGTTCATGCGGCCTCCGTGGAAGCAGTTTTATGGATGACCTGGACGGCGCGCATGGCGGCCGCCGTGGCGCTTTGCACGGCACGATTGACGTCGAGCGGACTAGCCGCGCTGCCGGCGCCGAACATGCCTGCACTCTTCGAGCCTTCGATGAATTGCGAGGAGTCGAGCACGATGTCGTCGGGCAGCTTGACGCCGACAACCTCCGGCTCCATGCCAACCGCCAGTACAACAAGATCGTGCTCAGTGGCATAGCGGTGATAGCCCTCGGTATCCACGCCATGCAGGATCGGGTTGTTGTTGGATTCGTTAAGAGCAATGCGGGCGACCTTCGACTTCACGAAGCTGACGTTCGGGTCTTTCTGCACCTCCTGGTAGAAATCTTCCAGGCGGTCAATGACGCGAATGTCGATGTAGTAAACCGTCGACTTTGCCGCGGCATCGATCTCGCGTACGTACATGGTCTGTTTGAGCGTACCCATGCAGCAGATGCGCGAGCAGTGACGCAGATGGTTCTCGTCACGCGAACCGGCGCACTGGATAAAGGCGATGTTCTTCGCTGGGTTGCCGTCGGATGGACGCAGAATCTTGCCGCCGGTCGGGCCGCGCGGGTCGCACAGGCGCTCAAATTCGAGGCTGGTGATCACGTTCTGGTAGCGGTCGTAGCCGTAAGGCTGAATCTTGTTGGCATCGTAAGGACGCCAGCCGGTGGCCCAGACCACGCTGCCGACCTTGATCTCGACGGTCTGTTCCTGCATGCCGAGATCGACGGCGTTGTACTTGCAGGCCGCCTTGGCGGCTTCGCCGTCGGCCGTACCGACAATCGAGGCGTCGATCACGAAACGCTGCGGGTAGGCCATGTCGTGGGGCAGGTAAGCCGCCTTGACCTTGTTTAGACCATAGTTGAAGGTGTTGGGCACTTCGGCGGAAACCGCCTTGCCGCAATCGCCGCAGGCCGTGCAGTTTTCGTTCACGAAGCGTGGTTTGACCTTCAGCGTGACGGTGTAGTCGCCGCGGCTGCCACTGACGGCAGCCACTTCGGTCATCGTCATGACGCGCACGTTGGGGTTGCCGCGCACGCGCTTCAGGTTGATCTCCAGGCCGCAGGAGGGGTAGCACATCTTCGGGAAATACCGGTACAGCATGGATGTGCGGCCACCCAGGGTGGGGGATTTTTCAGCCAGTATCACTTGTTTGCCACATTCGGCCGCCTCGAGGGCGGCCGTCATGCCAGCGATACCGCCGCCGACGACCAGGATGGTCTGGTTGGTTGCGATTGAAGCCGTCATCAAGCCTCCGTTGTAGTGGGGTGCTGCCAGAACAATACTTCGGCAAGAACCCTCTCCCGGAACCGCAAGAGAAAAGTCACTCGCCAAAATGGGTGAGCGATTGTAGCCGTCAGTCCCAGTGCCAACTTCTGAGCTAGATCAAATGAGGGCCAGATTGTTCCTATGGATTGATAGAAGTGTCGTATGGATTTTGGAGGCCCCGCAAAGGCATGGCTGCCGTCCCGCCAGCGCCGACTAATGCTGTGGTTAGCGCGGCAGGATGCGAATCTCGAAGTGCATGCTGGCGAGATCGCCCATGATCCAGGTGGCTTCGGGCGCCCCCAGTCCGGCCACTGTTCCCGGATTGACAAGCCAGGTTTGTCCACCCTTGATGTTGGCTTGCTGGCGCACGACCGGTTCGTGGCTGTGGCCGCAGCACACCAGGTCGTAGTCGCCGCTGCAGGCCATGCCGTGGCCGTAGTGGGGGTAATGGGTGACGAAAATGCGCTTTCCCCCCAGTTTGATATCGGCGTCGCGACCGTGGTAGTGCAGCAGGCCTTCCGATTTGACGGCGACGCGAGCCAGTGCGACCAGGTCGCCCAGATTATTGCCGTGGATGACGTGCAGCGGAATATCGAGTTTCAGCGCCGCCTTGACGGTATTCACGCCGATCAAGTCGCCGCAATGGATAACCGCCTCGGCGCCTTCGGTCTTGGCGAACGCTACCGCTTCGGCCAGCATCGGGCCACGGTCGTGGCTGTCGGAAACAATGCAGATTTTCATACGATCAATGGCCCGTGGTATTCCTCGCCATCATTGGCTTTGGAAAAATCGATGGAGTTCATGGCATTGCGCACCTTGCGGCTTTCTTCTTCCTGGTCGGTGTGGACCTGGAGCAGGGTGACGACACAATCGCCGAGGTTGTCGAATACTTCCTTGCCGGTACCAAACTGCGTGGCTTCGTTATAGTAGAACAGACAACGGAAGCGCTCGTCGCCGATCTTGAAGACGATGAAGTTAGCCCCGTTTTCCTTCCACATCATGGAGGGGCACAAAGCGAACTCTTCTTTCAACAGATTGAGTTGCAATTCGGCATCGACCGGTTGCAAGGGAACGGGATGACCGTAACGTTCGAGCAGCGTCTGGGTGACGAGATTACGCTCGCGGGCTGAAAATGGCTTGATGGGGCGGGGCATCGGTCAGGATTCCTGTTTTTGGTTGATTCGACTTATAGTGGGTATAAGAAGGTTAGTCTTGCCGCAAGACTACTTGGCTGCGACAATATAGCCAAATTCTAATAAATGTTTAGAGGAGTCCAGCAGAGAATGACCGAGAATTCCGTGCAGGAAGTGAAAAACACAACCTGCTATATGTGCGCGTGCCGCTGCGGCATCCGCGTCCATTTGCGCGACGGCGAAGTGCGCTACATCGACGGCAACCCGGATCATCCCCTCAACCAGGGCGTGATCTGCGCCAAGGGTTCGTCCGGCATCATGAAGCAGTATTCTCCGGCACGCCTGACCAAGCCCTTGCGTCGCAAGACCGGCGCCGAGCGGGGCGCGGGCGAGTTCGAGCCAATTTCCTGGGAAGAAGCCTTCTCGACCTTGGCCGAACGGCTCGGGAAAATTCGCGCGACCGACCCGAAAAAATTCGCCCTATTTACTGGTCGCGACCAGATGCAGGCGCTCACCGGCCTGTTCGCACGCCAGTTCGGCACACCCAACTATGCGGCGCACGGCGGCTTCTGCTCGGTGAATATGGCAGCGGGGATGATCTATACCATCGGCGGCTCGTTCTGGGAGTTCGGCGGCCCTGACCTTGATCGCGCCAAATTGTTCGTGATGATCGGCACGGCCGAAGATCACCACTCCAATCCGCTGAAGATCGCACTGGCCAAGTTCAAGCGCGACGGCGGCCGCTTCGTTTCGATCAACCCGGTACGCACCGGTTACTCGGCGATTGCCGACGAGTGGGTGCCGATCCGCCCAGGCACGGACGGCGCTTTTCTGCTCGCGGTGATTCACGAAATCGTCCAGAAGGGTTTGTACGACCGCGATTTCCTTGTGCAGTATTCGAACGCCGGCGAGTTGATCAACTGCGACGAGGCAAGCGACGAGTTTGGCATGTTCCTGCGCACCGAAGTGCCAGAAGAGGAAGCCTGTTACGACCCGCAGGACAAGCTGTGGTGGGACCGCATTACCAACAAGCCGGTGGTGACGCATGCGGCGGGGGCCGACCCCTTCCTGCGCGGCGAATTCAAGATCAACGGCACACCGGTCAAGCCGGCGTTCCAGTTGCTGATGGAGCGCGTCAAGGACTACACGCCCGAGTGGGCCGAGGGCGTCACCGGCATTCCCGCCGACACGATCCGCCGTCTCGCCTATGAGATGGGCGTGACGGCGCGCGACCAGCGCATCGAGTTGCCAATCGCGTGGACCGACAGCTGGGGCAAGGAACACACGACGGTGACCGGCAATCCGGTCGCTTTCCACGCCATGCGCGGCCTGGCGGCGCACTCCAACGGTTTCCAGAGCATTCGTGCGCTGGGTATTCTGATGTCGATTCTGGGCACCATTGATCGTCCCGGCGGCTTCCGCCACAAGGTACCGTTCCCGCGACCGATTCCGCCTTGCGCACGCACGCCGAACCACCCGAATGCGGTTCAGCCGAACAAGCCGCTCGACGGCATGGCGCTCGGCTGGCCGGCCGATCCGGACGACCTGTTCGTCCATCCGGATGGCTCGCCCGTGCGCATCGACAAGGGTTTCTCCTGGGAGTATCCGCTGTCGGTGCATGGCCTGATGCACAACGTCATCACCAATGCCTGGCGTGGCGATCCGTACAAGATTGACACGCTG
>CAZAWN010000177.1:0-5808 GCA_964488825.1 uncultured Methyloversatilis sp. | reverse complement strand
CGCGCGATGACGCCACACCACACCCGGCACCGGTCAGGGCGCATGTACCGCTACTACCTGTCTACCCGGGACAACAAGGAGGGCTATGGCGCATCGGGAGTCAGGATGCTGCCGGCGGGCGAAGTGGAGGGGGCGGTGCTGGCGCAACTGCGCGCAAATCTGCGCTCACCGGATATGGCGGCCATGGTCTGGCAGGAGGTGCAGAAACTGGGCGAATCCATGACGGAAATCGAGGTGTCGGTGGCGCTGAACCGCATCGACGAGATTTGGGAGCAACTGTTTCCGGCTGAGCAGGCGCGGGTGGTGCGCTTGCTGGTGGAAAGTGTCACGGTCACGCCGAGTGAACTGCACGTGAAGATGCGGCCCAACGGCGTCGAGCGGATGGCACTGGAGATTGGCAGCGAGATGCTGGTTGAAGAATGCGTGGCAGCATGAGAATCCAGTTCAACCAAACCGGCACGCCGACCCTGGTCAAAAACATTGATGGCGGCGTGACGGTGGCCATCCCGATCACGGTGAAACGCTACAGCGGACGTCGTGAAGTATTGCTGCCGCCCGGCGTGACCACCACGACACTGCCGGAGCCACAGGAGCCGACGATCTTGCAGGCCGCCTTGGCCCGTGGCCACCTCTGGCAGCGCATGCTGGATGACGGCAGGGTGAAATCCATTGGGCAGATCGCCAGGAAGGAAGGTGTGGACGACCGCTACGTAGCTCGGTTCCTGAATCTCACGACACTGGCCCCGGAGATCGTCGCGGCGATCCTTGATGAGACGCTACCGGAGGATGTGACGCTGGCGGATCTGAGCCTCAATCCGGCTGTGGTGTGGGAGGTGCAGAGGAAGGCGGTGGGGGTGGGTGGGTGATCGATGTTGGCGGGGCTCGCGAATTTACGATTACGACCTGAAGCAGAACTACAACCACTTTGCGATGACGACATGATTCGGCCTTGCCGGATATCCATGGCCCGCCGGGCGGTCGCATTAAATCCTCTGGTGCTAAGCCTCGAAACAAACCCGCCCCAATTCAATCTAGCTACTTCGACGCTAGTGCGCGATTCGCGAATGCAACCAGATCCGGATCTGTCACGCCATGGTCCACGGCCTTGCAAGCGATCTCTAATGCGAGCTTCCTCTTCATCTGGCCATGCGTCCATGGCGCGGACTCATAGTTCTTTATGGCTGCTCCGATGTTTCCCTTGGCGAGTTCGAGTCGAATCCGGAGCTTCGCCAGCAAGCCGGCATACTTGCGAATTCCGTTGGTGTCGTCAGCAAGCTTCTGGATTTGCTTAATATCCACCTCGACCGAGTGGAGTACCTTCAAGTCGCTCGTCATGTGTAACTTGATCTCGGCTCGTGCCGCGTAGGCGCGAACTTGGCCCGGGTTCTTTCGGACGGCCGAATCGGCCCACTTGATCGCCTCGGGAAAGTTCATGAGCGCTGAATGGTAGTGCGATTGCCTGAGGTCGCTGAAGTCGGACCTCTCGCGTCGATCTGCGACTTCGAGCTGAGCAAACAAGTCATGGATTTCTTCATCTTCAAGAAGGTCGAGATGAATAACTTTGCGCCGTTCGATTAGGCAATTGAGCAAGATGTCGATGACGAAGGGGTTGCCCGGGTTTCGGGCCAGCGCGTCGCGGGCATAACGCTCTGCCGGCGCATAGTCTTCACGCATTACCAATAGTTGTGCGATCTCGCGAAGAGCATGAGTATCTTTGGGATTGATTTTTAGAGCCTCGCCAAATTCTGTCTCGGCGATCTCGAAATATCCGTTCCAGCGCGCATCGAAGCCCTTGATGAAGTGGACATGACGCCGCGACTGCTGCGTGCCCATCTTTGAAAGCTCGTCGAGCGCGTTATTCAAGCTGACCTTCTCGCCCGTGCTCACTGACCTAGCGAGCCTGACTTCAAACGCTCCGGGATGATTCGACGCCATCCATGGCTCGCGGTGGTCGTCCAACCGACAGATTGGATGCATCGGTCAAAGTTCAAGTGACTATGCACAGTCACAAGACCGCTCCGGACAGACACATATCCCGAGTTCTCCAATTTAGTGATCATGCTCAACAGTGCGTGTTTGTTTTGTGCACGGCAAAGAATGCCGTCCAACGGTGTCCCAGTGAGCAGCCGAAGGCGCATCAGGAGGGTTTCTTCGGCATACTCCTGCTGTGTCAGCGTTGAAACTCGTGCTGGCACTGGCCAATCATTGTCTATCGCGTCAATGTATTTTTCAATCTTAAACGAGCGCTCGATGAACGTCGGCCCACGCTTCGTGTGTGCCGACACGCCAAAACCCCGGAAATCATCGTTAAGCCAATAACCAAGGTTGTGGGTACACGGCGCAGCATCCCGGTGGGCAAAATTGGAGTATGCATAGTGCACGTAGCCCGCCAGCTGAAGGAACTCGCAAACTCGGTCGTAGTGGTGGGATATCCTTTCGGGGGCTAGAAAAAGCGGAGATTTTTGGCTGTAGCGGCTGCCACGTTCCAGAGTTAGCGGGTAAACGGACACATGTTCCGGCCGTAGCCGTGCTATTGCGGCCAACTCGTCGTCCAACACCGCATCATCAAACGCTGTCCCAATTAGCAAGTCAATTGATCGCGATACGCCCTTTGCGGCCAGCAACGCGGAATCAAAGCTGCCGCGGCCCAAGGCGCGACGCTTTTCGGCAACGAAACTTTGTACACCAAAGCTGATACGCGTGACGCCTACCGAGATCAGCTGCTGCAGAAGTTCCGAGCTGAATTCCTCTGGGCGAAGTTCGATAGTCACTTCCGCCTGATCGGAAAAACTTGGGCGTAGCTCCGAAATGATTTCACCGAGCAACGAGAGAGGCGCTAACCCAGGCGATCCCCCACCAAAGAATACGCTAACTATCGGGCCCTCCTTTGTGGAGGACTTGATTTCTTTTAGCAGGGCGGTGCAATAGCGGGATTCAAGTGCACGCGATACGGTACTCGGGAACGCACAGTACCCACATTTCTTGGGACAGTAGGGATAGTGGACGTAGACCCGTCCGTTATCTCCCCTAGCAGCCGGCGATGATGTTGCCGCAGCAACCGTAGTCCTGATTGCATCCGCATCCTTGGCCGCGGCACCCACACCCCATGTTGGCACGTTCACTCAGATACTCCGTTGCCTGCTCATGGCATATGAGCGTTTCGACAATGATATCTTCCTCATCCGAAGACACATGCGATGTGTTGAGGACGTCATCCATTGTTGCCTCCAACCTTTAGTGAAAAGCGAAATCAGTGTCTGCCTTGCACGATCCTGAGCAAACATGTCGATACGTGCATCCGCAACTTGTCGCATGACGAACCCCTTGCATTTTTGGATCATGCCATGCGTCTAAAATGGAACGCTCGCGCATGTCACCGATCTGATATCCATCGACGCTGCCGCAAGGGTTCGACATGAAGTCGAATGCGATGTGAAAATGTGTTCGAGCGGCGGAGCAGCCATAGATCACGGCATCGGTTTGAATCGGTTTCAGTGAGGGGAAGCCACCGACGGCAATCTCTAAACCACATGGCTCATATTGTTCGCTGATGCGACGGAGGCGAGCCCCGATGCGATCGCGCCATTCAATATCCGCACATGGACGGGAGCGCCCGCGGCCAACTGGCGACAGGGCGAGGTATCGCATCGTATTTGCACCGAGTCCAAGCGCAAGATCAGCAAGCGACTCGATTTCCCCTTCATTCTCATTCATCACAGTACACGATATCGCAACATCAACATTAGCAGCCCGCAGGGCGCGTACCGCGTTACATGCTTTGCGGAAAGAACCTCCACGCTTAGTGATAGCATCGTGCGTTTCAGCGACTGCACCGTGAATACTTACTTGCACATGTGAGGCATATTCGGACAGTACATCGACATGATTCGCAGTCAGTGAGATACCGTTAGTGCTGGTGCGAATCGCACGCACCCCATGATCCCGCGCTCGCCGCAGGATATTTGCTAGCGATGGGTGAACAAGAGGTTCCCCTCCCATCACGAGTAATTCAGGAATGTTGTACTCCTCGCATTGCTGAAGAATATTTTCAATCCTCTCCATGGACAGATCGCGTTGGCGTGCCGGACCGGCTTCTCGGGAACAATGCACGCACTCTGCGTTGCAGTTGTTCGTTATATCTAGTTCAAGAACGATTGGCGCCATTGCAAAGTTTATCCAATTACTGCCTTTGTACTGCGTTCGTGCTCGGTAGGCAGCTTTTGAGTAGTGGAGCGAAGGGGCCGGTTCATCGAATTTGAGCGCGCCAATGGCGTGCAACTCCTGAATCTCTCGATCCCATTCGGGGTGGAGGCGATGCATCGAATCCGGGGTGCAGGTTGCACGGTTGAGATCAAGGAGCAGTTCGAAGTGGTCGACAAAGAACGCTGAGTCTCGGAAAAACAACAAACCGCCTGTCTGGAACGGAATAGCCGAAACAGGAGCAAGCGATACGACATCACCTCCCTGTGCACGCGGTATAGGTTTGCGCCGACTGGTGTAGCTCAAAGACGGTAACTTGCACGGTAGGTAGATCTCCGTTCCATAAGACCGCATAACCACCCCCATGACATGGACCCAAGTGCCTTGCAGCACAAACCACCCACACGTGACTCATACGACCAGCATAGTTCGACTATTGCCAATGTTCAATTCAACAAACCCAAACATCGCCGTTGCAAGCTGCGGGCGCGCTCACTGAGAGCATAGGGCTGAAGGCAAACGTAGGTAGGTAACCGATATCGACGTCATGAGTTTCCCAGTAAGGGATTAAACCCAGCAGGACCGGGGTGCATGACGGACGGCTTACCCGAGACAATGTTTTGCGCCCTCGTAAGTCGCCCTCGAACGGAGATCATCCTCGGCCTTTCTGTGCAGCCAATTCGGGTAGATACAGTCCTCACCCAAGTTCCGCGATTATCCTCAACTGGAGAGCCCACTCGAGTGGAATTGTCCGCCGCTACAGCAGTTCCAGCGTCATTGTCCGTGACAGCGTGCCATCCAGCGCCGCCTGCACGATACCTGGCGACAGCAGTGCAAAGCGAAAGGTGTCGCTGACCGTCACCCGGTGAAGGTCCTCCCTCTCTGCGATCTCGGTCGCATCCCCCCGCCGCGCCAGTATCCAGCAGGTGCTGCCAGTAACACGCCCGCCCGAGTGCATTGAGCAGCTTCAGGTCCTGGCTGGGGGTAGTAGCCGCCGCTGACACGTTGACCACGACCGGGTCGTCCACACCCACCAGCCTGACCACCACCTTTTTGTAGCCGCGCTTCTTGAAGTGCAACGGCACGAAGGTGGTGATCTTCACCAAGCCAGCATCCAGGGGATGCCGGCGCTCATGCGGCTGGTCGGTCGGAATCAGCTTCTTGCGGGTCGGGTTCATGCCACTGCCTCCATTTCCAGCATCTCACCGCCGAGAGTGTCTGGTACAAGTTCACCGGCCAGTTCCTTCCAGCCAACCTCACGCCAGACTATGTCGATGCTTGAGTGTGATCTTCCTGGCCGCGAACGGCTCATCATCCCTGTTTTCTCTCTAATTTCCTTTCGCTACCCAATGCTGAAAACAAAACAGCTTAAATATCGAGCAGGTTAAGTGTTTGAATATAAAGGAATGTGCCTTCCGGACTTCGTGACTTGATCGTCCGGAAGAAAGAGAGAAGAGAGCGAGAAAACCCCGAAAAAGGGGGCAAAACAGGGTGTCGGCGGGGTGCCGAAGTCCGGAAGCCATAAGCGAAAAACCCCGCCAACACTGGCGTGCGGCGGGGTCGGTCGTTTTTGCATGATACTGTTTTTACTACGATTTCTGGTGGAGG
>CAZAWN010000176.1:0-5915 GCA_964488825.1 uncultured Methyloversatilis sp. | reverse complement strand
GCTCGGCGTAGTAACGGGTGGCGTGATCGATCCGCAGATTGCCAATCGGATTGAAAGCGCCATGGCACGCCAACGCCCAATGGAAGTCTTCAGTTTCCCCATCGGCCAAACCAAGCTCCTGAACCAGAAAGCTCCTGCCACGGCCTTGCGGCACCAGGTCCAAGATGAACGACGGAATGGTCTTGCGCAACCGGGTCGCTAACTGTACGGGTTCGTTGAGCGATACCGGGGGCGGGTTGCTCCGCTCGAAAACGTATTCGGGCAGATACTCAAACCACCAGCCACTGGGCGTCCGCTCAAGCGTGGCGGCCTTCATCCATTCTCCGTCCAGATGAATTTCAATAGTTCGGATTGGCATGATTGGCGGCTCTCTATTAAGACCGCTAAATTGTGCTAACTAATGCAAGGTATGTCAATAGTTAGAACATTTTACTGTTCTAACTATTTAAGCCAGTCCTGCAGACTCAGTCAATCCGCAGGACCACGCTCAGTAACGTAAGGACATCAACGCTTGACGATCAGCACCGAGGCCTGCGGCGAGCGGGTGGCGATGTTGGTCGACAAGCGGCCAAGCATCATGCCGAACGGCGTCTTCATGAAACCTTCCTTGAGCACGATCAGGTCGATATCGCCTTCGACAGATTCCTTGATGATTTCTTCCTCGACGATACCCTGACGCAACCTGATCGTCACCTGGACTACACCGGCGGCGATCAGGCCGGTCCTGACAGCCTCAAGCTGCGCGAGTTTCTCGTCCTGAACGCCAAGCAACAGGGCATCCTCAAGTACATCCGCTGCTTCGGGCGGTGTTTCGGTGGTGTACAAGGTAGGCAGAGAGACGATGTACAGGATTTCGACGCTGGCGCCGGTGGCCAAGGCCACATCCTGAGCCATTCTCACCGTCGCCCGGCTGGGCGGCAGATCGATGCTGAGCAGGATTCTGCGCACCTGTTGCCGCCCGCGCACGACCAGGGTCGAGGTCGTCATGTTGCGCACGATACGGGTGGCGTTGTCGCCCAGGTGCCACTTCGGATTGAAACCTGACAAGGGGCGAGAACCGATCACCAGCAGGCGGGCGTCGGCAGAACGGCGCAGAATTTCCTCATACGGCTTGCCGGTGGCGAATACCACCTTCGGAGGCAATCCCATGCGTTCGAGGGTCTGGCGACCTTCCTGCAGCGTCGGCTCGCAAACGCCCGCTTCTTCGCAAACGAGCAGCGTGGCGGGTTGCTGCAAACCCACGGCAATCTGCGCACCCATGCGCACGGCGGGCAGGTCGTTCGGCGTGCAGCTGGCGGCGATCATCAGGCCGCCGCTCGTCTGTTCGGCGAATCCGACATCGGCCAGGGCTTCAGCCGCTTCGGCACGTTCGCGCATCACACCGCGCACCAGCCAGAAAATGATCACTGCGGAGAGGCCGGTGGCCGAACCGAGCATCAAGAAGCCGGAATACCCCGCCCACATCTTCTCCGCCGCGTAAGCCTGCTGCAGTACATCCGGCTGCTCAAGCAGCCAGGACTGCACGCCCGCCTTGTTGTTGTGCAGCCAGGTGCTGAGTTCGATCCGGTCGGTGAGGCCCGATGTGGCGCGCGCCCACTCGTTGAGGGCGCCGCGGTAGATGTCCTTGCTGGCTTCGGAGAAGTGCTTGAAGATCACCGACACACCACCGCAGATCATGGTGATCGCGAAGTACAGCCGGATGATGGCGCCGCGCGCATACAGCGTTGCTGTGGCGCCGAACTGCGCACCCACTGCCGCGCCGACCAGCATGATCAGCGCCGCCAGCAGTTCGACGCGCCCCTTGTACGCGTAGGTGAACGCGCCGTAGGCCCCGGAGATCATCACCTCGAACAGGTCGGTGCCCACCGCCACCTTGGTCGGCGCCCCGATCACGTACATCAGCGCCGGCATGCGAATGAAGCCACCGCCCACGCCGAGGAAGCCCGCCAGAAAACCGGTGATCACCCCGACCCCGATGATCACCCAGATCGAGATATGGAATCCCGACACTTTGAGATGAACCATCGGCCTTAGCTTGATGCTCTGCATCCACAGCGCGAGTTTCGATTTGCCAGCATCGGCCTGCGGTTCCGCCACCCCCTGCTTGACCGCCCGGCGGGTGCTGACCACATACTCGTACCACATGAAGAAGCCGAGCCCGAACAGCAGGCACATATAGGTCACGCGCACGATCGGGCCGATGCTGCCGACCCGCTCCAGATACATGATGAGAGTCGCGCCGAGTTCGATGCCGATCACGGTGCCGATGATCATCAGCAAGCCGAGACGTAGATCGACATTGCCGAACTTGCGATGCTTGAAGGTGGCGACAATGGACTTGCCGGCGATGTGTGCCATGTCGGTGCCGATCGCATAGGCCATCGGAAAGCCGAAGACATTGAGCGCCGGCGTGACCATGAAGGCACCGCCGACGCCGAAGAAGCCGCCGATGACGCCGACTGTGAAGCCCAGCAGGATCAGCGCAAAGCCATTAACCTCGGTGCCAGAAATCGGCAGATAGACAACCCATTCGAACATGTCTGCTCTCCCAATCCGCGATTAATGTGGGTGTTCCGGCGCACCTGACTTGGCGGCGCCAAAGCGCTTGAGGAGCAGCTCGGCAACCATGGCGATGCCGATGCCGACAAAGGCCATCGTCAACACCGTGACGATGGCGAAACCCAGATGGTTGATCTGGTTAAGTTGCGTTGTCCATTCGATAAACCAGGCGAACATGCGATTACCCCCCGTTGAAACCTTGACCGCGCAGGCGCGACCAGACTCGTGGCGATTGTAGGCGTGGGAGTTTTCCCGTCTATTGGGGGCTTGAAGTAGCCCGCTACGTAGAACTACGCGGTCTGCTAAACGACAGAAGACGGTGCTAACCCGCAGTGCCGTCTCGCCAGCGCCGACTTTCGATAAGGCGAGGCATCACGGCGGGAATGCGTCTGTATCGCGCTCCCGCCGTCCAATCTGCTCACCACCTAGGTTGTAGCTGCAGGTTGAAGCGCACGCGGCCGGTCGGCAAGCTGGCGTGCGCAGGCTGAGCACAGTTGGCGATCCAGATGCAACTCCATGTGATAGCTGAGCATGCGGTCATGGACGAAGTTGCGATGCGCCACGGTCTGATACAACGCACCGCAACTGCTGCACTTCGCCAGGGGCTGCTCACGCACCACCGTACCGGTGATGATGGTACGGCGCACCCCGTCGGCATCCTCGATGCGGATCGCACCCGTGGGGCAAACTTGTGCGCAAGCGCCGCAGCCAATGCAGAGCTCGGCCGGCCGCGTGAAGTCGAAATACGCCAGTCTCCCGGCGGCGGTATCGGCCATGCGCAAGGCTTCGATGCCCATTTCGCTGCAGGCGAGCTGGCACAGGCCGCAGCCGATGCACACGTCGCAACGCAAGCAGCGGCTGGCTTCGCCATGCGCCATGCCATCCGTCAGGCCCAGTTCGACCTTGGCATAGTTGCCGTCACCGAGACGCTCGTCGATATCCTTCTCCGGCATTTCTGCTCGATGCAGGTAGCTGCGCTCGCGCGGCACGACCGTCAATGGAATCACCTCGGCGCGCCGTTGCGGTTTGCCGACGGCCGGGTCCATCGCGGCGCCGGTCAGCCAGGCGTGGATCGCATACGCCGCGATCTTGCCCGAGCGGATCGCCTCGACTGCGGTGCGTGGACCATGGGCGACATCGCCGCCAGCGAAGACGCCCGCCAGCTTGGTCATCAGCGAACGCGGATCGGTGACGATGAAGCCGCGCGTGACTTCCAGCCCGCTGCCTTCGATGCTGGTCAGGTCGGTACCCTGACCGACGGCGAAGATGATGTGGTCGGCCTCGATTTTCAGTTTCCGTTCGCTGTCGTACTTGGGGCTGAAGCGATGCTGCTCGTCAAATACCTGCAGACATTGCTGGAACGTCATGTCGCCTTCTTCGCCGATACTCACCGGTCCCCAGCCGGGATGCAGCTTGACGCCCTCGGCGACGCACTGCTCGATCTCGTGGTGACTCGCCGGCATTTCGCGACGTTTTTCGAGACAGACCATGTCGACCTGCTTGGCGCCCTGCCGAACCGCCGTCAGCGCTACGTCGATGGCGACGTTGCCGCCGCCAATGACGATGACGCGCGGGCCCACCTGCACCTCCATGCCACTGCGGACATTGCGCAGAAAATCGATACCGCCCAGCACGAAGGGCTGATGGATGCCATCGACCGGCACGAGACGCGAGGTCTGCGTGCCCAGACCGAGGAAGACCGCGTCGTAATCCTTGCGGAAGGCGTCGAGACTGGCCACCTTCGCGCCGCAATGGATCGGCACGCCCAGCGCGGCGATTTGCGCGATCTCCTTGTCAAGCAGATCGGGCGGCATACGATAGGCGGGAATGCCGTAGCGCAGCATGCCGCCGGCTTCTGCCTGGCTCTCGAACACCTCCGGCGCGTGACCAAGCAGGCGCAAGTAATAGGCAGCCGACAAACCAGCCGGACCGGAGCCGACGATGCCGATCTTCTTGCCGGTCGGCGGGGCCAATTCGGGCTGAGGATAGCCACCCTCGGCGAGGCAGCGCTCGGCCGCCCAGGCTTTCATCGGACGGATGAACACCGCCCCGTTGCTGCCATTGCGCACGCAGGCGGATTCGCAGGGCGCCGGACAAACCAGACCGCAGGTCAGCGGGAAGGGGTTGTCGCGGGTAATCACCGAAATCGCCGCGCGCGCATCGCCATGGCCGATGTGCGCCATGAAACTTGGAATATCAATATTGGCCGGACAGGTGCTGTGGCAAGGTGCAGCGTTGCGCCCGCCCGTCAGTTGGCAGAGCCCCTCGGAACAGGAACGACTGGCTTGCGGCAGGCGTACATGACTCTCCCACTGGGCGCGGAAATAGCGCAGGGCAGTGCCCAACGGCCAGGCAGCCGCCAGCCCTTGCGTGGCCAGTTCAACCGCCAGTTCATCAAGTTCGGCCAGATGCGCCGGCTGGCCATGGCCGACACTGACTTCGGCGACCAGTCGCGCCACGCGGGCAAGCAGGGTTCGTACCGGCGGCGGCTCGTTGTCGGCGAGTTGCCAGTAGCGATACAGCGCACGCCGCGTTTGCTCGACGAGGCACACGCCCTCGGCCAGCATCATCAGGCTGGTCGGCGCCGGCACCACGCCAGCCGCCGCCAGCGTGAGCGGTCGACAAGACAGATCGGCTTCCGAGAGCGGCAAAAAGCCGCCCATGCCGTTGTCGAAGACCAGGATCGCATCGCGACCCTCCACTTCGACGCCACCGCCCCAGTCGTAAATCAGGCGACGTAGCATGTCGTTGCGCTTGACTTCGATGAGCCCGCGCTGCTTGAGGCCGCGCCGCAGGGTCAGCAGTCCGGCATCGATCGCCGCGACATCCTGCCCGGCAAACAGCAGGGCGATACGGCACCATGTTTCCGGGGTATGCACCAAGCGCTCGCTATCGGTAGCATGACCATCGCTCCAGCAACTCGGCCGGCTATTACGCACCACCTCGACCTGCAAGCGGCGTCCGCCGAAAAACCCCTTTTGGCGAATGGCATCCAGTGCGTTGAGGAACTTGGCTTCCTGCCCGGTCAATTCTGCCGGCAGACGCAGTTCGACCTTGCGCGCCTGACTGCCCGGACGCAGGCCGGCGGCAATCAACAGGCCCTCGGCCAACAGCCAGGGCGCACTGTTCAGCACTGTTTCGTTGGCGCGCGCGCGCGCGTCAAGGCCGGCGGCATCGATCACCAGGACGGGGGTGTCATGACCGCGCAGAAACTGGCGCCACGCCAGATAGATCGGTTCGCCGGAAAAACCGCAGCGGGTCAGCCCGGATTCCTGCACGCGTTGCAGACATTGCAGGGGGTTGAGTTGCAGGGCGTGGTTAAGGCCGGGCAAGGCGCCGGCCAAAGTCGGCGCTGG
>CAZAWN010000175.1:0-5940 GCA_964488825.1 uncultured Methyloversatilis sp. | reverse complement strand
CGCGCTGCACTTCGTTCAACTCTTCGGCCAGGCGACGCACCTCCTCGGCAAACCGTTGCGGTACGCTCGCGGCGCGCTTAAATATAGGCTTTTATAGGCGACTATAGAATAATTATTTAAGGCGGGACGGCAGTTACGCCGGCGGAACGGGCATCGGATTGCGGTTCAGCAGCGCCGTCCAGCCGCGGATGACGCGGTAGAGCACCCACAGCCCCGTGAGGGCAATCACGATCCAGGCAAACGGGATGCCGATCAAGGTGACGGTCAGCAGGCCGGCGATCAGCAGCCACAAGGCGGCGTACCAGAAGGTGCGCAGTTGCCAGCGCCAGTGCGTGTCGAGCCAGCTGCCACGCACATTGTTGCGCGTGACGTAGGTGATGATGATGGCGATGATCGACGGCCAGCCGAAGACGAAGGCGCCGATGATGGTGGCCGAGGTGAGGATGCCCGACAGCGCCGAGAGCGCGTGCAGACCGTAAATGATGTGGCACCAGGCGCGCGAGCCTTCGGCGTTTTCGCTGCGCACGATAGCGCCATTCTGTTCGTAGTCGGCCATGATTTTTCCTATAGTCCCAGTTGATCCCAAAGCGCGTCCACGCGCCGCTTCACATCGGCGTCCATCATGATCGACCGCCCCCATTCCCGGGTCGTTTCGCCCGGCCACTTGTTCGTCGCATCGATACCCATCTTGCTGCCCAGCCCCGCCACCGGCGAGGCGAAGTCCAGATAGTCTATGGGCGTATGCTCGGCAATCAAGGTATCGCGCGCCGCATCGACGCGCGTCGTCATCGCCCAGATCACTTCCTTCCAGTCACGCACGTCGATGTCGTCATCCACCACGATGATGAACTTGGTGTACATGAACTGGCGCAAGAAACTCCAGATGCCGAACATCACGCGCTTGGCGTGGCCAGGGTACTGCTTCTTCAGGCTCACCACCGCCAGACGGTAGGAGCAGCCCTCGGGGGGCAGGTAGAAATCGGCGATCTCGGGGAACTGCTTCTGCAAGAGTGGCACGAACACCTCGTTGAGCGCCACGCCGAGCATCGCCGGTTCATCGGGCGGTTTGCCGGTGTAGGTGCTGTGGTAGATCGGGTCACGCCGCATCGTGATGCGCTCAATGGTGAATACCGGGAACTCGGCCTGCTCGTTGTAGTAGCCGGTATGGTCGCCATACGGCCCTTCCATGGCCGTCTCGTTCGGATGGATCACGCCCTCCAGCACGATTTCGGCGCGTGCCGGTACTTGCAAGTCACTGCCGAGGCACTGCGTCAGTTCGGTCTTGCCGCCGCGCAGCAAACCAGCGAACTGGTATTCGGAAAGCGTGTCCGGCACCGGCGTCACCGCGCCGAGGATGGTGGCGGGATCGCAGCCGAGCACCACCGCCACCGGGAAAGGTTGCCCCGGGTTCTTCTGGCAATGGTCGCGGAAATCGAGCGCGCCGCCGCGATGCGCCAGCCAGCGCATGATCACCTTGTTCGGCGCAATGACCTGCTGGCGATAGATGCCGAGGTTCTGGCGCGTCTTGTTGGGCCCACGCGTCACCGTCAGCCCCCAGGTGATCAGCGGGGCGGCGTCGCCGGGCCAACAGGTCATCACCGGCAGGCGGGAAAGGTCTACCTGTTTGCCTTCCCAGACGGTCTCCTGACAGGGGGCGGAACGTACGATCTTCGGCGCCATGTTCAGCACCTGCTTGAGAATCGGCAGTTTCTCCCAGGCATCGCGCAGCCCCTTGGGCGGTTCCGGCTCCTTCAGATAAGCGAGCAGTTTGCCGACCTCGCGCAGCGAGGATTTCCAGTCCGCCTCTTCGCCCATACCCAGCGCGACGCGCTGCGGCGTACCGAACAGGTTGGCCAGCACCGGCATCTCGCCCGTGGTTGGCTTCTCGAATAGCAAGGCCGGGCCGCCGGCGCGCAGCACACGGTCGGCAATCTCGGTCATTTCCAATTTGGGATCGACTGGAACGGCAATCCGCTTGAGTTCGCCGCGCGCGGCGAGACGGTCGATGAATTCGCGCAAGTCGTGAGCAGCGTTCATGGCTTGATGAGGTAATGGACGACGATGCCGGCAAACACCGCAGCGCCGAACCAGTTGTTGTGCAAGAAGGCTTTGAAGCAGCGCATCCGATCACGCTCGCGGATGAGCGTGTAGTGATAGGCGGCGATCCCCGCCGCAACCGCCAGCCCGGTGAAATACGGCCAGCCAAAACCCAGCTGCCAGCCGATATAGCCTAGCAGGATCAACGTGGCCGCATAGCAAAGCATGATGGCGGCTATCGCGAAGCGGCCGAAGGTCAGCGCCGACGTGCGAATGCCAATCTTGATGTCGTCGGCCATATCGACCAGGGCGTATTCGGTGTCATACGCCACCGCCCAGAAAATATTGGCGGCCAGCATCGCCCACGCCAGCGGCGGCACGTTGCCCTGAATTGCCGCAAAGGCCATCGGAATGCCGAAGCCGAACGCAACGCCCAGATAGGCCTGCGGAACGGCAAAGAACCGCTTGGTAAATGGATAGCTTGCGGCGAGAAACACCGCCGCCACGCTCAGGCCGAACAGCAGCGGAGTAAGGATCGGCAGGATCAGCAGGAACGCGCATAACACCAGAAAGGCGCACAGGATGAAAGCCTCACGCACAGATACCGTGCGCGCAGCGAGCGGCCGCCCCTTGGTGCGTTCGACATGCGGATCGAAATCGCGGTCGGCGTAGTCGTTGACGACGCAGCCGGCGGAACGCATCAACACCGTGCCGAGCGCGAAGATCCAGACGATCATCCAGTCGGGTTGCCCGGCGGCGGCGACCCACACCGCCCAGAGCGTCGGCCACAGCAGCAACAGGATGCCGATCGGCTTGTCGAGCCGCATCAGCTTTTCGTAGCGATCAAAGCGTTCCTTGACGAGGGCCAGCGTGGTCATGCGCCGATTCTACGATGCCGTCCCGCCAGCGCCGAGTTTCAGGCCGATGCGTAGTAACGCAGGCCGGCTTGCCGACTCTCTGCAATCCCCAGAACGATCTGCCTACCTCCATCAGTGCCGGCCGTACTGGCACATCGTCGCTTTCGCCGCTGGCACGCTGTTCCGGTTCGTGCGTGCGACGACTATTCGCCTCCTCTGCACCCCGGCGCAAAGCGCCGGATCATCTCGATCAACTCTGCGGCGTTCACCGGCTTGGCGAGAAAGCCGTCCATGCCGGCAGCGAGACAGGCCGTGCGGTCGGCTGCAAAAGCGTTCGCCGTCAGGCCGATGATGGGTATGCGCCCCTGGCCGCTGGCTTCCTCGAAATTGCGGATTTCGCGCGTGGCGTCGAGACCGTCCATGACAGGCATTTGCATATCCATCAAGATCAGATCGATACGGGTTTCGTTGTCGCGGTAGGCGGCTACGCCAAGCAGACCGTTTTCGGCATGCAGGACGTCCAGCCCGGCCTTGTTGAGCAGGCGTTCGACAACCAGTCGATTGACCGGATTATCCTCAATCAGCAGGACTCGCCCGACCGGCTCGCCGGCATGCGCGGAGGAGAACTCCGTGCGCGTGCCAGCGCGGCGGTGTTCCGCATCAGACAACGCAACGCGAACTTCGAACCAGAAAGTCGAGCCGACACCCTGCACACTCTCGACGCCGACACTTCCGCCCATCTGTTCGGCTAGCGAGCGGACAATGGACAAGCCCAGACCGCTGCCGCCGAAGCGTCGCGTGTCGGAAGCATCGATCTGCGAGAACGGCTGGAACAACAGCTCGAGTTTGTCTGAAGGTATGCCGATGCCGGTATCACTCACCGCGAAATGCAAGCACTCATGTTCCGTCGCCTCCCTTTCCGGAATAAGCTTGCCGATCACACGCACCGTGCCGCGCTCGGTGAATTTCACCGCATTGCCAATCAGGTTGGTGAGCATCTGGCGCAGCCGGTGAGCATCGCCGCGATAGTGTCCAGCCATTTCTCCCTGCCATTCGACCTGCAGCTGGAGGCCTTTTCCAGCAGCGTTGGCGGACATCAGCCGGGCGGTTTCCTGCAACAGTTGTGCGGGCGCGAAATCAACGCTTTCGAGCGTGAACTTGCCAGCCTCGACTTTCGCCAGATCGAGTACGTCGTTGAGCAAGGTCAGCAGGGTATTGCCAGAATTCAGGATAGTGCGCGCGTACTCCTGCTGCTCTTCATGGGTTGCCGGGCCCATCAATAGCAACTGCGCCATGCCGAGTACGCCGTTGAGGGGGGTGCGGATCTCGTGGCTCATCGTGGCGAGAAAGCGACTCTTGGCGACGTTGGCCGCTTCGGCAGCCTGGAAGGCGGCGCGTAATTGGGTCTGCTGGGCGGCAATGTCCTGCATGGCTGTATCGAAGGCGCGGCCGAACTCCGCCAGTTCGTCGTCTCCGGGCAGTGCCGCGCGTGCGTCGGCATCGCCGCGCGCAAAGGCGGCGGCCGCCTGTTTCAGAGTGTCGATACGGGTTTCGGTTTTGCGGATGAAATGGTTGAACACCACATAGGCCATGCCAAACGAGAGCAACAGGGAGACCGCCAACGCCAGCAGCATGCCCGCCAAGCTTCCTTCCCAAGGCGGACGCGCCATCTGTAGATCAAGCTTGCCCAGCGGACGACCTTCGAAAACGATGGTCTGCGAATGCAGCGGCGGAGCCCAGCGATCAGTACGTTGCCATCCCGTCATGGTCAGCGGCGTGCCGTTCGGCAACGAGACGCGAACATAGCCGATCTCGTCGAGCGAAACCGCTTCGCGGACCCAATCGCCCAGTTCGGCGTAGTTCGCTTCCAGCAGCGGCGTCACCAAAGCCGATTCAACCAGACGAGCAACTGACTCAACCTCGGCTTTCTGGCTGCGTTCGGCGTTCCACCAGAACGTAGTAGCCATGCCAGACACCAGCATCAGGTTGGCGACCAACAATACGGCAAGCACCAGAAAGTGCAGTTGTAAACCGAAAGATCGGCGCAGGCGGGATACTCCCGGAAAAGCCACCGGAACGCTCTCAGTCGGGTCGGCTGGTCTGGCGGTAATACTCGACGACGAGCGGCTCCATCTGCTCCAACTCGCGGCCAACTGCAACCAGGCCCCGATGCCCCAGCGACTCGATGAAAGTCTTGCCGGCCGCATCGTTTGCGGAAAACTCGATCAGCCGACGACGGATATCGGCCGCCTGCGCCGCCAGCACCGGAGCGGCGCTATACACCACGGCGGAAAGCGCCTGCGGAAGATCGAGCACGATGCGGATGCGCGCCGCGAGTGCGGGCTCGATCTGTTGCAGCGTGGTACGCGAAATGATGGCCGCTTCGGCGTCTCCCGACAGAACCCGCTGGATGGCATTCACGTGGCTGCCGGCGGCGTGCACGGCGATATCCTTGCCGGGCGACAAACCGCGGTCGCGCAGAAAACGCAAACCGATCATAGTGAGCGCGGCAAGCGGATCGGAAACCGCAACCGCACGATGGCGCAGCTCTTCGGGCGTGCGCAACACACTGTCCTTGGTCGCCACCAGAATCGCCTGCAAGGGGGTCAGGGTCCGGGCGAGGGGAAGGTAACCGATTTCACGCTGCGCCAGACGCGCAAACAGCGGGGAGTCAGCGACCAGATCGTATTCGCGCTTGCGCAGACGTTCCAGATGCACCGCATAGTCGGGTGCGGAGGAAAACTGCACCGGTCGCGCCAGCGTGCGCTCGAAAAAGCCGCGCACCGGCTCGTACAGCGTTGCCAGACGCCGGGCGGTAAGGTAGGGAACGACGCCAAAACGCAGGGGCGCGGCGGCGCGTGCTCCTCCGACGCAGGCGACCAACGCGGCGAACAGCAGAAACTGGCGACGATCCAAGCCCATCAAACTACTCTCCTGCAGCAGAATAGAAAGACCGTGAGGATATCAGCGATAACCGTTCGTTCCAAGCAACAAACTCGACGCTGGCATGAAGGAATAAACAAGGGATGAACCCTTCGCGACGGCA
>CAZAWN010000174.1:0-6073 GCA_964488825.1 uncultured Methyloversatilis sp. | reverse complement strand
CTATTTCTCCCCGCCGCATCGCCGTCGTCGGCGCCGGTATCGCCGGGGCGGCGACCGCCCATGCGCTAGCGCAACGCGGCCACGTGGTCACCGTATATGAAGCCGCCGAGAGTCCCGCCCAGGGCGCTTCAGGCAACCACGCCGGCGTCTTCCGGCCACTGCCTTCGCTCGACGACAACCGCCTCGCCCGCCTGCTGCGTGCTGGTTTCCTGCTCGGCCGGCGGCGCTTCGGCGCGCTGCCCACGGCCAGGCTGGGTTGGACCGGCGTGCTGCACATCGCCCGCGATGCCAAGCACGAAGAAACACAGTGCCGCATCGCCGAACAGCACGCCCTGCCCGCTGAATTCTGCCGCTTTGTCGACCGAGCGACCGCCAGCGCGCTGGCTGGCCGGCCGGTCGAAAGGGGCGGCTGGTGGTTCCCCCAGGGCGGCTGGATCAACCCGCCCAGCCTGGTGCGCGCCCTGCTCGCCGGCCTGGACGTGCGCTGCGGGCGGCGCATCGAACATCTGTCCGATATCGACGCGGATGAGATTGTCCTCGCCAACGGTATCGACGCCGCCGCACTGGCGCCCGACTTCAAGCTGCCGATCCGCGCCGGACGCGGCCAGGTGAGTCACATTCCCGAAGCCGCCGCGCCAGCCTTCGAGATCGTCGCCACGCGCCTCGGCTACGTCACCCCGGCACTCGACGGTTTCCGCTGCGCCGGAGCCACCACGCAATCGGGTGACCGCGATCTCGCCCCGCGGCTGGACGACCATGTCGAAAATCTCTACCGTCTCGACATGGCGCTGCCCGGCTTCGGCCAAGGACTCGATCCCGCCCGATTGGATGGCCGCGTCTCCATCCGCCCGATGTCACCCGACCGACTGCCCATCGTCGGGCCACTGTCAGCCAGTGCGGGACTCTGGATCGTCGACGGCTTCGGCGCGCGCGGGCTGGTGTTCGCGGCGATCTGCGCCGAACTGCTGGCCAGCCAGATCTCCGGGGAACCGCTGCCGCTGGAGGCCGATCTGGTCGCGGCCATCGCTCCAGACCGTTTCGTCAAATAAGCCAGAAACAGTCCTGCACATTGCATGTCGGCCCTGCTTGTCCGCTTCCCGGCTTTCCGCTCGCGCAACTTCCGCCTGTTTTTCGCCGGCCAGCTGATCTCGCTGATCGGCACCTGGATGCAGCACATCGCCATGGTCTGGCTCGCCTACCGGCTCACCGACTCCGTGGCGATGCTTGGGCTGGTGGGTTTTGCCAGCCAGATTCCGATTCTGCTGTTCGGCATCCCCGCCGGCGTCCTGAACGACCGTCTTGACCGCCGTCGCCTGCTGATGGCGACGCAGTTTCTCGCCTTACTGCAAGCACTGCTGCTGACCACCCTCACCGCCGCCGGAACCATCACCCCGGCCCTGCTCGTCGTGCTGGCTTTCGCGCTGGGCTGCATCAACGCCGTCGACCTGCCCGCCCGGCAAGCCTTCGTCGCACAGATGGTTCCCGACCTGCGGGCGCTGCCGAACGCCATTGGACTCAACTCTTTCCTCATGAACGGCTCGCGCTTCGTCGGCCCGGCGCTGGCCGGCCTGATCGTCGCGCAAGCGGGGGAAGCGGCCTGCTTTCTCATTAACGCACTCTCCTATCTGGCGGTGCTGACGGCGCTGGCGGCCATCCGTCTGCCGCCCGCCGCGCCCAGGGCCGTACAACCGGCCGGGCAAGCGCTGCGCGCCGGTCTTGCCTATGCCTTCGCCCAGCCGCGCATCCGCGCGACGCTGCTGCTGATTGCCGGCTTCAGTTTCTGCGTTACCCCCTATGTGGTGATGATGCCGGTGTACGCCCGCGACCTGTTTCACGGCACCGCGAAAACCTATGGGCTGCTGGTCGGGGCGGCCGGTTTCGGTTCGCTTGCTGCGGCGCTGTTCCTCGCTTGGCGCGGCGGACGCCATGCCGGCGCGGGCCTGGATAGGCTTGTCGGTCGTGCCGCGCTCACCGGCGGCGCCGCGCTGGCCTGCTTCGCCTGGACGCCCACCATCGAACTCGCCTTTCCCTTGCTGGCGATTCTCGGTTGTGCCGTGGTGCTCGCCGCCGCCGGCAGCAATACGCTGATCCAGCTGGAAGTCGAGGAAAATTTTCGCGGTCGCGTCATGGCGATCTTCTCCACCGCCTTTCTCGGCATCGCCCCGCTCGGCAGCCTGACGGTGGGTCTGCTGAGCGAGTGGCTGGACGTCCGCTCTACCCTCTCGCTCTGCGGCCTGTTGGCGCTGGGCGCGGGGTGGCTTTACCGGCGTGAACTTTCACGCCTGCCGGAACCCATGCTGCGCTGACCCGACTTACAGATCGTCGCGCAAGCGCCCCTTCAGTCCTGCTACAGTGCGGCATCCATCCTCAAGGAGCTTCATCATGAAAAACCTCACCGTCGTGATCCGCGCCGAACTCGAAGTCCCCGACGACTGGATGCTCGCCGAGCACGCCTCGGGCATGCATGTGCTGAAGATCGGCGATCAGTTCGTCGATTTCGAAATTGCACCGCTCGCGACCACGCAAGACGAAGCCGACGCCGAATGGTCGGATCGCGATGCCGACCTCGTCGATCAAGTCATGGATGCAGTGGTCGGCATCGAGGTCGACCTGGAGATGACGCGCAGCCATTGACCCGGGCTGCAACGGGAGCTTGCCCCACTCAGAACGGCAGCTTCATCCCTGCCGGCAGCGGCAATCCGGCGGTCAAGGCGCCCATGCGTTCCGACGAGGTCTGCTCGGCGCGGCGGTTGGCGTCGTTGAGGGCAGCGGCGATCAGGTCTTCGAGCATTTCCTTGTCGTCCATCACCGAGGGATCGATAACGACGCGCTTCACGTCGTGCTTGCAGGTCATGACAATCTTGACGGCGCCGGCCCCCGACTGGCCTTCGACTTCGATGTTGGCAAGCTCGTCTTGCGCCTTCTGCATGTTTTCCTGCATCTTTTGCGCTTGTTTCATCAGATTGGCAATGCCGCCTTTGTTCAACATGGGTTTTATCCTTACAGGGGTTTGATGGTGGATTCGTCGATGCTGGCGTCGAACAGGTCGCACACTTCGCGCACGAAGGGGTCGCTTTCGATAGCGGCGATGGCATGCTCCTGACGTTCGCGCTTGATGCCGTCGGCGCGCGATTTCGGGGTTTCCCCCGCGGGGGCGTCGAGCCGGACGTCAAGAACGAGCGGTTTGCCGAAGAGTTTGGCCAGTTCCGCACGCAATTTTTCCTGATGCACCTGCAAATGCTTGTGATCGGGAGCCAGCCGTAGTACCAGTTTGCCCTCGCTGCGCTCGACCTGCTCGCAATGCTGGGCGAGTTGGCGCGCCATACCGGTCAGGCCGGCGCTTTCCACCAGCGCATGCCAGTCGTCGGCGACGGCCGGGCTAACGGGGGCTACGATGAAAGTCGGCGCTGGCGGGACGGCAGTGGCAGGCGCTGGCGCGGGGTTAGGGTAAGGCGCAGGCCGGGCAGCGGGCATAACAGGTGCTGCTGGCGCAGCGACGGGACGCCGCGGTGGGGCAGCGGCGCGCGGCGCAGCGGCAGCGCCTGGTTTATCGTTCCCCCCGGGCCGGAAGGCGTGCATGCGCAGCAAGGCCATGCCGAAGCCAGCCGTTTCGTCGGGCGCCAGCGCCAGTTCGTCGCGCGCGTGGATGACAATCTGGTAGCACAGTTGCAGAAACTCGGGATCGAGACGCTCGGCATACGCAGAGAGCTTGGTCCGTTCGGTTTCGTCGAGCAGCGCGCTGGGCGCAAGCTGCACCAGCGCAACGCGATGAAACAGGGTCGCCAGTTCCTGCAAGGCGGAATCAAAACTAAGGCTGCGCGCCTCCATGGCGTCGGCCTGCGCCAGCATGGCGTGGATGTCGTTGGCGGCCAGCGCATCGAGCAACGCGTACAGATGGTCGTCGCCGACCGTGCCAAGCATGGCGCGCACACCCTCTTCCTCGATGCGGCCCGCGCCGTGGGCGATAGCCTGGTCAAGCAGCGACAGCGCATCGCGCATCGAACCAGCGGCGCCCTTGGCGATATGGCGCAGCGCGGCGGGCTCGAAGGCGACACCCTCGGCTTCGAGCACACGCGACAGGTGTTCGACGATGTGCTGCGGCGGCATCTGCTTGAGGTTGAACTGCAGGCAGCGCGACAGCACCGTCACGGGGATTTTCTGGGGATCGGTGGTGGCGAGGATGAACTTGACGTGCTCCGGCGGCTCTTCCAGCGTCTTCAGCATGGCGTTGAAGGCGTGACCGGACAGCTGGTGTACTTCGTCAATCATGTACACCTTATAGCGTCCGCTGTTCGGCGCGTAGGCAGCCTTTTCCAGCAGCGCCGCCATATCTTCTACGCCGCGATTCGAAGCGGCATCCATCTCGACGTAATCGATGAAGCGGCCGGCATCGATTTCCCGGCAGGCAGAGCAGACGCCGCAGGGCGCGGCGGTAATGCCTTGTTCGCAGTTCAGCGCCTTGGCGAGAATGCGCGAGATGGTCGTCTTGCCGACGCCGCGCGTGCCGGTGAACAGGTAGGCATGGTGCAGGCGCTGCTGTTCGAGCGCGTGCGTCAGGGCGCGCACGACGTGCTCCTGCCCGATCAGGGTATCAAACGACTTGGGGCGCCACTTGCGGGCAAGAACCTGATAACTCATGCGCCCCATTTTAATGGCAAACGGGCTTCCCCCTCGGCGGAGAAACCCGTTCTTTACCGACCATCCGGTAGATCAGCCTTGCGCTGCCGGCGGCGGACCACGGCGTCCGCCCTTGGCTTTCGGTCCCATCAGCGCAGCGTGCTGATCGGCAATCTTCTTTTGCTCCGGTGTCAGCGCCGTATAGAGGCGATTGAAATTCTCATGCACGCCAGCCATGGCGTTCAGGCGTTCCTGCATCAGTGCCTGCATCTTTGCCATGCGCTCGGGGGCGGTCAGGTTCGCATCGGCAGACTGATCCTTCATCGCCTTGAAGCCCTTGCCGGCCTCGGCCTTGGCTTTCTCGGCAAAAGCTTGCCAGAGCGGTTCCTGCTCGGCGCTCAGCTTGAGTTGATCCTTGAGCAGGGCCAAGCGCGACTCGGCACGTTGCGCCGGATCGAAGCGCATGCCCGCGTGCATGCCACGCGGCCCCATTTGCTGGCCTTGTCCCTGCATGCCGGCCATCGGGCCCATACCGTTGCAGCCAAAGTTGCCCTGCCCTTGCGGATTGCCTTGCGCGCTGGCCAAACCGGTAATGCCTGCGGCGAGAATCAGACTGGCGATGAGTGTGCGTGTGTTTTTCATGGTGCTCTCCTGGTGAGTGGTGTGTCGTCAGGAGGTATTTAGCGCCACGAATGTAAATCGATTGCTACCGAGTTGTAACGGGGTGTGAGTTCGGGTCCGCCGAAAGTCGGCGCCGGCGGAATAATGGGGTTCGGCCTTTCGCATCTGATAAGCGAGGCGGATGTCCAATTCAGCGGTGAGCGAAGCGAGTCCGCTGCAATGATAAGTTGGCCTCTGGTGGCGAACTGGCAGGTACAGGAATGACTACCCAGCCTTCAGTTGCGTGTTTGTTTTGACGCGCCTTGAGATCGGCATAAATTCTGTCGATGTCGTAGCCCAAGCTGGCGGCGTGCTGCTCGCGAATTGCGCGCACTTCGCGGATGATGCTATCGGTCATCTTCATCTCCCAGGAGTTCGTCGGGTGTGCAAATAAATGGCAGGAACAAGCCCTGCTGCCGCAAATGATCGGCGATTTTGGCCTGAATTTCCGGGTTGGCGATATGCCGACAATTCCACGTCAGCAGATAATCGACGAAATGAACCGTTGCGATTGAAATATGCATCGCGTCCTCGATTGCCTTGGCAGGCACGATCCCCGAGGCAACCAGACTCTTCGCAATATCTACGCTGCGGGCAGTAATGTCGAGAAGTGGTATTCCCAACAGCGCGTCCAGCCTTTTGCTTGCAGCAAGGGTATCTCCCGCACTGCATTCCGTGACAACAAGTTCCGACGCCACCAAGTCAAATTCACCACGCCGATCCCAGAAGAGATAAGTACTCTGCTGATGGCCGGCTTCGATAACATTCTTGCTTGGACGCGCCGTCAAATAGCTGA
>CAZAWN010000173.1:0-6093 GCA_964488825.1 uncultured Methyloversatilis sp. | reverse complement strand
TCATCGGATATCGACATCAACTTGCCGAAAATCTCTCGGGGCGGCTCTGCGATTCCGATGTAATTGCCAAGCGATTTCGACATCTTGTTTACGCCATCCAATCCTTCCAGCAACGGCATCGTCAGTATCGTCTGCGGTGGCTGTCCATAGTGTTTCTGTAACTCGCGCCCGACCAGCAGATTGAATTTCTGGTCCGTACCGCCCAGTTCGACATCCGCGCGCATCGCAACGGAGTCGTAGCCTTGGCATAGCGGGTACAGAAACTCATGAATGGCGATGGGTTGCCCCCCGGCATAGCGCTTGGAAAAATCATCCCGCTCCAGCATCCGCGCCACGGTGTGATGCGCGGCAAGCTTGATCATCCCGGCCGCGCCTAAGGAATCGAACCAAGTTGAGTTGAAACATATTTCCGTTTTTTCTGGATCGAGAATCTTGAACACCTGATCCTGGTAGGTCTTGGAATTTTCTTTGATCTGTTCCCGTGACAGCGGCGGTCTTGTCGTATTCTTTCCTGTCGGGTCGCCAATCATGCCGGTAAAGTCGCCGATCAGAAACAGCACATGATGCCCAAGCTCCTGAAAGTGCCTAAGTTTATTGATAAGAACCGTGTGCCCAAAATGCAAATCGGGAGCGGTTGGATCAAACCCTGCCTTAACCCTCAAGGGACGAGCAGTTTTCAGCTTCTCGGACAGTTCGAACTCGACAAGAAGCTCTTCAGCTCCGCGCTTAATGATGTCAATCTGGGCTGCGTAATCAGTCATGCTCTGTATTTCACCGGGCGTTCGGGATTGTCGATTGTCTGTTAGACTTTAGAGCTACTATTGTATTGAGCCAAGTCTCTATGCGTTCAATTCTAAACCATGCGTTTGGCGCATTCTCCTACCTCAAGACGACACGTTTGTCTGTATTTGGCGCCGGCGCTGGAATCACGGTACTATTTGTAGCCGCTGCCTTCGGTACTACCCAGCAGAGTTCCGTACTTCCCGATGTCGCGCTTAATGAAGTCACGGAACATCTCTCCCCCCCCCCTTTCGGAGAACTGCTCGCTGCCTCCACCAACAATTTGCGTGAAGCCATCATTCACCGTGGCGACACTCTCTCAAACGTACTTGATCGGGCTGGCATCTCCGATCCGCAGGCAGATCAATACTTGCGCACGGACAAGACCGCCGCGGTGCTCGCGCGCCAGCTTGCTCCCGGGAAGACCTTGCGGGCCCTTGTAGACGGCACCGGGGAGTTGCGCTCTTTGTTTTTCCCACTTAACGGTACGGATGCCAGCGCCCTGATCGTCGAGCATACCGCTGAAGGATTTACCTCCGAAATACGCCAGCTTGAACTTGAAACCAGAACGTTCCACAAATCGGCCACGATCAAACACTCGTTATTCGGCGCTGCCGATGCTGCCGGAATTCCAGACAGTATTTCCATGCAGTTGGCCGACATCTTTGGCGGAGATATCGACTTCCACCGCGACCTGCGCAAAGGTGACCGCTTTTCGGTGATCTACGAAGCCTCCAGTCATGAAGGAAAGCTGTTTGGAACCAGCAAAATCCTCGCTGCCGAATTTATCAATGATGGGAAGACATATCGCGCTTTCTGGCACCCAGCCGATCACGCCCAAGGCGGCTATTACACTGAGAAAGGGCTAAGCGTCAGGAAGGCCTTTCTGCGGTCGCCTCTGGAATTTTCGCGGATCACTTCCGGTTTCTCAAATGCGCGCTACCACCCAGTACTTCGTGAAACCCGCGCCCACCGTGGCATCGATTATGCTGCGCCGACAGGTACGCGCGTAAAAGCAACCGGAGATGGCGTCGTGGAGGTCGCTGGCGTACAAGGCGGCTACGGGAAGGTGATCATGGTGCGCCATACCGGAAACCGTCTGACAGTCTATGGTCACCTCTCTGGATTTGCTCCGGGGATCAAAAAAGGCAGCCGGGTTTCACAGGGCGCGATCATCGGCTATGTCGGTGCAACCGGAATCGCAACCGGCCCCCACCTGCACTACGAGTTCAGAGTTGACGGCGTACACCGCAATCCACTCACTCTTGCTTTACCTGATGCGCCCCCTCTCGCATCGCAACATCTTTCAGCTTTCAAGGAGCAGGTCAGCGAACTGATCGCGCGTATTGAATCAATCCGCGAGTTACAAGTTGCACTCATTGACTGACCGCGCATCTTGCGCAATCAGTCTGGATGAGCGCTGATGAAAAGACAGAAAGCTGTCGCTGTACTCAGGCAGAGAAGGACGAACCGCAACCGCAAGTGCTTGTGGCATTCGGGTTTTTGATGACGAACTGGGAACCTTGCAAACCTTCGCTGTAGTCTATCTCTGCTCCCACAAGGTACTGAAAGCTCATTGGATCAATCAGCAGGGTTACCCCGTTCTTCTCCATTGCAGTATCGTCTTCGTTGGAAACTTCATCAAAAGTGAATCCGTATTGGAATCCGGAGCATCCGCCGCCGGTCACGAATACTCGCAACTTGAGCTCAGGATTGCCTTCCTCAAGAATCAATTCCTTGACTTTATTGGCAGCACTGTCGGTAAAAACCAAAGGCGCGGCGATTTCAACATTCGCATTCATCTCATTCTCTCCTACGGGGTGTGATGGGGTTTGGGTGTAACTATTATCTGATTCGATCATTGATAGGTCAAACGACTCGACAAGAATTGTCCGATCAGTCCGCATTCGCCAACTTTAGATCGACGGCTTTGACCACCGGAACGGATGTCCCCAGATGCAAAAGCCTTCCTTGCACTATCGCACCCAAGTGGATCTCAATGGAGTTGTATTCGATATCACCAGTAATACGCGCAGCGGGTTGCAGTTCGAGGAAATCTGCGGAATGAACCGGCCCAGTCACAGCGCCATTGATCACCACATGAGGGGCGCTCACCTCCCCCTCAACCCGAGCTTGCTCACTGATAACCAGGGTACCTGGCTGATCACCTGACCGAGCAGTGACATTCCCCCTCAGTTCACCGTCGATGCGCAAGCCACCCGTAAATGTGATGTTGCCGTCGATAGTCGTCCCTGCTCCAATCAAAGTATCTATTCGAGTATTGGGTTTGCTGTTCTTTCCAAACATATGAATTTCTCCTGAATGGCTTGCATTACTTGTTCTTCGCCTTCGAGAATCGTTCCAGCACTGCAACCTCTTCTTGTAGCTTTCTATTTTCTTCTAGCAAGGCGGTTTGCTTTTCAGTCAGCAATTTTTGCGTGGCACGTTCAATTTGCAAATCGTTTTCGCAGGCTGCGCTCAAACTACGCAACTTGGCAAGCTCTTCCTCCAATAGCGCATTCCGCGTTCTAAGCGCGCTAATTTCTGCTTTATCAATACCCGCAATCTGCCGGCCAAAATCGAAGATCCATGCGGTCAGACCAAGTAAAACAACTATCAACAAGGCTACACGAAATGCTTTGAAGCGCCATGGAACATGAGTCCGAATAGCCATCTGCGGAGCGGATATGCCAAACCGCCCGCGCAGACGGCGCAGCGTCAGGGCAACACGGGAACTTGCGTAAGCCCAAGGCATTCTTCTAAACCAAACATCAGGTTCATGTTTTGCACTGCTTGTCCGGCGGCGCCCTTCACCAGATTATCGATAACCGACAAGACGACGAGCGTATCGCCACCCTGCGGACGATGAACAGCTATGCGACAGGTGTTCGCGGCACGCACCGAGCGCGTATCGGGATGCGATTTTGCTGGCAGGACATCGACAAAGTACTCGCCAGCGTAACGCTGTTCGTATAACTCCTGGAAGTCTTCTTCCCGAGTAATCTTTGCGTAGAGCGTAGCGTGAATGCCACGAATGATGGGTGTCAAATGAGGAACGAAGGTCAGCCCAACCTCGTTGCCGCAAACCGTGGATAGCCCCTGGCGGATTTCAGGCAGATGACGATGACCAGAAACGCCATACGCCTTGAAATTATCTGATGCTTCGGCAAAAAGAATATGCGTCTCGGCCTTTCGGCCGGCGCCTGAAACGCCCGACTTTGCATCGGCAATCAGATGTCTGACATCAACGCATCCAGCCTCGATGAGAGGCAGGAAACCGAGCTGAACCGCCGTTGGGTAACACCCGGGATTGGCAACCAGACGGGCCTGCCGAATCTGCTCACGATTTAGCTCCGGCAAACCGTACACCGCCTCGGCGACAAGCTCCGGTGCGGCATGGGTCATCCCATACCACTTTTCCCAGACGGCAATATCCTTGATGCGGAAGTCTGCGGCCAGGTCGATGACCCTTACGCCAGCCTCCAGCAAGCTGCGCGCCTGCTGCATCGCCACTCCGTTTGGTGTGGCGAAAAAAACCACCTGACAATCCTTGAGCTGTGCAGTTGCAGGATCGCTGAAGCTGAGCTGCACACGCCCGCGAAGACTCGGAAACATTTCCGCCACCGCGCTGCCGGCTTCTGCACGAGAGGTGATGGCTGCCAATTCGACTTCGGGATGTTGCGCCAGCAGACGCAACAACTCAACGCCTGTGTAGCCGGTTCCCCCGACAATACCAACCTTGATCATGGATTTTCTACTCCCGACACTTGCAATCCCGCCATGATAGCCGAGGCCAGAGACAAAAAAGCCGCCCGAAGGCGGCTTATTGGGAAGCCAATTAGCGCTTCGAGAACTGCTTCCGACGCCGCGCCTTGTGCAGGCCGACTTTCTTCCGCTCGACTTCGCGCGCGTCGCGCGTCACGAAGCCCGCCTTAGACAGAGCAGGCTTGAGAGCGGCGTCATATTCGATCAGAGCACGCGTGATACCGTGACGTACCGCGCCGGCCTGGCCGGACTCGCCGCCACCCGTCACATTGACCATGATATCGAAGGTGGCCATGTGCTGGGTGAGTTCAAGCGGCTGGCGTACGATCATTCGCCCCGTCTCGCGTGAAAAGAACTCATCCACCGGCTTGTCGTTAACAACGATCTTGCCGCTGCCGTTCTTCAGAAAAACGCGAGCGACGGCGGTCTTGCGGCGACCGGTTCCGTAGTAGTAATTGGCCGACATAATCTATCCGTCCTGTCAGAATTCCAAGTTTTTCGGCTGCTGCGCCGTATGCGGATGTTCGCCGCCGGCATAGCACTTCATTTTCTTCAGCATGGCGTAACCCAGCGGCCCCTTGGGCAGCATGCCTTTTACCGCCTTCTCGAGAACACGGGAAGGGAAGCGCTGCTGCAGCTTGATGAAGTTGGTTTCGTAAATTCCGCCCGGGAAACCGGAGTGGCGGAAATACTTCTTGTCCTGCGCCTTGTTGCCGGTGACGCGCAGCTTGTCGACATTCACGACAACGATGTAATCGCCGGTATCAACGTGGGGCGTGTACTCGGGCTTATGCTTGCCGCGCAAGCGCCGAGCTACTTCTGCGGCTAGACGACCAAGCACCTTGTCGGAGGCGTCGACGACGAACCAATCACGCTTGACTTCGTGCGGTTTGGCGGAAAAAGTCTTCATGGAGGATCCTTGCTACCTGATTCACACAATCTGATTGGAACGCGGCGACACAAAAAGCTGTCCGCCGCGCGGAAAGCCGAGCATCTTATCTCAGCCATCTGCGAAAAGTCAAACGCTTTTCATCTTTGGACCTGCAACATGACACCTGCCGTCCCGCCAGCGCCGACTTTCAGTGCGACTGGACCGACCGGATACAATCAAACATTACGCATCGAAAGGAGTCGGTTTATGCTGGAATGCACGGTACGCTGGAACCCCCATGGCATGAGTTTTATTGCTGAAACCGGAAGCGGCCATATGGTCGCGATGGACGGCGCTCCGGAAGCGGGAGGGCGCAACCTCGCACCTCGCCCGATGGAACTGCTGCTCGCCGGTGCGGGCGGCTGCACATCGTTCGATGTTGTGTCGATACTGAAGAAGGGCCGGCAGTCAGTCACCGACTGCGCCGTGCAGGTAACAGCCGAGCGAGCCACGGAGGACCCCAAGGTATTTACCCGCATCGACATGCATTTTGTCGTAACGGGGCAGGGTCTGAAGCCCGAAGCCGTCGAACGGGCAGTCAAACTTTCCGCCGAAAAATACTGCTCTGCCTCCATCATGCTGGGCAAGACTGCCACGATGACTCACACTTGGGAAAT
>CAZAWN010000172.1:0-6215 GCA_964488825.1 uncultured Methyloversatilis sp. | reverse complement strand
GCGGTGCGCACCGCCTATCGGCCCTCGGATGCCTGGCTGCTAGATCGCCACGACGAACCTGTTGCCGTGGTGCGCCTCGACATGAGCGCGCGCCGCCTGCCCTGGACGCCGCTCAAGCACATTTCCCCCGCACTGCAGAAGGCCGTGCTGCTGTCGGAGGACCGGCGCTTTCTCGAACATGCCGGGGTGGATTGGCAGGCCGCGGCGGCGGGCGCCTGGAACACGCTGTGGCAGGACAAGGCGCGTGGAGCCAGCACGCTGAGCATGCAATTGGTCGGCCTGATCGATGCCGAACGCCGCCGGCAGGGACGACGCAGCGGTCTGGAAAAGCTCGATCAGGCGCTCGCTGCCCTACGACTCGAACGCCAGTGGAGCAAGCCGCAGATTCTCGAAGCCTATTTGAATCTGGCGCCCTTCCGCGGCGAACTGGTCGGCGTGACAGCGATGAGTCGCGGCCTGTTCGGCAAGGCCCCCGAGGGCCTCGACGAAGCCGAAAGCGCACTGGCGGCCGCGCTGCTGCGCGCGCCCAACGCTGCTCCGGCCGTGGTAACGCGACGCGCCTGCGCATTGTTGCGGGAAATGGGTCGCTCCGCCTTCTGCACCGATCTGGACGTGCTTGCTATCACGCGGCTGGATAGCCGCTTGCAGCGCGCCGACGCCACCCCCGACCTGGCGCCGCACCTCGCCCGCCGCCTGCTTTCCCGATCTGGAGAGCGGCGCAAGACGACGCTGGATGCCAACATTCAGCGACTTGCCAGCGCCAGCCTGCAGCGCCATCTTGCGGCATTGGCCCAACGCAATGTGGCCGACGGGGCCGTGCTGGTGCTCGATAACACCAGCGGCGAGGTGCTGGCCTGGGTCGGATCGAGCGGCAACCTGTCCGCCGCCCCTGCGGTGGATGCCGTCGTCGCCCTGCGCCAGGCCGGGTCGACGCTCAAGCCTTTTCTTTACGGCATGGCCTTCGCCGGCCGCCACCTCACGCCGGCCTCGCTGCTCGACGACGCGCCGCTGGCGCTGCCGACCGGCAATGGTCTTTACGCGCCGCAGAACTACGCGCCGGAGTATCGCGGTGCAGTGAGCGCGCGCGCGGCGCTGGGCGGGTCGCTCAACGTGCCGGCCGTCAAGACGCTGATGCGCATCGGCGCCGACGATTTTGCCACTGGCTTGCGCCGTTTCGGCTTCGACAGCCTGAGCGAACGCGGCGACTGGTACGGCTACAGCCTGGCGCTGGGCTCCGCCGACGTGAGCCTGCTCGCGCTCGCCAATGCCTATCGAACGCTCGCCAACGGCGGCCAGTGGACGCCGCTGCGGCTGTCGCGCGATCATGTCCTGCCCGGTACGCCGCACCGGGCACTCGATCCCGCCGCGACCTTTCTGGTCACCGACATCCTGGCCGACCGCAGCGCGCGTGCTGGCGTCTTCGGGCTCGAATCCTGGCTCGCCACACCCTACTGGAGCGCCGCCAAAACCGGCACGAGCAAGGATATGCGCGACAACTGGTGCATCGGCTTCACACGCCGATTCACCGTGGCAGTGTGGGTCGGCAACGCCTCCGGCGCGGCGATGCACGATGTATCCGGGATGAGCGGCGCCGCCCCGGTCTGGCGCGAAATCATGGATGCCTTGCCGCGCGCTGCTGACAGTCTGCCGCCACGTCCACCTAAAGGCCTGACACTACGCAGTATCCGATTCGATCCTCCCGTCGAACCGCCGCGCCACGAATGGTTTCTCCCTGGCACGGCGATGGAGGTCGTCACAGCCGCCCGGCATCAAGCGCTGGCGCGTATCGCCTATCCAGCCGAAGGCACAGTCATCGCGCTGGACCCGGATATCCCGCCGAGTCGCCAGCGTGTTGCGCTGCAACTCTCCGCCCCGGCCGCCGCCGGCTGGCGCTGGCAGTTGGGCGAAACAACCCTGGGGCGCGCCGACCGTCCGATGACCTGGCTGCCGCAACCGGGCAAGCACCGGCTGCGGCTCGTCGATGCGCAGGGGCGGGAATTAGGGATCGTCGGTTTCGAAGTGCGCGCCCTACCGGCGGCCCGCCCACGTTGAAATGTAAACTTTTCTTTGACACGCGCGCCGAACCGGCTAGAATGCGCGCCTTTCTTTCACCCTACTATCACGTTTAGGAAGCCCGCATGCCCGGTATTCGCGTCAAGGAAAATGAGCCTTTCGAGGTTGCCATCCGCCGCTTCAAGCGCACCATCGAGAAGGCCGGCACACTCACCGAACTTCGCGCCCGCGAGTTCTACGAGAAGCCCACCTCCGAACGCAAGCGCAAGCTGTCTGCCGCCGTCAAGCGCCATCACAAGCGCATTCGCAGCCAGCTCCTGCCGCCCAAGATGTACTGATTCCGTTTTGTAACGGTTCGCCGACAGAAAGTCGCCTGCTGGGCGGTTTTCTGTGTTGATGAAACCGCCTTCGGGGCGGTTTTTGTGTTGATGGAGACAATCGCATGAGCCTTAAAGACCGTATCACCGACGACATGAAAACCGCCATGAAGGCGAAGGAAGCCGCCCGCCTCGGCGCAATTCGCCTGCTGCTGGCCGCCATCAAGCAGAAGGAAGTGGATGAGCGCATCCAGCTTGACGACACGCAGGTGACCACCGTAATCGAGAAAATGCTCAAGCAGCGCAAGGATTCGATCAGCCAGTACGAAGCCGCCGGCCGCCAGGACTTGGCCGATGCCGAAAAATTCGAGGCCGGCATCCTGTCCGCCTACATGCCGCAAGCCATGAGCGCCGACGAAGTGGCCGCCATCGTCGCCCAGGCCATGGCCGACTCTGGCGCCAAGGCACCCGCCGACATGGGCAAGGTAATGGCGCTGGTGAAGCCACAGATCGCCGGTCGCGCCGACATGGGCGAAGTCTCGAAGCTGGTAAAGGCAAAGCTCAGCGGCGCATAATCGCGCCGTGATACCCGAGTCTTTCATCCAGGAACTGCTCGCCCGCGTCGATATCGTCACGGTCGTGGAGCGTTACATCACGCTCAAAAAAGCGGGGGCCAACTATCAGGCTTGCTGCCCCTTCCATTCGGAAAAGACTCCCTCCTTCTCCGTCAGTCCGTCCAAGCAGTTCTATCACTGCTTCGGCTGCGGCGCCCATGGCAGCGCGATTAGCTTCGTCATGCAGTACGCCGGCCTTGGTTTTGTCGAAGCCGTCGAAGAACTCGCCAGCCAGCTGGGCATGCCCGTACCGCGCGAAGTGAGTATCCGTTCGCAGGAAAAAGCCAAACAGCAACCCCTCACCGAGCGAATGGCACGCGCAGCGCGCTTCTACAAGGACCAACTCAAGGCGGCGCCCAAGGCCATCGACTATCTGAAGGGCCGCGGGCTGACCGGCGAGATCGCCGCGCGCTACGGGCTCGGCTATGCCCCGGACGACTGGCAGGGCTTGCAGCAAGTATTCGACGACTACGACAGCGAGGCGCTGGTCGAATGCGGCCTGGTGATCCGTAACGAACAGGGCCGGCGCTACGACCGTTTCAGGGATCGCATCATGTTTCCGATCCAGGATGCGCGCGGCAACATCATCGGCTTCGGCGGCCGGGTCATGGGGCAAGGCGAACCGAAGTATTTGAACTCGCCGGAAACGCCGCTGTTTCGCAAGGGCGAGGAGTTGTACGGCTTGCCGCAGGCGCGCAAGGCAATTCAGGAACAGGATATGGTGCTGGTCGTCGAGGGCTACATGGATGTCGTCGGCCTGGCGCAAAGCGGGGTCGAGAACGTGGTCGCCACGCTCGGTACGGCGGCAACCGGCATCAACATTCAGCGCCTGATCCGCTTGGCCGACCGGGTCGTATTCTGTTTCGACCGCGATGCTGCCGGAGAACGCGCCGCCAAGCGTGCCATGGAAGTCAGTCTCGAGTATCTCGTCGACGGCAAGAGCATCGAGTTTCTTTACATGGACGGCAATCAGGACCCGGATGAATTCGTTCGCGCGCATGGGCGGGATGCCTTTCTCGAGCAAACGCAAAACGCTGCACGACTAAGCGACTTTCTGATCCGCAAGCTGACCCAGGAAAGCAACACCCGGACGGCGGAAGGCCGCGCCAAGCTGGTTAGTGAGGCTAAACCCCTGTTGCAGAAGATATCCGCCCCTGTTTTGCGCGTGCAGATCGCCAAGGAAATTGCCAAGCATGCCCAGTTGTCGCAAGCAGAACTGGAGGCGCAATGCGGGCTAAAGCCCCTGGCAGGCGCGCGCTCGTTTGGCCAGCGCGCCCCCCCGCCCGCCACGCGGCGCCGGCCGATGCCGCATGCGCTCGAACACACCCTGCTGCTGACCGTGGTGCGCCGTCCGGAACGCGCCGCGAGGATTCCGCTCGAACTGATCGATCGCGAAAGCCTGGAGGGCGAAGCACTGCTGGCGATTGCCGCCGCCATCGAACATGCCGAACTGCCTGGCGGTAACCTCGGCCTCCTGCTCGAGCATTTCCGCGGCAGCCCGCACGAGGAAATCGTCGCCGCGCTAGCGACGCACAGCGAAACCGCTGGCGATGACGAAGGCGCCCATGAGGAGGTGTTCGCCGACACCCTCGAACGCCTGCGCGCCCGCAATCTGCGCCAACGGATCGATGCGCTGAACGCCAAGGCGCGCGCCGGCATGCTCGACGCGGAGGAGCGACGCACGCTGGCAAGCCTCCTTGCATCCAAAAGCGCCTGATCTATAAAGTGTATAATCAGCAGTTTGCCGAAAGCAGAGTCGAGCCCATGTCCAAATCTCCCGCCAAGCCGACCAAAGCCGCCCAGGATAGCCAGCCCGCCGACGCGGTTCCCGCGCGGAAACCTGCCGCAAAATCGGCAGCCAAGACTGAGCCCAAGACGGCCGACACAAACTTGACCCCGCACCCCCCCGAATTGACCGAGGCAGCAGTGGTCGAGCCTGCGGCCAAGAAACCGGCAGAGAAATCCAAGTCGAGCTCAGCCAAGTCTTCCTCCACCCCGACGCCCAGCCAGCCTGCCGCCGAACCCGCCGCAACACCAGTAGCGGTAGCGGTCGCCGCACCGGCGCACGAACCAGTGTCTGCTGCTCCGGCCCCGAATACAAAACTGTCCGCCAAAGCGATGAAGAAACTGCGCGACAAGCAATTGCTCGCCGCCATCGAACAGTCCGAACCCACCGCCGCCGATATTGAGTCGCGCCGCACCCGCCTGAAGACGCTGATCACGCTCGGCAAGGAGCGGGGTTACCTGACCTATGGCGAGATCAATGACCACTTGCCCGACGATATCGTCGATGCGGAACAGATCGAATCGATCATCAGCACCTTCAACGACATGGGCATTCAGGTCTACGACCAGGCGCCCGCGCCGGAAGATATTCTGCTGGCTGAACAGGCTGCCGCCCCGGTCGATACCGCCGAGGCCGAGGAGGAAGCCGAGCAGGCGCTATCTTCAGTCGATTCCGAATTCGGCCGCACCACCGATCCGGTACGCATGTACATGCGCGAGATGGGTACCGTCGAGTTGCTCACCCGCGAAGGCGAAATCGAAATCGCCAAGCGCATCGAAGATGGCCTCAAGCACATGGTGCAAGCCATTTCCGCCTGCCCGACGACCATCGCCGAGATCATCGACATGGCCGACAAAGTGGGCAAGGACGAAATGCGCATTGACGAGATCGTCGATGGCCTGATCGACCCGAACGCCGTGGAGGAAGACCTCGCCGACACTGATGCGATGGATGACGAGGAAGACCTCGATGAACTCGAGGTTGATGACGAAGACGGCGTCGAAGCCCGTGTCTCGGCATCGCTCCTGCAACTCAAGAAAGATGCCCTAGAGCGTTTCGAAGTCATCCGCCTTTCCTACACCAAGATGATGCCGGCGCTGGCGAAAAAGGGCTCGCAGGACAAGGCCTATCAGCGCATCCAGAAGCAGATTTCCGACGAATTGATGAACATCCGCTTCACCGCGCGCTCTATCGAACGCCTCTGCGATTCGGTACGGGGCATGGTCGAGGCGGTGCGCAACCACGAACGCAAAATCCTGCATATCTGCGTGGACAAGATTCGCATGCCGCGCCCGCATTTCATCAAGGTCTTCCCCGGCAACGAAACCAACATGGAGTGGTTGAAGGACGAAATCCTGTTGCCCGCCAGCAAACCGTATGCGGCGGCCCTGATGCGCGCCGCGCCGGCGATTCTCGAAGAACAGCAGAAACTGATCGACCTGCAGAACCGCATCGGCATTCCGCTCAAGGAACTCAAGGATATCA
>CAZAWN010000171.1:0-6285 GCA_964488825.1 uncultured Methyloversatilis sp. | reverse complement strand
ATCAGAAAGAGGAAGAATGCGCCAAAAAAGAATTGCGGCTGTCCGGTGGCGATGCCGTAGCCGGCGGTACATAAGGGCGGCATCAGGGCCGTAGCAATGGCAACGCCCGGAATCAACGTGGTCTTTTCCTTGCGCGTCAGGCCGATCATGCCAGCCGCGCCGCCGAAGAAGGCGATCAGCACATCCCACAGGGTCGGCGTGGTGCGCGCAACCAATTCGGAATACGCCTGCGACAAGGGCGAGAGCAGAAAATAGGTCGTCGAAGCGAGCAGGCTGATGCCAACGAAAATGGCCAGATGTCGGAATGATTGGCGAATGAATCCGTAATCATGCACACCGGCGCCATAACCGATACCGATGATCGGGCCCATCAACGGCGAAATCAACATCGCGCCGATGATCACTGCCGTCGAATTCACGTTCAGCCCCACCGAAGCAATCACAATGGCGAACATCAGCACCCACAGATTGGTGCCGCCGAGCTTCGTAGCGTCGCGAATCGCCGCGTCGATTTCCTGCGGCTCGGCCTGGTCGCTACGCAGGCTTAACAAGCGCCAAAGACTGGTGGAAGGAAGGGGAGGCATGGGCATGGTTCTCGCGATCAAAGTTGGGTTTGGCATTGCGTGGGCGGCAGTTTAGTCAATTCCGACGTGACACGTAGCGCGTTTTGCAGGCCACCCGACAGTACTTTTTTTCGCTCCGTAATACATCCACCTCGAAGTCCTGCTATGATCGTTTCGATATCTCTCGAATTATCGAATAGTCTAACTAATGAACCCCGCCGACACCGTCCATGCCCTGGCCGCGCTCGCCCAGGAAACCCGCCTGAAGATCTTTCGCTTGCTCGTACAGGCCGGACCGGACGGTCTTGCGGCCGGGGTCATCGGTGCGCAACTGGGCGTACCGGCGAATACCCTGTCCTTCCATCTCAAAAACCTGAGCCAGGCCGGGCTGCTGGTCGCCCGTCAGGAGGGACGTTTCATTCATTACGCCGCCGACTACGCGGCGATGGACGAACTGATTGCATTTCTCACCGCCAACTGCTGTCAGGGCAACGGCGACTGCCTGCCCAAGACTGCCGCCCTTGCTACGACCACCCAGCGCCGAGCCCAACTCGACAAGGAGATAACTTCATGAGCTTCAATGTATTGGTTCTCTGCACCGGCAATTCTGCCCGTTCGATCCTCGGCGAGATGCTGTTCAAGTATCTCGGCCAGGGACGCATCCAAGCCTGGTCGGCCGGCAGCAAACCGGGCGGCGTGGTCAATCCCGTCGTCATCGAGACACTGCACCAGCACGGCATCCCCTGCGAGGGCGCGCGCAGCAAGTCCTGGGACGAATTCGGCCCGGATGCCGTCCCGCCAGCGCCGACTTTCGATTTCATCTTCACTGTCTGCTCCAACGCCGCCAACGAAACCTGCCCGGTGTGGCCCGGCCATCCCACCACCGCGCATTGGACCATCCCCGACCCGGCCCACGTTGAACCGCTGGAAGCGCGACGCGCAGCCTTCGAAACCGCCTACCAGTCACTGCACAAACGCATCACGGCATTTCTCGCCCTGCCGCTGGAAACCATGCAGCAGGACGACATCCTCACCGCCGCCCGACGCATCCACGAGGAAAGCTGAAATGAGCGCTCAATGTGAAGCCACCGCCAAGCAACTGACCGGTGCGCCGATGAGCCTGTTCGAGCGCTGGCTGACGCTCTGGGTCTTCCTCTGCATCGTCGCCGGCACGCTGTTCGGCCTCGTCGCGCCCGGCTTTGCCCAAATGATTGGCCGCATGGAGATTGCTCACGTTAACCTCCCCGTTGGCCTGTTGATCTGGGTGATGATCATCCCGATGCTGATGAAGATCGACTTCGATTCCCTGCATGAAGTCCGCCAGCAGAAGGCTGGCATCGGTATCACGCTGTTCGTGAATTGGGCGGTGAAACCCTTCACCATGGCGCTGCTGGGCTGGATTTTCATCCGCCATGTCTTCGCGCCCTATTTGCCGGCGGAGCAGATCGACAGCTACATCGCGGGACTGATCCTGCTCGGCGCGGCGCCCTGCACGGCGATGGTGTTTGTCTGGAGCAACCTGTGCAAGGGCGACGCCAATTTCACCATCACGCAAGTCGCATTGAACGACCTGGTGATGGTCTTCGCCTTCGCCCCCATCGTCGCTCTCCTGCTGGGCGTTTCCGCCATCCCGATTCCGTGGGCGACGCTGTTGCTCTCAGTCGTGATGTACATCGTCATTCCGCTCACCATTGCGCAGTTCTGGCGCCGGGCGTTGATGAAAAAAGGCAAGGCGCATTTCGACGCCGCGATGGCGAAGATCGGCCCATGGACCATCACCGCCCTGCTCGCCACCCTGGTGCTACTGTTCGCCTTCCAGGGCGAAGCCATCATCAAACAGCCACTGATCATCGGCATGCTGGCCGTGCCGATCCTGTTGCAAGGCTTGTTCATTGCCGCGCTGGGCTACTGGCTTAATCGGAAATTCTGCGTCGCCCACAACATCGCCGGTCCTTCAACCATGATTGGTGCCAGCAACTTCTTCGAACTCGCGGTGGCCGTCGCCATCGTCCTCTATGGCTTCGAATCCGGCGCCGCACTGGCCACCGTGGTCGGCGTGCTGATCGAGGTTCCCGTCATGCTCTGGCTGGTGCGCATGGTCAATGGCACCAAAAATTGGTACGAACGAAAGGAAACAACATGAAAACCATCGAAATCTTCGATCCCGCCATGTGCTGTTCCACCGGCGTCTGCGGCGTCGAGGTTGATCCCGTCCTGGTCCAGTTCGCCGCCGACCTGCAATGGGTAGGCGAGCAGGGCGTCACGGTGAGCCGCCACAACCTCGGCCAGGAACCCGCCGCCTTCGCCGCCAACCCGGCGGTGGTCAAGGAAATGGAAGCGGGTATGGAGCGCCTGCCGATTCTGGTCATCGACGGCCAGATCGCCTCAACCGGGCTGTATCCCTCGCGTGCGCAGCTAGCACAGAAGCTCGGGCTCGATGTCAGCACAAAAGTCGGCGCTGGCGAGATGGAATGCCCCGAAGCGGGTACGGCACCAACGTCTTCCTGCTGTTCGCCGAAGTCCGGCTGCTGCTGATGGCCCTCCCCGACATTCGCACCCGCCACGCCTTCTTCACCGGTAAAGGCGGTGTAGGCAAGACTTCGCTCTCTTGCGCCACGGGCCTGGCGCTGGCGGAAGCTGGCAAGCGCGTACTGATCGTCAGCACCGATCCGGCCTCGAACCTCGATGAAGTGCTCGGCACGCCATTGGGGCAGCAGCCCACGCAAGTCGCCGGTACGACGCATCTCTTCGCCCTCAACATCGACCCCGAGGCGGCCGCACAGGCCTATCGCGAACGGATGGTCGCACCCTATCGCGGCATCCTGCCTCCCGCCGCGATCCAGAGCATGGAGGAGCAGTTCTCCGGCGCCTGCACCGTCGAGATCGCCGCTTTCGACGAATTCTCCAAACTGCTCGGCGACCCGGCGGCGACACGAGAATTCGATCACGTGATCTTTGACACCGCGCCGACGGGTCATACGCTGCGGCTGTTAACGCTGCCCTCGGCCTGGGACGAATTCATCACCTCATCGACCGGCGGCGCCTCCTGCCTCGGCCCGCTGGCCGGGCTGGAGAAGCAGAAAACCCTGTATGCCGCCACGGTGCGCCAACTCGCCGATGCCGCGATGACCACGGTGGTGCTGGTGAGCCGGGCCGAGCCCTCCGCCCTGCGCGAGGCGGAACGCACCCGTGCGGAACTCGCCGGGCTCGGCATCGCCAACCAGCAACTCGCCATTAACGGCATTTTTGAGGCGACGCGACTGGGCGACGCGATTGCCGATGCCATGACACAGCGCATGGCCACCGCGCTCGCCAGCATGCCAGCCGGCCTCACCGAACTCCCCGGCACGACCACCGCTTTCGTGCCACTCGGCACGGTCGGCCTCGCTGCCCTGCGCAGCCTGGGCCAGCCAAGCGGCGCCTCGCCCGCAAGCGTCGTGGATGCCGCAACCGTTCTGCCGCCGAACCTGTCCGGCCTGGTCGACGCCATCGCCGCGCGCGGTCGCGGCGTGATCATGACCATGGGCAAGGGTGGCGTCGGCAAGACCAGCCTCGCCGCCGCGCTGGCCCTGGCCCTCGCCCGCCGCGGTCATGCCGTGCATCTATCGACCACCGATCCCGCCGCCCACATTGCGGATGCGGTTGCCGATGCCGTCGGCGTAGCGGCGACGCAGCTGACCGTCAGCCGTATCGACCCGGCGGCGGAAGTGGCACGCTATACCGCCGAAGTGCTCGCCAAGGCCTCCGACCGGCTCGATGCCGCCGGTCGCGCCTTGCTCGAAGAAGACCTGCGTTCGCCCTGCACCGAGGAGATCGCCGTCTTCCGCGCCTTCGCCCAGGCCGTGCATGCAGGACGCGACGGCTTCGTTGTGCTCGACACCGCGCCCACCGGCCACACGCTATTGCTGCTCGATGCCGCCGAGGCCTATCACCGCGAGGTGCAACGCACCCGCGGGGAGATGCCCGAAAGCGTCACCGAACTGCTGCCACGCCTGCGTGACCCCGACTACACGCGCATCCTGATTGTCACCTTGCCCGAGGCGACCCCGGTGCATGAGGCCGAGCGCCTGCAGGCCGATCTCGGCCGGGCCGGCATCCGGCCTTACGCGTGGATCATCAATCAGAGTCTGCATGCCAGCGGCACGCACGACCCGCTGCTGCGCCAGCGCGGGCAGTACGAAATTCCCTACATCCGCCGCGTCGCCGATGAACTGGCACCACGCGCCCACCTCGTGCCCTGGCTCGCCGAGGCGCCGGAGGGCGAAGGTTTGCTGCGCCTGGTGAGTTGAGCGCCTTTCGGCAGAATCGATCAATGCGCTGCATCGCTCATGCCGTCCCGCCAGCGACCGAAGGAAGTCCCTGTGGGGCGCCGACTTTTCCACCACGTTCGTTAGTCTCGACATAAAGAAATAGTTTCTATACCATGGTGCCATGACCACGAAGCAGCGCTTTCGCAACAACAAGTATCGGCTTGAAGTGCGCGAGCGCGATCATGGTCCGGCGCATGTGCATCTGGTCGGTGGCGGTTTCGACGTGATCATCGTTCTGGCCAGCCTGGAAACCGAAGGCGAATGGCCACGCGGCTTGCGCGCCGAAGTGTTGGCATGGGTCGCGGAACATCGCGACGAATTGATGAAGGAGTGGCAAAAATGGCATCCATGAAACGTCCCCGTCTAAGTGAGATCAAGGTGCTGGCCGGGCAGCGCCTGCGGCTCAACTTCGTCGATGGCAGCGTATTCACGGTGAACTTTGCGCCGCTCATCGAGGAATCGCAGGGCCTGTCACCCTTGCGCGACACCAAGGCGTTTGCCAAGGCCACCATCGAGCCCGATGCCGGCTGGTCGGTGGAATGGCCCGAGCTCGATATTCAGATCGGCGCCGATACGCTGTGGCTCGATGCCCAGGCGCAGAATGCTCCGGACGAGAACACGCGCATCTTCGCTCAGTGGCGGGTGCGTCATGGCTTGAGCCTCAAAGCCGCCGCCGCCGCGCTGGGGATGACGCCGCGCACCATGAGCGCCTACGGCACCGGCGCGCGCCCCGTGCCGCGCTATGTCGCATTGGCTTGCCGGGGCTGGGAAGCCGAGCACGGCGGGGCCTGATCGCTGTCCCGCCGGAACCGACTTTCGGGAAATCGAGGTAGTCCCCGAATACCGGCGCCATGCCGTCCCGCCAGCGCCGACTTTTCCACCACGTTCGTTATTGCCTTCCGCCACATGCAGGCCTACACTCAAACAACCAGTTCAACAGGGATGTTCAGCATGATCACCGCCGGCATCTTCCAGGCCAAACTCAGCCTTGGGCAGTGCTGGCCGGAACCGCGCTGGCCCAGCCGCCGTGGGTGGAAGAAGGAATGGGCGGAGCCCGGCGTGTCCATGTGTATTTTTTCTGGTCTCAACATTGCCCGCACTGCGAGGCCGCCCATTCTTTCATCGAGTCCATTCCGCGCGAACGGCCGTGGGTGGAGTTGCACATGCTGGAGGTTTCGCGCAGCGAAGAGAACGCTCGGCGCTTCAAGGTTGGCATCGCGCTCGCTGTCACGTTTCTGGCAGCGCGCTTCACGCGCGGGAGCGGGTAACGTGGGTCGGCTGCATCTTTTTTCGTCCGACTTCGTCTCCTGTATGAATCCCGATCTGGAGTCTTAAATGAACGAAACCAGCATCACTGCCGTCTCCCCAGCGCCGACTTTCTGGCGCTGGGTCGTTGTCGTCTCCTGCGCTGT
>CAZAWN010000170.1:0-6324 GCA_964488825.1 uncultured Methyloversatilis sp. | reverse complement strand
TTCAGACGCCGAGATAGCGATGCCAGATGCCGTGATCGGCATCCAGTTCTGCGGATGTTCCCTGCCAGACGATGCGCCCCTTCTCGACGATGCTGTGATGGTCAGCGAGCGCGATCAGGCGTTCGACGTACTTGTCGATGACCAGGATGGTCTGGCCGGCGCTGCGCAGGCTGGCGAGGCAGGTCCAGATTTCTTCGCGGATCAGCGGGGCGAGGCCTTCGGTGGCTTCGTCGAGGATCAGCAGGCGCGGATTGGTGGTCAGGGCGCGGCCGATGGCGAGCATCTGCTGCTCGCCGCCCGATAGCCGGTTGCCGAGGTGGTGCTGACGCTCGGCAAGTTGCGGGAAGAAGGCGAACACCTTGTCGGCCGTCCATGGATCGGGCCGCTTCAGGCGATTGGCGGCGAAGGCCAGCAGGTGTTCCTTGACGGTGAGGTTGGCGAAGATCTGGCGGCCTTCCGGAACCAGGGCGATGCCCAGCCGGGCGATGCGGTCGGGACGCAGGCTGGCGAGGCTCTGTCCGGCGAAACGGATTTCTCCGCCACGCGCCGGCAGCATGCCGCAGATGGCGCGTACCGTGGAGCTCTTGCCCATGCCGTTGCGGCCGAGCAGGGTGGCGACCTCGCCTTCGCGAATGCTCAGGCCGATGTCGAACAGCACCTGGCTTTCGCCGTAAGCGGCGGCGAGCTGGCCGACTTCGAGCAATACCGTCATCGCACTTCGTCCCCGAGGTAAGCACGCCGCACCTCGGGATGGCTGCGCACCCTCTCGGGCGTGTCGCTGACGATGACCCGGCCGGCGACCAGCACGGAGATTCGGTCGGCGAGGCGGAACACGATATCCATGTCGTGTTCGACCAGCAGCACCGTCTGCGCGCCCTTCAGCGAGGAAATCAGCGTCGCCATGTGCTCGGACTCTTCCGGTCCCATGCCGGCCATCGGCTCGTCGAGCAGCAGGAGTTGCGGACGGGTGGCCAGCGCCATCGCCAGTTCGAGGGCGCGCTGCTGGCCATGGGCGAGATCGGCGGCGAGCTGGCCAGCCGATTCCGCCAGTCCGACGCGCCCCAGCCATTCCTCGGCTTCCTCGATCATGCGAAAGTCGGCGCTGGCGGGACGGCACATGCGGAAGCTCGAACCCCAGTCGCGGTGTCGCGACTGCACGGCGAGGCGGACGTTTTCCAGCGCCGGCAGGTGAGGGAAAATCTGCGTGATCTGGTAGGACCGGGTGATGCCCAGTGCCACGCGTTGATGCATGCTGCGTTGGCCGATATCTGCGCCGGCGAACACGATGCGCCCGGCATCCGGCTGCAATGCGCCGGAAATCAGGTGGATCAGCGTCGTCTTGCCCGCGCCGTTGGGGCCGATCAGCGCATGGATCGTGCCGTGCTCGACGGCGAGATCGACGCCGTTGGTTGCCCACAGGCCGCCGAAATGGCGTTTCAGTCCGTGCAGTTCCAGCAATGCGCCCGCAGTCGCCATCGTGTTAGCGCGCCCGCAAACCGAACAGCCCCGCCAGGCCGCGCGGCGCGAACAGCACCACGGCGAGGAGGGCCAGGCCGAGATAAAAATGGGCGTAGTCGGTAGCGAGTCCGAGCGCTTCTTCGAGCCCGAGCAGGGCGATGGCGCCCAGTACGCCGCCATAGCGCTGGCCAACACCACCGAGGATCACCATGACCAGCAACATGCCGGATTGTGTCCAGTACAACTGGGTCGGGCTGGCCATGCCGTTCTGGTTCGCCAGCAGCGCGCCGGCGAGTCCTGCGACCCCTGCGCCGATGACGAAACACACCAGCTTGAGGCGATCCACCGGGTAGCCGAGCGCTTCCATGCGCTGCTCGTTCTGCCGCAATCCGGCGAGCGCGCGGCCGTAACGCGAATGGGACAGGCGCTTGAGCGCCAGCAGGCAGGCGGCGAGGGCGGCGAGGACCACCCAGTAGAGCGTGCTGTCGTTAGCGAGATCGAAGGGGGCCAGGGTAGAACGCTGATCGAGCGGCAGACCGTCGTCGCCGCCGGCGCTTTGTAATGAAACGACGGAGTAGTAGATCATCTGCGCAAAGGCCAGCGTGATCATGATGAAGTACACCCCGCGCGTGCGCAGCGACAGGGCGCCGATGGCGAGCGCCACGCTGGCGGTAACCAGCACGGCCAGCGGCCAGACGACCCAGCCGGAGACGATGCCGGCCTGCATCAGGAAGGCGACGACATAAGCGCCACCGCCGAAGAACGCGGCGTGGCCGAAGGCGACCATGCCGCCGTAACCGACGATGAAGTTGAGACTGGTGGCGGCCAGCGCGAAGATCAGCACGCGCGTGGCGAAGCCGATGTAGAAGGTCTCGTCGAGCGCCTGTAGCAGTACGGGCAGCAGTGCGGCGGCCAGCAGCACCCCGAGTTCGACGAAATTGGCCGTGCGCGCCCGTATCATGCGCGCGCCGGGAACAGTCCCTGCGGGCGCCAGAACAGGATGGCGGCCATCAGCAGGTAGATCATGATCGAAGCCAGCGCCGGCCCGAGATGACTGGCGACCTCCGGCGTACTGACAGCGCGCAGCAGAGTCGGCAGCAGGGCGCGACCCAGGGTGTCGACCAGGCCGACCAGCAGCGCGCCGACCAGCGCGCCGCGGATCGAGCCGATGCCGCCGATGACGATGACGACGAAGGCGAGGATCAGGATGTTCTCCCCCATGCCCACCTGTACGGCAAGCAGCGGGCCGAGCAGGGCGCCGGCAGCGGCGGCGAGCGCCGCGCCGAGGGCAAACAGGCCGGTAAACAGCCAGCGCACGTCGACGCCCATGCATTCCGCCATGGCGCGATTGGCGGCGCCGGCGCGCACCCACATGCCGACGCGAGTATGGCTGACCAGCACATAGAGCGACAGCGCGACCGCGAGACCGATGGCGATGATCAGCAGACGGTAGGCGGGATAGCTGAAACCGAACAGCTCCAGCGGCCCGGCCAGCGCCGCGGGCGGGTTGAGCTGCAGCGGTTGCGGCCCCCAGATCATGCGCACCAGATCGTTGGCGATGAGGATCAGCGCGAAAGTGGCGAGCACCTGGGCGAGGTGATCGCGCAGATAAAGTCGCCTCAACAGCAGGAGTTCAAGTGCAATGCCGATCAGCGCCATGCCCAGCATGGCCGCTGTCAGGCCCAGACCGAACGAACCGGAGGCCTGGGCCACGGCCGCACCGAGATAGGCGCCGCCCATGTAGAGCGAGCCGTGAGAAAGGTTGATCATGTCCATGATGCCGAACACGAGCGTCAGCCCGGAGGCGATCAGGAACAGCATCAGACCGAACTGCAGGCCGTTCAGAAGTTGTTCGAGAACCAGTTGCGTCATCGCGTCATTCCTACCGCGCGGGCGCGGGGCGCGGGATCAATCAGGCGGGGCGGGGCTTGTTGTGATGATGCTGCGGCTTGGCGCCGGGGGGGCGACCGCCTTGCCCCGGATGGCCGCCTTGCCCGCCCTGGCCACCCGGCTTGCCGCCGCCGCTCTTGCCCTTCATGCGGTTCTTCGGGTTGAACGCCGGCTTGTTGCCGGCATAGGCCGCGGGCGGTTGGTTGCCAATACGGTTGCCGGGCGCGGTCTGGATTTCCAGCTCGTTGAGTTCGTCCCACTCGGCATCGCTACGGTCGCGTTCCGGGATCGACAGCAACTCGCGAATGCGGCGCCGCGGGTCAAAGCGCGGGGCCTCCGGCGCGGAGGGGGCGGCAAGGGGAACTTCGGCGGTGGGCGCTGCTTGTGCCGATTCGGGCGCAATAGCGCTAATGTCTTCGTTATCCAAGGGATATCCGATCAGATCAAAAATAAACAAGTTTCGGGTGGCGCTGATGTCTTGGGCGGGTGCTTTTGCATCCCGCAGCCATCGTTACGGATGGCGCTGGCGCTGGCTAATCGATTTTTTTCGGCGCACAGTGGGGGTAATTTACCAGAAAGCGCGACCTGTGAGCCAGCCGCTCGCAGGTCGCGCTGTCGGATTACTCCTGTCAGCCGCAACTGCCGACCGCGCCGCAGGCGGTGCAGAAATCGCAGCCATCCTTCTTGATCACCGTCATGTTGCCGCACTCGGCGCAGAGCGACCCCTGGGTGACCTTGAGTTCCCCTTTCTTTTCGGTTGCCGGACGTTCGAGGATACCCATTTCGCGCGTCGGATAACCATGCTCGTCGAGGATGCCGAGCATCGCGTAGCGGTGCATGATCAGGCGGGCGATGTAGGCCACCGTGGAGGGCCAGTTTTGCTGCTTGTTGGAGCCGGGCACGCGCGCCATGAAGTCGCCGAGCGGTTCCGGATAGTTCAGCAGCTTGCGCAGCTTCATGCCGATCCAGGCCGGGTCCATGACGCGCATGTCGAGCGAGAGCAGTTTGGTCAGGCCATCGAGGGCGCGCGGGTAATTGCCGGAGAGCCAGCAGGAGTAGGGGCGTGTCACGCCGTCGGGCAGGGTGATTTCCTTGAGGCCGAGGACGAAATCTTCGCGCGAGGCCGGGTTCATGATGTCCACTGTCCAGGACAGCGTGCCGTCGGTGCCGGTTTTCGGTTCATCGCGGCTGAACATGCAGTCGATGACCGGGGTGGCGCCGTCCGTTTCGAGCGCGCCGAGTTGCTCGCAGCGGTAACGGATAACCTGGGCCATCGCCGATACCGGGCCGGGCATCAGTTTCAGTTCGCCATGCGGTGGCATCGGCATTTCAAAGGGCTCGTCGCCCACGGTGCCGGCCAGCACATCCAGCTTCAGTTTGAGCCAGGCCGGATCGTTGGCGCGCATGTCCATCGACAGCGTCTTGGCGACGGCGCCGAGGCCGCGCGGCTGTTCGGTGCCGTTGACCCAGATTTCGAAGGGTACCGACTGGCGTTTTTCGTTTTCAATCTGGCCGACGAACAAGGCGAATTCGCCATGGGGCGTTTCGATCATGTAGGTCCACGCGGCGTTGCCATCGGTCAGCCGCGGCCGGCCAGGCCAGCGCAGGCTGGCGAGCACCGGGGCCGGCAGCGAACCGATCGACATGCGACGGTTGGCGCAGTCGATGGTGACATCCTGCGGCTGCTTCTGGCTGTGCTGGGCGGCCGTCTGGGCCGGTTGTTGCGGTTCGACGGAGAGCACGCTGCCCAGCACGGCGTTCGGGCGGTAGGTCGCCAGACCCTTGAGGCCGGACTTCCAGGCGACCATGTAGAGGTCTTCGAATTCGGCGTAGGGGTAGTCGGCCGGGACATTGACCGTCTTGGAAATCGACGTGTCGATGTAGGGGGCGACAGCGGCGACCATCTGCTCGTGCGCCTTGGCGGAGATTTCCAGCGCGGTGACGAAGTAATCGGGCAGCTTGTTGGTATCGCCGCCCATGTGCTTGAAGAGACGCCAGGCGTAATCCTCGACGGCGTATTCCTTGTGGGTGCCGTCGGCCATGCGCTTCTTGCGCGTATAGGTCCAGGAGAACGGCGGCTCGATGCCGTTCGAGGCGTTGTCGGCGAAGGCCAGCGAAATCGTGCCGGTCGGGGCGATCGACAGCAGGTGCGAATTGCGGATGCCGTGCTTGCGGATCTGGTCCTTGATGGCTTGCGGCAGGCGTGAGGCGAAGTTGCCGCCTGTGAGGTAGAGATCGGCATTGAACAGCGGGAAGGGACCGCGTTCCTTGGCGAGTTCGACCGATGCCAGGTAGGAACGGTCGCGCATGAATTCGGAAATCCTGGCAGCGGTGTGACGGGCTTCGTCGGTGTCGTAGCGCAGTCCAAGCATGATCAGGGCGTCGCCGAGGCCGGTGAACCCGAGGCCGACGCGGCGCTTGGCGGCGGCTTCCTTGGCTTGCTGGTCGAGCGGCCAGTGGGTGGCGTCGAGCACGTTGTCGAGCATGCGGATCGAGGTGTCGATGACCTTGCCGAAGGCGGCATAGTCGAAGTCGGCGGTCTCGGAGAAGGCATGGTTGACGAACAGCGTCAGGTTGATCGAGCCGAGGCAGCAGCAGCCGTAAGGTGGCAGGGGCTGTTCGGCGCAGGGGTTGGTGGCCTCGATGGTTTCGCAGTAGTTGAGGTTGTTGTCCTTGTTCATGCGGTCGATGAACAGAATGCCGGGTTCGGCATGGTCGTAGGTCGACCGCATCACCTGATCCCACAATTCGCGTGCCGGAGTCTTGCGATAGACCCACAGGCCGTCGTCGCGCTGGTAGGCGCCGGATTGCTTGACGTCGGCACAGGGTTCGGCGCGATGCACCAGTTCGACATCGGCGCTGGCTTCCACGGCCTGCATGAAGGTGTCGGTGACGCCGACCGAGATGTTGAAGTTGGTCAGGTCGCCGGCGTCCTTGGCATGGATGAAGGCCTCGATGTCCGGATGGTCGCAGCGC
>CAZAWN010000169.1:0-6387 GCA_964488825.1 uncultured Methyloversatilis sp. | reverse complement strand
GCAAGGAAGGCACTCTTGGCGATGTTGGCGGTTTCGGCGGTTTCCTTGGCGATGCTTAATTCTTCCGTCCGCTTTTCAACCATCGTTTGCAGGTGGCGTCGATGATGCTCAAGTTCGGTCATGGCATCCTGCAATGCTTCTTCAGCCAGCAAGCGTTCCAACTCCCCCGCCGCACGGATTCCAACCAGTTGCAAGATGGATTCGGCAAACGGGCGATTCCGCAATGGCTGCCGGCCAATGACGGCGATCAGCCCGATCGGCCGGCCGGTATGGCTGAAGAGCGTCGTGCCAATGTAGCTCTCCGCGCGTAAATCCTGAAGCACCTGGTCACGGGGGAAGACGGCACACACGCTGGCAGGGAAGCAGCAGATGGCCTGGCCCACGACATCACCACAGGGTGTGTCTTTCAAGGCATAGCTGGCGTTATCCTCGAAGTGATCGTCGCACCAGATGGCGAGGGTTCTGGCGGTGAGCCCATCGCCATCGAGGCGGTCGATGCAGACATAGAACATGTCCAGGCTGGCAGCGATATGACCGGCCAGTTGCCGGAAGAATGTCTCACTGGTAATACCCGCCGTGGTCTGTGCCAGAAAGTCACGAACCGCTTCGGCCTTTATGCGTTCGGTGATGTCTTCCTTGATACCGATGTAGTGGGTGATGCGGCCATCGGCCTGGCGAACCGGTGCGATGATTTCATGCTCGGTATAGATCTCGCCATTCTTGCGCCGGTTGATGAACTCGCCCCGCCAGATTTCTCCACGCTGCAGCGTCTGCCAGAGATTGTCGTAAGTTGCACGTGGCGTCTGGCCGGACTTCTGAAAGCGCGGATTATTCCCCAGCACTTCGTCGAGGGCATACCCCGAGCTGGTGCTGTAGGACGTATTGGCGTACTCGATGTTCCCCTGCAGATCGGTGATGACGATACTGTGCGGCGTTTGCTCAACCGCCAGAGACAGCTTGCGCAATGCCTCATCGGCCTTCCGCAGTTCTCCGTTCTGTAGCTCCAGCTCAATTTGATGCACCTGCAGTTCGTGCAGCAGGCGCTGCGTGTCCATCTCGCTCAGTGGTAATGCCGGTGCTTGCTGCGCCAGCTTTTCTTCGGCATTGCGGCGCAATTCGGCAGCGCTTTTCTTGTCCATGGTCGTCCCCCCGTTCCCCTACGTCCTGAGCTTTCTCAGTTCCGCCTCAAGCTGCTTGATCTCGGTGATGTCGATAAAGGTGAGCACCACGCCGTCGATCAGATTGTCCTGTGTGCGGTAAGGCATGATTCGCACGCGATACCAGCGGCCATCGTGGGTCGGCACGGCCTTTTCCTGAAACACCAGGGTGCGCAGCACTTCCTGGGCGTCCTCTTTCAGTTGCGGGTAGTCCAGGTCGGTGACGACATCCGAGAGCGGCCGCCCGACATCGCCCGGAATCAGCTTGAAAAGTTTGGTGGCATACGGCGTGAAGCGCCGCAGCTGCATCTCGTTGTCGAGGAAGACCGTGGCGATTTCCGTGCTGTTGAGCAGGTTCGTCATGTCGTTGCGCACCCAGGTCATGTCTTCCACCTTGGATTGCAGCTCGGCATTCACGGTTTGCAACTCTTCATTGAGCGACTGCAATTCTTCCTTCGAGGAGGTCAGTTCTTCGTTGGTCGATTGCAGTTCTTCATTGGTGGATTGGAGTTCCTCGTTGCTCGACTTGAGTTCCTCCACCGTGGTCTGCATTTCCTCGTGGGTGACTTGCAGGGCCTCACGGGTTTGTTGCAACTCCTGCATGAGCACAGATTGCTCGTCCTGCGTGACGCCCTTCCTTGAGCGCCGGCGCACCGGCGGCGTGGGCACATCCTTGAAGACAATCAGCACGCGCCCGCGCAGGGCATCGGTCTTGTCCATGGCCTGTACCACGACATTGACGATCTGCGTGCCGCCGTTGGTCCCGACGCGCAGGCCATTGAGCAGAACCGGTACGGCATCCTTCAGGGCCTTGCGGATAACGCCGGTGAGGGCTTCGCGCAAACCTTCGCGCGCCATGGCGTAAATATTGACATTGACCTTGCCGGCTGCCGGTTCCAGATATTTGCCGGTGCGGCCGCTGATATAGAGGATGTCGCCCTCGGCATTGACCAGCACGGCGGCCGGCGCATAGGTCTGCTGGATGAATTGGTCGGTCTGCTGACCGAGGTTTTCAAGGGGTTCGGTGGTTGGCAGATCGATACTCATGGGCGGCGCACTTGGTAGCGGGCGGGGGAAATTCACCTCGGCAATGGACTGTGGCTGATCGAGGCGGCGGTAGATGCGCGCCTTATGGTTGGCGGCCTCAAACAGGTTGCCGAAGTTGCCGACGCTCTCGGCGCTGCCCAGTACCAGCAGCCCATTCCGGTTGAGTGCGTAATAGAACAGCGGCAACAGTTTCTTCTGCACCGGCGCATCAAAGTAGATCAGCAGGTTGCGGCAGGTGAGGATGTCGAGCTTGGTGAAGGGCGGGTCGCTGATGATGTTCTGCGTGGCAAACACCACCAGATCGCGGATTTCCTTGCTGATGCGATGGCCTCCGCCTTCTTCGGGCGTGAAATACCGGGCCAGCCGTTCGGCCGAAACGTCCGCCTCGATAACAGCCGGATAGAGCCCCTTGCGTGCCGTGTCGATGGCATCCGGGTCAAGGTCAGTCGCGTAGATCTGCAGGGTGAACCGTGCTTCCGGTTTCATCTGTTCCAAGACGTCCTTGAACACCATGGCCAGAGAATAGGCTTCTTCGCCCGTGGAACAGGCCGGCACCCAGGCGCGCAGCGCATGGCCGTTCGGGTAGTGCGCCAACAGCGCCGGAATGGCTTCCGTGCGCAGATAGTCCCATACCTCGGGGTCACGGAAAAAGTTGGTGACACCGATCAGCAGTTCCTTGAACAGGAGGCCGAGTTCTGCCGCGTTGTCGCGCAGATAGCGCACGTAATCGTCGATGGTGGCGATCTGGTGCACGGCCATGCGCCGCTCAATCCGCCGCTGGAGCGCATTGATCTTGTACTGGGAGAAGTCGTTGCCTCCGCGATCGCGCAGCAGGATGACGATTTTCTCGAGGGCGCTGCGCACTTCGGGCGGCGCGGGCGCTTCGGTATGCACCGGGAGCGCCGGGCGGCCCAGATAGTCGGCAATCAGTCCGGGCAGGCCCTCGGGCGGGGCGATCAGGTCGGCTACCCCGGCGGCGATAGCACTCCGTGGCATGCTGTCGGCCTGGGCGCTGGAGGGTTCCTGCACCAGGGTCAGCCCGGTTTTCTCCTTGATGGCACGCAGGCCGAGGACACCGTCGGAACCCATGCCGGAGAGGATGACGCCGATGGCCATTGCCTGCTGGTCTTCGGCCAAACTGCGGAAGAAGAAGTCGATCGGCAGGTGCAGGCCGTGCGGTGCGGCGAACTCGAGCAGATGGAATTTGCCATGCAGCAAGGACAGATCACGGCTCGGCGGGATAATGTAGACGCAGTCTGGTTGCACGGTCACGCCATCTTTGATCTCGGCGACGGTCATCGAGGTAAAGCGTCGCAACAAATCCGGCAAGGCGCTCGTGTGGTCGGGCGCGAGGTGCTGGACGACGATGAAGGCGATGCCGCTTTCGGGCGGCACATGGCGGAAGAATCTCTCCAACGCATCCAGGCCGCCCGCCGAACAGCCGATGCCGACGATGGGAAAGGACGTCGTAATGATTGGCACAGCAGCCACCGTAGCAACCGGCTTTACGGCGCGTGGCCGCTTAGGTGTGCGGGGGGGGGCTTTGGCAATGACATTTCCCGGGAGAGGTGTTTACCGGAGTGAAGCTACACTCATTTAGCGTGTATGACTAGCTCTGCCGAATCACGGTATCGAAACCCCGAGCAACTGGCAACGATCCAGAGTGTATCCGGCACAATGCTCTTTGGTGGCATTCAGCCGATGGCAGGTTTCGCAGATTAGTTTGCGTACTTCCGCTAGGGCCAGTGGTGAAATCTTGTCCGCGCTAATCAGAGTGTCTGCCAGCAATTCCAGTCGAAGGGCCGATGCGCGCTGGGGATGGCTGACAGGTAGTTGCGCCAGCCACTCCCGGCTGACTCTTGCTACCGATTCCAAGAGAACGTGATCGCGGTTTGTGACGTTATCCCCCGATGAAGCGGGCGATTCGATGGGATAGGTCTGGCGATAGACTGATTCCATGGCGGGTTCAATCTGTACCAATGAATCCGGACTTGAATTCTTCTTCGGCTTCCAGCCAGTCTTGTATTTCGTTTCCAGGCGCAAAGCCGCGTTGCTCGGCACGGAAATAGGCTGCCACCGCAATCATCTCTTCCTGGCTGGGTACATTGACGTTCTGCTCGGTATAGGCGATGGCCATCATGCCGGCCAGCTTCGCGGAACCGTTGCCTTTTTTGGCGACCTGAGTTGTTTCTCTGGGTGTTTCCATTTCATCCTCCGTTGGTGGTTGTGTTGCAAAGTCTCAAGCGACAACTTGATGCCTGTCCGTCGTGGCACCCTGAAGTTCCGGTCTGGCATAGGCCCACACGAGATAAGCAAACTGCAATTCAACCAGCGCGCGTCGTGCACCGGAATCTCCATCCGAAGCCAGACTGAATAATTCTTCGGAATGCCGGTCGGCAGCATGGGCGATCGCCGCCGATGAAGCCGCTGACGGCATGCCCACGATTTCGTGCAGGGCATGGATCATGGAAAGTCTCCTTTCCTCTTGGTCTGCGTCACGTTGATTTGTTGGTTATCCGGGCGCGGCCAGCCGCGCTCCTCCACAGGCCACTGCCTGTTTTTCTGATATGTCTGATCCACATGCGCAGGAGAGGAGTGCAGTGCCGCGGCATCTTTCTTCATTTGCCACTGTTGTTGATTCATGTGAGGTCTCCCGTTCAGGTTGTCATCACAGCATCACGTTGGTGCAGGAATATGCATTACCGTACAGACAACATACGCTGACGGCGGAGATAGATAAGTTCGTTTTCGTACACATACGAAAAATAGAGCGTAGAGTCTTGGCGACGGGTCGATAGCCATGATCACGTGGTCATGGTGTCCACATCTGAACTTGAGCAGGGATGCCAACCAATGAACACGCTGCTCATTTCGCCAAAGCAGAACCGACTTCTCGCGGCGTTGCCGACCGCCGAATATCTCCGACTTGAGCCCGAATTGGAATTGGTGGACCTGTCCCCGGGGCAGGTCATCTATGAAGCCGGCGATACGCTGGACTTTCTATATTTCCCGACCTCGGGCATCGTTTCGTTGATGTGGATGGCCGACGACGGTGCCACTTCAGAACTTGCCATGACCGGCAACGATGGCCTGATCGGGTTTCCATCAGCCCTGGGTAGCGAGACAACGGCACACCGTGTGTGCGTCCAAATCGCCGGCAACGCGTATCGAATCCGCTCCGAGGTTGCGCACTGGTTACTCCAGCAGGGGGGCGAGTTGCCTCGTGGCGTGATTCTTTACACCCATGCCCTGATGAACCAGATTGCGCAAGTCGTACTGTGCAGTCGCCACCATAGCGTCGAGCAGCAACTATGCCGCTGGATACTCCTTTGTCTGGATCGATTGCTCGGTGTACAAATTCACACGACTCAGGCAGTGATTGCCAACCTGCTCGGCGTTCGCCGTGAAGCGATCTCTGCGGCAGCGGGCAAACTCCAAGCGGCTGGCTTGCTGACCTACAGTCGTGGATCTATAACCATCCAAGATCGACCCGGCCTCGAAGCCCGCGCCTGTGGCTGCTACGCCGCGCTGAAACAGACTTCGGATCGTCTCCCGCAGTCACAGTCCAATGTTCTCAACCCACCTCGCGATCACCTTCACCCGAAGAGTCTTCGTGCGCGCGCCGAAACCCAACTCAAACATAAATCGGTCGCCCCGGCCCGTACGCCGGTAGAAACGGATCGTCTGCTTCATGAACTGCAAGTTCATCAGATTGAACTGGAAATGCAGAATGAGGAATTGACCAGCGCCTGTGCCGAAGCCGAGGCGATACGTAGTCATTACGCCGATATTTACGATTTTGCACCGGTGGCCTACGTAACCCTGGATGCACATGGTGTTATTCGCCAAATCAACCTCACCGGAGCGATTCTGCTGGGCATCAAGCGATCACAGATCACGCAGCATCGTTTCAGTGCCTCGGTGGTGCCCGGCTTATTGCCTGTGTTCACCCAGTTCCTCAGTGAGGTATTGGGCCAGCGAACGCGCAAGACCTGCGAGATCGAACTCAATCCAACACAGCAACGAGCGAGCGCCGTTGTCCAGATCGATGCCATTTCCGATGAGGACGGGCACGAATGCCGCATGGTTATCGCTGACGTGACGCCGCAGCGGCGCATCGAGCGTGCGTTGCGGGAGCGCGAACAATACCAGCGTGCCTTGCTCGACAACTTTCCGTTCATGG
>CAZAWN010000168.1:4321-6406 GCA_964488825.1 uncultured Methyloversatilis sp. | reverse complement strand
TACCGACACATTGCTGACGTACTTCCGGAGGGAACCCAACGGCCGTTCAGGCCGAGTAGGAGTCGGATGGCGATGAGACCTGAATGTCCGCAGCCTGTCCCGACGCGGGGAGAGCATCGCGATAGCGGTCGTCTCGATAAGCCTGAAAAACAGTATGGTTCTTGCAGCGATGGCCGGCACTCATGAGTCAAGCATCCGTTTCGAACAGCAGCGCAGCAAGTCCGATACCACCCGGCGAACCGTCCGGTATGGTTGGGGATATTCTGACTGGGGCAGCAAGACCATGCAGCCGGACTTGCGCCTCGATCAACCGGTGCGCTCGCTCGTTCGCTTTGAGGTCGCCGGTCATCGCTCTCGGCCAGACCGCAGTCAGAAGTCGTTCGATACGCGCATCCTCAAGTCGGCGATACGTTTCGGCCTGTCGTGAAATGTCGTCATCAAGATCGGCGAGGGCGGCTTGGATATCTCGGTGCGCTGAGGTCTTTGAGATTCCCAATTCGGTGGCGATGACGCGCAGCGTTTTTCCTGCGAGGCGACCGTCGAGCACGGCTTGGCGACGAAGCGCAACAGCGCAGGCGGCTTTTCCAGTCTTTCCTTTTGGCATATCAGATCTCCTAGAGTCCCGGCACACTGGCGGGACATATTGGTGAAGGAACGTGGGTTGGTTGCCGTACCACTCAAAAACGGGGTACTGGCGCGATGAATGGGGTCGGGTGATGGTTGGGTATGGGTTGCCCCTCGTTAATTGCTGGAATCGCCCGTATCAGGGTCGTTCTGGCCGGGAATCGCGCCATCCTCGCCAGCGTCCCCGCCGTATTTCGGTCTGAATGAGTGCAGCGGGCAGATGGCGACGGTACAGGCGGCGACTTCGGCGCGGTCGAAATTGCAGCAATCGAGGCATTTCCCCTTAATCGCGTTCATCCGTCCGCCGTCGCCAGCGAAGGCGCGCTCCACGATGCCGCGGTACATCGGCGAAACTGTTGCGAGGTAGTTTGCGCGGCGCTGCTCGGTGGTTTGTTTGCTCATGGCTTGGTTCCTTCAAGGTGTGGTGATCGACTCAGCGATGCCGTTGTTTCTCTCAGCGCAACACCGCTATAGATGGTAGATATCTTCATACCCTGCACTTTTTGCAGGACGGTTTCCGGCACTTTCTGCTGGAAACTCAGGGTGAAAATGCACTTTCTGCCGGTAGAAGAATGCACTTTTTGCGGTAAGGAAAAACCATTCAGCATTGCTCTTTCCTTTCCCATAATTGGAAAGCTTTGGGCACGTAGGTTTCAAGAAAAAGACCGCTCGGATCATGGATTGGTAGCCACGTAAGGGCGTATTTCGCCCACTGTTTGTTAGCCCCATGAGACCGAGTTCGATACAGGAAACCGTGGACGATCAGGTCTTTTACAGCGGTCGACACTGTGTGCTCACTGCCGAATCCGTAGCGCTGCATGAGGGCGAACGTCGCCTGTAGATGCCCGTTGTTACGGCCATTGAACTGCCGACCAAGCTGAACGAGGAGGGCGCGGGAAGCAAACCCAAGGTCGGCGTATGCGACGGAATCAACGATGCGATTCTCGAAACGGAAGAAACCCTCAGTCGGTTTTTTCCTTGCTGGTTTGTCGACCTTCCGTCGGCGACGGCTCTCGCCTTGATCTATGCCCACGGTGGAACCCGTTCTGATAATCCATCGCAAGTATTGAGCTTGACGACCATGAAGTCGGACGGCATACTTGCGACTGGTTGAATTGGCTTTGGGCTACCTGCGGAGGTGGCCCATTTTTTTTGCTGGTGCATGGCCGGCTCCCGCTCAGGCGGCTAGGCAGATTGCGTAGTTGCGACGGTGCGCGGTGTCGAACTGCGGGCCGGTTTCCCCTCTCAACAGGGCGTCCCGGTCGGCAATGCGCCAGATCAGCCGACCGTTCGGCAGCTTGACAGGCGGAAATCCAAAATAGTTACCGTGACGTGAAACGCTTGCGCGAAGGGTCTGCGGCCTGAGTCCGAGGGAAAACGCGAATTCTTCCGTCGTTAAATGCTGAATGGGTGTTTTCATTTGTGTCCGTTCCTCAGTTGAGAACCGCACGATTTGTGCGG
>CAZAWN010000168.1:0-4221 GCA_964488825.1 uncultured Methyloversatilis sp. | reverse complement strand
CTTGCCGTTGCGGGCCGTGCCGATCTCAACAAGCCGGGGCCGTCCCATGCTGGCGGGCGGCGCAACGGCGGCGGCGCGCTGCGCGTAAATGCGGCTCGCCCATGATGCCGAAAACGTGAATGAATCAATCAGCTTTGGCCGTCCGCGTTTCCGCTTGGGGGTCGGGATTTCGATCATTTCAGGCGGTTTTCACCAGTGAAAGACCGGATGCGCGCTCGGCAGGCTGCGGGATGTCGGCTTGCTCAAGAATCCATGCCTCGATTCGGGCATGCCACATTCTCAGCAGGTCAAGTGGGCGACGGCGGTAGTGCTTTTCCGCGAGGGCGCTCGGCTTGTGGCCCATGATCTGCGCGACTACGCCGGTCGGGGCTTCGCACCACTCGGACAGTGTGCCGAAACTCCTGCGCAGGCCATGCAGGGAAAGATGCGGCAGGCCGGCAGCGGACAGGGCTTTGACGTGGGCAATGCGCGGCTCCTGAATGCGTCCGGTTGCGGCGGTCGGGCTTGAGAAAACCCAATCGCTCCGGCGCGGCAGGCCGGCAAGCAGGCCGGCAACGTAGGGCGTCAAGGGGATGGTGCGCTCGCCCTCAACCTTGTCGCGAATGGTCAAGCTGTTCCACTGAAAGTCGATGGCGTCCCAAGTCAGGCCGGCGAGTTCTTCCCGGCGTGCTCCGGTCAGCAACAGGGCTTGCAGGTAACTGGAAATAACCGGGTTCCCGATCTCGCGGACGGCGGCGAACCATGCGGCAAGCTGTTCGCGCTGCAAGCAATCGTCCTTGGCGCGGGCCTTGGGTAACGTATCGCGGGCCATGCGTCGATTGCAGGCGTCGGCATGGGTGCAGGCAGCAAAGGCCGGGGTATCGGCGCACCACGTCAGGAATGCGCGCAGGGCGCGATAGGTTTGCGCGGCTTGGGTCGGTGTTCGCGCTGCCAGTGGTTCAAGCCATGCCTTGACGGCGGGGCCATTAAGGTCGGCGAGCTTGAGGGCCAGCAATGGAACGATAGGGCCGGGGACGGTAACGTCGGACTCCCCGGTGCGACGTCCACGCTTGCGCGGCTCCCCTCCCGGCTTCGCCATGCTCAGGTGATTGCGGTAGTGGCGTTCGCCCCATTTCGGACGGCGGGCGACGATGTAGGCGTCCCAAGCCTCGCGGACGGTCACGTCCTGCCGTTTCGCAGTCTCGCGCTTCGCTTGAGCGGCGGCGATGCGTTCCTGTCTTTCTTGGCGTGGGTCAAAGCCTTGGTCGATCAGCGCTTGCAGGCGGCGGGCCTCGGTGCGGGCCTGACTGATTCCCCAAGTCGCAACGTCGCCGATGGTGATTCGAATATCTTTGAGAGCAAACCGCGACTGAAAGATAAAAACCTTCGCGCCTGCTGCTGTAGCTCGAACGGCAAGGCCGGGTGTGTCGACATCCCATAGAAAGGCTTGCTGATTACTGGTCGAAAATTCCCGGATACGTCCTGCGGTCAGATTGACTTTTGCCATGATTCCCCCCGGAATTATGCGAAAAGCGTTTGTCGTGTACGAGCGGTGTACGACATTGTAGTCCATTTCGATCAACACGGATCAACACGCGCGATTATCTGGCGGGTAATAAATATCAGGTAAAACAACCGGATAGTGTGATAATGTCCTTTCGTATTAGTGGGTTGAAAACCCCGCTTTTGCTGCCTTGTAAGCGGTAGGTCACCAGTTCGAATCCGGTTGCCGGCACCAAACTCCTGATCTGAATCATTCCATTTGGGTGCTCCGCGTTGCTGAGTCTCTGACCAACTACACCTTCATTGGTGGAAGGGGTGGGGTGTTCTTCTTTTCTCAACCACACTCAATCGGAGCGTCGTTCAAGATACCAGCGCTCTTTAGGGTTGCTGGTGCGAGCTCCTTGCCAGACTTCAGTCCAGTTTGACAGTACGGTGCTTTCCTTTTGCCCTATCCCGATGCGCCAGCTACAGCTGCGATGTTCAGACGGAGCTACGGTGCGGATGCCGGCAAAGTAGTCCAGCGACGCGCGCTGAGCTGGGCCGATATCCCCCCGTTCGATGCAGTCGACGCTGGACGGCAGGGCATTCTTCAAAGACAGAACAACTGGACGATAGGTGGTGGCATGATCGATCCATGGCATCCAGAGGGTCGCGGTCAGGACCCAGAGCAGGCACAGTCCGACAGACCAGCGTAGGCTGGGGCGCCAATTGGCCCGACGCAATCCCCATGTGGCCAGCCAAAGCAGCGTCATCACAATGGCAGCGGCAAGGGGGAGAAAGCCGAAGCTGGCTTCGTGGCCTGGCGCCAGCTTGGTGAAGTTGCTGGCGATCTTGGGCGGCCAGCCCAGTCCCTGCGCACTGGCCCCAAGCCAGATCAGGGCGGCGAAGAAGCTGAAGGTCATCACACTGAACCAGTCGAAGGCATTTGCCGAGCCGCGGCGTAGTTGTTCGGCACCGGCTGCAGCGATCAAGGTCAGGGGAATGAGTACCGTTAAAACCGCCAGCGAACGCGGTGCACCACTGAAGAACCAGAAGAGCGTCAGGGCGGCGCCGATCATGGGTAGCACTAGCCGATCAAACGCGTGGCGTCGTTTCCACAACCCGAATAGCGCCAGCGGCCAGAGCGGCCAGGCCGCCCAGCCGAGTTGTTCGAGATGCCGCATCACGGGAAAGCTGCGTGCAGCGGTGGCTTCCGCGAATTCGTTGTGCCACCACAGGCTCCAGTACTCAGGCGTCTGCTGCAGAAGCAGCAGGGGCCAGAGGGCGAGAAGTGGGACGGCGATCAGCAAGGTGACCGCCAGGCCGCGCCAGTCGCGGCGCAGAATCGGCGCTGGCAGGACGGCAAGGGCCATGATCAAACCCACCAGTCCATGGGCGAGGAATGCCAGCCCCAGCCCGAGGCCGAGCAGTGGCGCACCCATTGGCTTATCCTGCTGATTCAGGGCGGCGCCCCACCAGGCGAGAGCGGCGCAGGCCAGTCCGGCAATCGCCGGCTGCGCCTCATGCATGGGCACGAGCAGTCCAAGGGTGCCGATGGCCAGCAAAGGCGCGATGCGGCCGGCCATCTGGCCGAAGAATGCCCGTGCCGCGCCGGCGAGAAACAGCAGGTAAAGTGCACCAAACAGGGTAGTTGCAAGCCGCGCGGCATTGTGAAATGGCAGAAAACCATCCAGCAGACGTCCCAACAGAGCGGCAACCCAGTGGTACAACGGAGCGGTGTGCGGCCAGTATTCACCGGCGATCGCCGGGGTTAGCCAACCGCCATGGAAGGCAAAACCATAGGCGATGCCGATGTGTATGGCATCTTCAACCTTCCACGGATCGTGGGCCGCGACGCCGGTCAGCAGATAAATGCCGGCGAGGACAATGATCGCCGCCAAGGGCAAGCGCGGCGTATTCTGGTCGGACAGCAGCGGGGCGATGTTCATGCGGGTAGCAAAGCATAAAGGCAGCCGTAGCTGCCTTTATTGAGAGGCAGCGCGAAAGCTGCCCGACTCGGCACGAGCGCCTGCCGTTCAGGCAGCGGCGCCCGGACGCTTGTATTTTTGCTTGAAACGCTCGACGCGACCGGCGGTATCGACGATCTTCTGCTTGCCGGTGTAGAACGGATGGCAAGCGGAGCAGACTTCAATGTGTAGCGGCTTGCTGTTGGTCGAACGCGTCTTGAACGTGTTGCCGCAGCTGCAGGTCACGTCGATCTCGTTGTACTTGGGGTGAATGCCTTCTTTCATTTCTTGGTCCTTTGTGTCCGTGGCGTGCAGTCAAAGCGGAAAGCCGCGCATTATCCTGAAAAATCGGATGGAAATCAACCGCCCCGCCGCATTGCGTCGAAGAATTCGGCGTTGTTCTTGGTCGATTTGACTTTGTCGAGCAGGAATTCCATCGCTTCGAGATCGTCCAGTCCATACAGCAATTTGCGCAGCACCCAGACTTTCTGGAGCACGTCCTGCTTCTGCAGGAGTTCCTCGCGGCGCGTGCCGGAGCGGTTGACGTTGATGGACGGATAGACGCGCTTCTCGGACATGCGGCGGTCGAGATGGATTTCCGAGTTGCCGGTGCCCTTGAATTCTTCGTAAATGACTTCGTCCATGCGGCTGCCGGTGTCGATCAAGGCAGTGGCGATGATGGTCAACGAGCCGCCTTCCTCGATGTTGCGGGCTGCGCCAAAGAAGCGCTTGGGTTTTTGCAGGGCGTTGGCATCCACGCCGCCGGTGAGCACTTTGCCGGAGGCCGGTTGGA
>CAZAWN010000167.1:0-6476 GCA_964488825.1 uncultured Methyloversatilis sp. | reverse complement strand
TTGCGAGGAGCCGCCCTGCGTGCCGGTCTGCCCGACCGGCGCTTCCTACAAGCGCAAGGAAGACGGCATCGTGCTCGTCGATTACGACAAGTGTATTGGCTGCAAGTATTGCTCGTGGGCCTGTCCCTACGGCGCGCGTGAAATCGACGAGCAGCAGAAGGTGATGAAGAAATGCACCCTCTGCGTCGACCGCATCTACGACACGACGATGACCGCCGAGGAACGGCGCCCTGCCTGCGTGCGCGCCTGCCCGACCAGCGCACGGCTATTCGGCGACATCCATGATCCGGATTCGGAGGTATCGAAGGCGATCCGCGAAAGCGGCGGCTACGCCCTGATGCCCGAATGGGGCACGCAGCCGGCCAACCACTACCTGCCGCGGCGCAAGACCAAGCTGCGCATCCGCGAAGATGAGCTGGAGCGCGCCGACAATCCGCTCAAGATCGACCAGCAGTTGCCGAAACCGGGCAAGGCCGAGCCTTCGCTCGACGACGTCACAAGCTGGTAAATATGGCCCCCCACGCTCGCAAATTTAGCTCGCTGCCCCCCACAGGGGGGTGTATGCCGCTTTGGGGCGGCCCTGCAGCGGCATAGGAGATCAGATATGCATCCCGCTTTTTCCGTTGTTTTTCTCACCACACTGATCGGCGCCGGCCAGGGCCTGTTCCTCGCCTTATTCACGGTCGAGTCCTATGCCGCCTTCGGCCTGTTGCCCCTGCAATCCAGTACTTTCTATGCCTTCGGTAGTCTGGTCGCGCTGATCCTGATGGGGCTGGGGTTGTTCGCCTCCTTCTTTCACCTCGGCCGCCCCGAGCGCGCCTGGCGTGCCGCGACGAAGTGGCGTACTTCCTGGTTGTCGCGCGAAGTAGTGGTCTTGCCGGCCTTCATGGGTACGCTGTTTCTTTATGGAGTCGCCCACTGGTTCGAGATCAACCCGGTGTTCGCCCAGCTTCCCAGTGGTGCGCCGGTCAATATTACCGCCGTGCTCGGCACACTCGGCACCGTGCTGGCGTTCGCCTTATACATCTGCACCGGCATGATCTACGCCTGCCTGAAATTCCTGCGCGAATGGCACACCCCGCTGACAGTGATCAACTACATCCTGCTCGGCGGCGCGTCGGGGTTCAGCCTGGCGGCGGCGCTGGCGGCCTACTTCGCACCCGAGGTGATGCCGGTGCTGGCGGGCTGGGCCCTGATCATTACCGTGCTGGGTCTGGTCGGGCGTGCCGCCACCTTGATCCGCAATGCCCGTCTCAAGCCGAAATCGACCTTGCAGACGGCGATCGGCATCAAGCATCCGAAGATCGCGCAGAAGACACAAGGCATGATGGGCGGCGCCTTCAACACGCGCGAGTTTTTCCATGGCCAAAGCGCTGCGCTGCTAGGTTCGCTGAAATGGATTTTCCTGCTGACGGCGTTTTTCTTGCCGCTGATGCTGCTGGCCGCCGGGCTGACGCAGTCGGCGGGCAACTTGCTGGCGCTGGCCTTCGTCGTGCAGTATCTTGGTCTGCTGGTCGAGCGCTGGTTCTTCTTTGCCCAGGCCAATCACCCTCAAAACCTGTATTACCAGTCAGTCGCCTGATTTTTTGACCTGTCTCAAACAGAAAAACCGTTAATAGGTATAACTTTCCACAATTGCTGCAAACCCCAAGGGGGCTTATGATTCGGCCCTGAAGTTTTTACCACCCACTCAATCACCGGAGGAACACAATGAATTTCGACAAAGAACTCGACGCCCGCGGCCTGAACTGCCCCCTGCCCATCCTGCGCGCCAAGAAGGCGCTGGGCGAATTGACCAGCGGCCAGGTTCTGCGCATCGTCGCTACCGACCCGGGTTCGGTCAAGGATTTCGCCGCCTTTGCCAAGCAAACCGGCAACGAGCTGCTTTCCAGCGCCGAAAACAACAAGGAATTCGAGTTCTACATCAAGCGCAAGTAAGTCCGACGAAAGTCGGCGCTGGCGTGACGGCACTGATCCAGAGGCGTCTATCGAAGCGATGGACGCCTCTTTCGCTTGAGGCATTCGGGCGAGCCATATAAGAAAATTATTTAATTACTTGATGCTGCATTGCGATATGTCGCATCATTCGCAACCTGAGGGAATTCGCCAATCGTGGCGGCCGACCTGACGCTTGACAGGAGATAAATACATGAGCGCCAATCCGGAACTTGATGCACTGATCAACCAGAAACTCGACGAACTGCTACCGCAAAAGCTGGAGGCGCTTTTGCAGGAGCGCGAGGAATCGAAAACCCCGTCGATGACCATCATCGCCACCAAGGGCACGCTGGACTGGGGTTACCCCCCCTTCATCCTGGCTTCCACCGCCGCGGCGCTGGGCTGGGACGTAACCGTCTTCTTCACCTTCTACGGCCTGCAACTGGTCAAGAAGGATATTTCCGACCTCAAGGTGAGTCCGCTCGGTAACCCCGGCATGCCGATGAAAATGCCTTTCGGCCCGGACTGGTTCAAGAGCATCAACTGGAACATCCCGAACGTCATTCAGGGCAACATCCCCGGTTTCGAGGCGATGGCAACCAGCCTGATGCAACAGACCATCAAGAATAACGGCGTGGCGGGCCTGGCCGAACTGCGCGAACTGTCGCAAGAAGCCGGCGTCAAGTTTGTCGTCTGCCAGATGACGGTCGAGCTATTCGGCTTCAACCACGACGACTTCGTCGATGGCATGGACTACGTTGGCGCTGCATCCTTCCTGCCGGTGGCGCAGAAGGCTGACGTAAATTTGTTTATTTGATTATTCTTATACGTTGTTTTATTGCAACGAACAATAAAGTCGGGACAGAGGCAGGAAGGAAGTAGTTTGCCATCCGCTTCTGGCCGAAATAGATTGGCAGCGACTCTATGTTGCCTGCCGGCAATTCTTTCCAACAAGATGAACTAGAACCAACGGGGGATTCAATGAAACTCAAGAAACTAGCTGCACTTATCGCTGTTGCAGGCATTTCCGCACCGGCTTTCGCCACCAATGGCATGAATATGGAAGGCTACGGCCCAGTCGCAACCGGCATGGGCGGCGCTTCGTTCGCGTTCGACAATGGTACGGCCGGCATGATCAATAACCCGGCGACGTTGGGCTTGATGCAGAGCGGAACCAGTCGTTTCGATATCGCTGTGGGTGGTTTGCATCCGAATGTGGACTCCAGCGTCAACACGCCGATGGGGACGATGAAAGCCAAATCCGATGGCGATGCCTACTATATGCCCGCAGCTGGTTATGTCCGCAAGGATGGCCGGTTGGCTTGGGGTATCGGCATGATGGCGCAGGGCGGCATGGGGACCGAATATGGCAGTGATTCGTTTCTCAGCATGTCCCAATCAATGATGAATCCTACAGCGATGCCTGGGGCTTCAGGACAGGCAAATCGGACCGAGCTCGGCATTGGTCGCCTGATTTTCCCCTTGGCTTTTGATGTCAGCAAAGACTTCAAGATCGGCGGTTCTCTCGACTACCTCTGGGGTGGTCTCGATTTGCAGATGGTAATGTCTGGGGCTGCTTTTGGACAGATATTCGCCGGCAGGTCGCCAATGGCATCCTTGAACCCGGCTAGCACCATGCCCGCTGCATTTGGCAACTTCATGATGATGCCTGGATTTGATGTGACATGGGCGCAGTTCGATTTCTCTCAAGGCGGCAACAAAATGAAACAGCGCCTGAAGACCGATGGCTGGGCGGGCAACATTGGTTTCCAATGGCAAGCAACGCAGCAGTTATCGATTGGCGCTGTCTATCACGCTAAAACGCATCTGGCCGACATGTCAGGCAACGGCGCCCTCAAGTTCGGCGTTCCTGCCGGGATGACACCTGATGGCAGCGGTGTCATGTCCGTCACTGGCAAGCTCAAGGTTGTCAATTTCCAGTGGCCTGAAACCTACGGTTTGGGCATGGCTTACCAAGTCAATGACCGCTTGCTGCTGGCAGCCGACTATAAGCGTATTGGCTGGGCGGGGGTCATGAAGAATTTCAACATGAGCTTCACGGCCGATTCCGGCGCGATGAACACCGGCATGGGACTGGCGGGAACGACGATGATCCTGACAATGCCGCAAAAGTGGAACAATCAGAACGTTTTCATGATCGGCGGCTCCTACAAGTACTCGGAAGCCCTGACACTTCGGGCCGGCGTGAACCTGGCTGACAACCCGATCCCGAAAAAGTATGAGTTCTATCTGTTCCCGGCGACGATCAAGAACCACTACGCCTTGGGCTTTGGCTATAAATTCAGTCCGGCATCCTCGGTCGATTTTTCGTACATCTATGCACCGGAAGTTTCTGCTACCAACTCTCTGACGACTGGGGTCAAGACCACGCATGCCCAGAAACACAACTGGCAAGCCATGTACAGCCACCGCTTCTAAGCAAACGGTCTGCTGCGAAAAAAGCCGGCTTTGCCGGCTTTTTTCGTTTCAGGCGTTGGCAACGTGCAAGCGACGAATGATCTCTAGCGGCAGAGCAGATTGATTCAGCGTGTAAAAGTGCAGGCCGGGGACGCCTTGGCCGATCAATTGCTGGCACAGTTCCGTCACCACGTCGAGGCCGAAGGCGCGGATTGAATCAACATCGTCCCCAAATCCTTCGAACTTCTTGCGCATCCAGCGCGGAATTTCCGCGCCGCTGCTGTCGGCGAAACGGGCCAGTTTGGAGAAGCTGCCAATCGGCATGATGCCCGGCACAATGGGGATCGTAATGCCCAAGGCCCGGGCTTCGGCGACGAAGTGCGCATAGGCATCAGCGGTGTAGAAAAACTGGGTGATTGCCGAATCGGCGCCCGCATCGACCTTTCTCTTGAAATTCAGCAGGTCCTCGCGCGGATTACGCGCCTGCGGGTGCCACTCCGGATAGGCGGCGACTTCGATACGAAAGGTGTCGCCAGTTTCCTGGCGAATAAACTCTACCAGTTCGTTGGCGTAACGGAATTCGCCTGCATCGGCCATGCCCGAGGGCAGGTCGCCGCGCAGGGCGACCAGACGACGGATGCCGTTGTCGCGGTAGTCGTGCAAGATCTGGCGTATCCCCTCGCGCGTTGAACCGATGCAGGAAAGATGCGGAGCGGCGGCATGGCCTTCGGCGGCGATTTCCATCACGATATCGAAGGTGCGCTCGCGGGTCGAGCCACCGGCTCCATAGGTCACCGAAAAGAAGCTCGGCTGGGCCTCGGCCAGCTTCTTGCGAACAGCGCGGAGTTTATCGACGCCTTCTGCGGACTGCGGCGGGAAAAATTCGAAAGAGATTTCAGTGTTCATGCTCATGGGCCAGGTCGGGCGTGGAGGAAAAATTCGCGGTTGCCGTCCGCGCCAGTAATCGGACTGTCGAACCAATCGACAACAGCAAGGGAGTGATCAAGGCAGACGCGGGTCAGTTTTTCGCGCACCTCAGGGTACAGTTCAGCGTCGGTGACGATACCGCCCTTGCCGACGTTCTCGGGGCCGACCTCGAACTGCGGCTTGACCAGCAGCAGGGCATCGCCCATCTGGGTAAGCAAGGGGGGTAATTGCGGGATGATCAGCGTCAGCGAGATAAAGGACACATCGGCGACAATGAGGTCGAAGTGCCGTCCCGCCAGCGCCGACTTTGTCAGATCGCGGGCGTTGATGCCTTCGTAAGAATCGACACGCGGATCGGCGGCCAGCAAGGGATGCAATTGCCCATGGCCGACATCTATGCCGAAGACGTGTGCCGCACCATGCTGCAACAAGCAATCGGTAAAACCGCCGGTACTCTGTCCGATGTCGAGGCAGTCGGCCCCGCTGGCATTGATCGAGGTGTGCAGCAACGCGCCGGCTAATTTCAACCCACCGCGCGAGACGTACTCTGCGTGTTCAGCCGGGGCGACCGATAGCGCGGCATGATCGGGAATCCATTGGGACGGCTTGAGAATAATCGCGCCATCGAGACTGACGCGCCCGGCCTCGATCAGCCGCTGTGCCGCCGTGCGCGAGGGCGCGAAGCCTTGTTGCACCAGTAAGGCATCGGCGCGCACACCGGCATGCGCAGCCGGCGGACGCAAAGCCGCTCGCACGGCCACCTTGGACTTCGGGCGGGCCGTGCGGGCATGAAACGAGTTCATGCTCATCACGAAATGAATCGCGGCGTTTTAGTAGCGGTAATGATCCGCCTTGTACGGACCCTGCTTCGAAACGCCGATGTAGGCAGCCTGCTGGTCGGTCAGCTCGGTCAGTTGCGCGTTGAGTTTCCTCAACTGCAAACGGGCGACCTTCTCGTCCAGATGCTTGGGCAGGGTGTACACGCCGACCGGGTACTTATCGGTCTGGGTAAACAATTCGATCTGCGCGATGGTCTGGTTGGCAAAGGAGGACGACATCACGTAGCTCGGATGGCCGGTGGCGCAGCCGAGGTTAACCAAACGCCCCTTGGCGAGCAGGATGATGCGCTTGCCATCAGGGAAGATGATGTGGTCGACCTGGGGCTTGATCTCTTCCCACTGGTATTTCTCGAC
>CAZAWN010000166.1:0-6478 GCA_964488825.1 uncultured Methyloversatilis sp. | reverse complement strand
TTTCTCTCGCGTCCGCGCCGCTTCGGCAAGAGCCTGTTTCTCGACACCCTGAAGGAACTCTTTGAAGGCAACGCCACGCTGTTCCAGGGGCTGTACGCAGAAAACCACTGGGACTGGACAGTGAAACATCCCGTGCTGCGCTTCAGCTTCGGTGGCGGAGTGATCCGCGACGCGAGCGATCTGCAAGCCAGCCTGCACGCCCAGTTGTCGCGCTGCGAAGAAGAGTACCGCTTGCCGGCCGAATTCCCCGATGCGCGCAGCCGCTTCGAGCACCTCATTCGCCGCCTTGCCGTGCATACCGGCCGGCGCGTCGTTGTTCTCATCGACGAATACGACAAACCGATCCTCGACCGCATCGAAGAACGGGAAACGGCGCTGGCGATTCGCGAAGGGCTCAAGGATTTCTACTCCGTCATCAAGGACAGCGACGAGCACATCCGTTTCGCCTTCCTCACGGGTGTCTCGAAATTCAGCAAAGTCAGCCTGTTCTCCGGGCTCAACAACCTGCAAGACATTACCCTCGACCCGCGCTACAGCAGCATCTGCGGCTACACCGACAACGACGTCGACACGGTCTTCGCCGCCGAGTTGGCGGGGCTCGACCGGGACGAAATCCGGCGCTGGTACAACGGCTACCACTGGCTGGGCGAACCCGTTTACAACCCCTTCGACCTGTTGCTGTTGTTCGACCGGCGCCAGTTCGCGCCCTACTGGTTCGAAACCGGTACCCCCACCTTCCTGATCAAGCTGCTCACCGAACGCGGGCAATACACCCCGAATCTGGCCCGTCTGCACGCCGGCGAGCAACTGCTCTCCAGCTTTGACGTCGACCGCATCGCCAGCGAAGCCCTGATGTTCCAGGCCGGCTACCTGACGATTCACGAAGCGCGCCAACCCATTCTCGGCCAGTGGATTTACACCCTGGGCTACCCCAACCGCGAAATCGAAGCCAGCCTCAACGCCAGCCTGCTCACCGGCCTGGGGCTCGACGAGTCGGTAGCGTTCAACAACCGGCTGCGCTTGATTGACCTGCTGCTCGCCAACGATCTGGCCGGCATGCAAGCCCTGTTCCAGTCCTTCTTCGCCAGCATCCCGCACGACTGGTATCGCAACAACCCCATCGCGCATTACGAAGGCTACTGGGCCAGCGTGTTCTACAGCCACTTCGCCGCCCTGGGACTGGATATCGTGCTGGAAGACGCCACCAGCCAGGGCCGCATCGACATGGCGGTGAAATTCAACGGCCAGGTCTGGCTGTTCGAATTCAAAGTGGTCGAACTGACGCCGCAGGGCAAGGCCATCGACCAGTTACGGGCGAAGAACTACGCCGCAAAATACCGCGCCCACGGACCCGTGCATCTGGTCGGCGTCGAATTCGGCAAAGACAGCCGCAATATTGTCGGCTTCGATACCGAAACCCTCGCCTGAACCACTCTGCAGCGGGCCGATGCCGTCCCGCCAGCGCCGAGTTTCCGCCGCATCGGCACACGCCAAGCCCTGATCACCCCCGCAACTCGGCTGCCAGTCGCTCGATCATCCGCCGTGCCTGGTTGAGGTAGCCGGCGCCGAACAGGTTGTAGTGGTTGAGGATGTGATACAGGTTGTAGAGCGTCTTGCGCGTTTCGAAGCCGGTATCCAGCGGCCAGGCGGCGCGATAGGCGGCGTAGAAGGATTCCGGGAAACCGCCGAACAATTCCGCCATCGCGATATCCGCCTCGCGATCCCCGCGATAGACCGCCGGATCGAAAACGACCGGGGTTCCATCGGGCAGTTGACCGGCATTGCCGGACCATAGATCGCCGTGCAGCAGGCAGGGTAAAGGCCGGTAGTCGAGGAAGAAAGCGCCAAGACTGGCGCAGATGCGTTCGCCCTGCTCGCGCAGCGGGCGCGGCATGCCGGCGCGAAACGCCAGGTCGAGTTGCGGTTGCAGCCGTTCGAGGGCAAAAAACCCCGCCCAGGTACGATGACTTTGGTTGGATTGCGGCGTGGCGCCGATGAAGTTATCGCGCGGCCAGCCATAGCGGGTGTCGGGCGCCATGCCGGTAACACGATGCAGTTCGGCAAGCTGTTCGCCGAGGCGTGCGCCCGCCCGAGGGTCCAGACCGCGCAAGTCGAGATACTCGAGTTCGATCCAGGCTGGGTCATCGCCATCAGTGAGTCCGACGCCATGAACGCTGGGCACGCGAACCGTGTGGGTGCTGCGTAACGCGGCCAGACCGTCGATCTCCGCTTCGAACATCGGCAGATGCTGGACCGGACCGGTCTTGCGAAAACGCCGGGAAGCAGGGGTGGCGGCCATATCAGGTGTGGGCGAGCAGGACGTTGGTGCGCGCCAGCCGTTCGGCGAGCAGGCTGAGGAAGCCCTGATAGAAATGCATGCGGCAGGTATCCGAAGCCTGTCGCAAGGACTGGCCGTGGATGACGATCAGACGCGTATCGCTCAAGGCGACGACATCGGCGACACGACGCGGCCGACGTCGGTCGATCACGGCAATCTCGCCGATCGCTTCGCCAGCACCGAGCACGCCCAGGGGCCGGCCTTCCTTGCTGACCTGCACCGTCCCTTCGACAAGAAACAGCAGGTGGTCGCCGGGATCGCCATCGCGCATCAGACGCGTACCTGCGGCCGCCACTTCCCAGCGCGCGAAACGCAAAATTTCCCACAGTTCGATGGCGGAAAACTCGTCGAAGAAGGGCAGGCCGCGCAGCGTCTCGAACTTCTCGCTATCCGGAATTTCCTGCGGCTGCGCCGCATAGTCGCGCTGCCGGAAAGCCTGCGCGAGGTCATGCGCAAACTCTTGCCAGGAAACATAGCGTTCATGCAGTTCCTTGCGCAGGGCGCGGCGGATAATCGCGTCGAGGGAGGGCGGCAGATCGGTGCGGAACGAGGAAGCCAGTGGCGCTTCGATATTGCAGATCTGGTAGATCAGACTGTAGTTGTTGCTTCCCTGAAAGGGCAAGCGGCCGGTCACCAGTTGGAACATCACCACGCCCAGCGAATAGATGTCGGTACGATGATCGAGCGTTTCCTCACGCAATTGCTGCGGGGACATGTACGCCGGCGAGCCGACACCGACCACTTGCGTCTGGGTTTGATCGCCGCCGTCGCGCAGGCAGGCGCCGAAATCGGAGATCTTGATCTCGGCATCCACCAGTCCGACCGGTGTCGGCGGATGGACGAGCAGAATATTGGCAGGCTTAATGTCGCGGTGGGTGATGCCATTCCGGTTGGCGTATTCGAGGGCGTGGGCGCACTTGAAGGCGATTTCGACGACACGCTCCACGGGCAGCAAAGTTTCGACCGTGCAAAAAGCTTCCAGCGTCCCACCCGGCACATACTCCATGACGATATAACTTTCGTCGGCGCCAATCACGGCGTCGTGGATTTGCACGATGTGCGGATGAACCAGCTTGCCGGCCAGCGAGGCCTCGTTCATCAGCAGGTGGCGGAACTGCTTGCCGCGTTGAGGGTGGCGGAGGATTTCCTGGAGGAAGCGCTTTACTGCCACCTCACGGTAGGTGAACGGGTCATAACAAAGGCAGACCTGGGACGTGGCGCCCACGCCCAACTCGCGGAAAACCTCGTATTTCCCGCCGATCAGTTCCATGGGGGCAGCTAGCGCAGTCGCTCGTGCAGGCGCGCAATGGCGGCGCGCACCTGATTCGGGGCCGTGCCGCCGACATGATCACGGGCGGCCAGCGAACCCGCCACCGTCAGCACCTCAAAGACATCCGCACCGATCAGCGGGGAGAAACCCCGAAGTTCATCCAGCGGCAGGTCGGCCAGATCGCAGCCCTTGGTTTCGGCAGCGCGCACCGCGCGGGCCACCGCTTCGTGCGCATCGCGGAAAGGCAAACCCTTTTTGACGAGGTAATCGGCCAGATCGGTGGCTGTGGCGTAGCCCTGCTGCAGGGCAGCGGCCATCGCTTCCGGCTTGACGCGGATGCCCGCCGCCAGGTCGGCAAAGATGCGCAGGGTGTCGACCAGCGTGTCGGCGGTGTCGAACAGCGGTTCCTTGTCTTCCTGGTTGTCCTTGTTGTAGGCCAGCGGCTGGCCCTTCATCAGCGTAAGGAGACCCATCAGGTGGCCGAACACGCGGCCGCTCTTGCCGCGGGCCAGTTCGGGTACGTCGGGGTTCTTCTTCTGCGGCATGATCGACGAGCCGGTGCAGAAGCGGTCGGCCAGGTCGATGAAACCGACACGCGGACTCATCCAGAGAATCAGCTCCTCGGACAGCCGGGAGATGTGCACCATCGTCAACGACGCGGCGGCGCAGAATTCGATGGCGAAGTCACGGTCGGATACGGCATCGAGCGAGTTCTCGCAGACGCCCTCGAAGCCGAGTTCCTGCGCGACGAAGGCACGGTCGATGGGGAAAGTCGTGCCGGCCAGTGCGGCGGCGCCCAGCGGCAGGCGGTTGGTGCGCTTGCGGCAGTCGGCGAAGCGCTCGCGGTCGCGCGCGAACATCTCGATGTAGGCAAGCAGGTGATGGCCGAAGGTGACCGGTTGGGCGACCTGGAGATGGGTGAAGCCGGGCAGCGGCGTCGCGGCGTGAGTCTCGGCGACGGCGAGCAGCGCGCGCATCAGGTCGGCGTGCAAGCCGTCGAGTGTGTCGAGCGTGTCGCGCAGCCACAGGCGGATATCGGTGGCCACCTGGTCGTTGCGCGAGCGGCCGGTATGCAGGCGCTTGCCGGCATCGCCGATCAGGGCGGTAAGGCGCTTTTCGATATTGAGATGCACGTCCTCATCGTCGAGGTTCCAGGCAAATGAACCTGCCTCGATCTCGGTGGCAATCTGCGCCATGCCGCGTTCGATGGCGGCCAGATCGTCCGCCGCGATAATCCCCTGGCGCGCCAGCATTTTGGCGTGGGCAAGCGAGCCGCGGATATCCTGCGCGGCCATGCGCCGGTCGAAAAATACCGAGGCGGTATAGCGTTTGACGAGATCGGAAACAGGCTCGGAAAATCGGCCGGACCACGTGTTTTCAGACATGAAATTCGCTCTTGTTAATGAATGCAGGTGCGAGTATACGGGGAACATTGATTAAGTCAGCCCTAGTCGTTATGATTACTGTTGACCAATAATGATTAGGAAAAGCCATGGGACACACAGAGACCAAAGTCTTTACCGCACACGTACCGCTCCAACTGGCCGAGAAAGTAGATCAGTTGGCGATTCGTCTTGAACGCTCACGCGGCTGGATCGTCAAGCAAGCGTTATCGGCTTGGATCGATCAGGAAGAAGAGCGGACCCGCTTGACCCACGAGGCCTTGGCCGATGTCGATGTCGGGCGAGTCATTGATCATCAAGCCGTGCAGGCATGGGCCGACAGCCTCAGTACCGCCCAACCGCTGCCGGTACCCCGCTGATGGAATTGAAGTGGACGAGCAAGGGGCTATCAGATTTGGCTCGGCTTTATGACTTCTTGGCGCCGGTGAACCCACTGGCCGCTGCACGCGTGGTACAGGCGCTCACCGCCGCACCGGCCGGTCTGTTGGCCAATCCGCGTATCGGTGAAAGACTCGAAGAATTCGAGCCGCGCGAAGTACGCCGGATTCTCGTCGGCAAATATGAGATGCGGTACGAAATCCAGGAATCGACAATCTATGTATTGCGGCTGTGGCACACGCGTGAGGATCGGTAGTGATCCTGGGAGTTTTCTGGATCAGGTGCAGGGGAACGCCAGGAACCGCCAAACGAGCGCGGCGCCGCTGGATCGTCATCGAGGAGTGAAACTCGGCGCTGGCACTGGTCCCCTATTATCGTTACGCCGCTTTTCTCTGAATCGCCATCCGCGCACACTGCGAGCGAATTTCTTGCACTGAAATCAACCCGCCCGCCCAGAATTCCGTCGTTTCCGGCAGTTTCCGACAGGTTGCAAGTGCATCGGACCACATACCAAGCCGGCGCTGGGCTTCGGCGGCTATCAGCAATGATTCTTCAATCAGAAAGGGCTCATTCACGTCGGCAACGGCGAGGGCATCGACAAGCGCGGCGTGAAGATGTCCGGCCTTCAGGCGGATGCTGGCGCGCTTGAATAGGAAATCGGGCGAGTTCTCAAGCGACAACGCTTGAGTGATGCTCGCATCGGCCGCACCGAACTGCTCCAGTTGATCCTCGACAAAGGCTCGGGTAGACCAGGCTTCGGCATCGTAGGGTGCGGTATCAGTAGCGGCGATGCTTGCGGCCAGGGCAGCTTCGGCCTCGCCTCGTTGCATCAGCACCATTACGTTTTCGACGTTAATTGTTCTCATCGCGAGGATTTCCTTCCCACCTTGTTGCCGCCACATCGTTCGCTGACCAAGCCCCGGGCGCACTGGGTCAAGGTTGTCGCACCGCATGCGTGTCGAAAGTCTGGGTCGCGTCGCCAGCGTCGGCGACACATCTCGTAGGCAATCTGCCATTCAAGTTCGCAATCGTTGGTTGGCATCATACGTTGCAATGGGAAAAAGGGGCAGACCATGGTCTCGGCTGCCG
>CAZAWN010000165.1:0-6514 GCA_964488825.1 uncultured Methyloversatilis sp. | reverse complement strand
CTGACTGTTGGCCTCATAAGTGGCTTTGCTTTGCTTCGCAGGACATACCCGTCGACAATGCGCGCTTTCTTTGCTGCGGGGTTTCCCATGAACAACTCAATCCGGCTTCGGGCAGTACTGGCGTTTTGCCTGTTAGGCCCTCTGTCGGCCTGGGCGCTGGAGGTCGTTCCGTACCAGGAAGACGCATTCGCCAAGGCGCGTGCGGCGGGGAAAACCACCGCCTTGCAGTTTCACAGCGGCTGGTGCCCGATCTGCGTGATGCAGGAACGCGGTGTGCGTACCCTGCAGAACGACAAGGAACTGGCCGATGTGACGGTGTTCCAGGCCGACTTCGCCAAGGAAGACGCACTTCGCAAGCGCTTCAACGTGACCAGTTTTTCGACGCTGGTATTCTTCAAGGGCGATGTGGAGCATGCCCGTACTACCGGCGATTTCCGCGCCGAACAGCTCAAGGCGCTGTTCGCCAAGGCGCTCTGACGCTGCGCGCGTGACCGCCGTCCCCGATTTGTTCGTCCCTGCCAGCGTCGGGTTTACCTACGTCGCCGGGGTGCTGACGGCGCTCTCGCCGTGCGTGTTGCCCTTGCTACCCATCGTCGTCGGCGGGGCCATGCAGCAGCATCGCGCCGCTCCTTTGCTGATGGGGCTGGGCATGACCACGGCGTTCGCCACCGGCGGCTTGTTGATCGGCGCCCTCGGCCCGGTGTTGGGTCTCGATCCGGTGTGGATGCACCAGATTGCCGCGTGGAGCCTGATCCTGTTCGGGCTGGCGCTGTTGTTCGAACCGCTGACACGCCTGATTTCACGGATGGTGCAACCACTGGCGCTGACGGCTGACCTGATGGCCGAGGAGATCGGCCAGAAACGCTCCCCGCTCATGGCTTTCCTTTTCGGGGGTCTGCTGGGGCTAGCCTGGAGTCCCTGCGCCGGGCCGATGCTGGTTTCGTCGGTGGCGCTGGTCGCGTCGGGGCAGGATGCCTTGCTGGGGGCTTTCTTGTTGGGTTTGTTCGGCCTCGGCGCGGCGACGCCGATGGTGATGGCGGCCTATGCCTCGCGTGCCGGGTTTCGGCGTGTCCGCATGTGGGCGATGGGCAACAACCGGAGGCTGCGCATCGACTTCGGCATTCTCGCGATCCTCTCGGGCATCATTCTCGCCAGCGGGCTCGACAAGATGATTGCCACGCAGGTCATGGCGATCCTGCCCGACGGCTGGCTTGAGCTGATTACCCGTTTCTGATCAGCGCAACATCTCGGGATTCATTACGGCGCGCAGTACGGTTTGATCGCGGCCTTCGCGGCTACGTTTGCTCAGCCACCAGAGGGCGCCTTTCTTGATGCTCCAGTCGGCTTCGCTGCCGCCCAGCAGCAGGGCGGCGAGGCGTCCGAGGGTGGGTTGGTGGCCCACCAGCAGCACGGCGCCGGAGTGCTCTGGCCAGTCGGCGACGCCGATCAGATCGGCGGCATCGGCGCCGACGCCGATCTTGGGTTCGATTTCGAAAGGCAGCGCCAGCGCATGAGCCGTTTGCTGGGTACGGGTTGCCGGACTGACGAGAATGCGCGTTTTCTTTGGCAAATGAGCACGCAGCCATTTCGCCATCTCGTGGGCCTGTTTGTCGCCGCGCGGTGTCAGGCGGCGCTTCGCGTCGGGCAGATTGGCGCCGCCTTCCTCGGCTTCGGCATGTCGCCACAGGATCAAATCCATCGCTCGCTCCTTGTACTCAGGGTCGCGCAGCTTACCCGCCAGATGTTGCAGAAATGTTTCAGGCGCGCAGTTTAGGCAGCTTCAGTTTGCCGAGGCGCTTGATGCCGCGCGGTACGGCGGCGAGCAGCTTTTGGTAACGCGGGCCATGCCATCCGCCGATCAGCGTGACGGCTTCACGCAGGGGCGGATCGTCGCCGGCGCAATCCATCAGCAGCGCACCCGCATTGGCCAGATCGTTCATCTGGCCAAGGGCGTCCTGCAGTTCGACGAGTTGGGCGAGCAGGGTTTGCATGGACTTCTTTCCGGCCAAGGGCGCGAAAAATTCGAGCGCGTAGCGCAAGCGCTTGATGCCGATGCGCAGGGCATGAAGTGAAGTCGGATCGTCAGTGCGGGCCTGTGTAACCAGAGCAAGGGTTTTGTTGCGAAGCCGCCGCAGGCGACGCTCGGCGAAGTCGAGCAGCAGAGGCGCGCCGCTGCCAGGTGCGCATGCCGTCGCGCCAGCGCCGAGTTCCGGCTCATCCGACGCCGGTTGCTCCTGAAGATTACCGGCCGCAGCGGTAGGCTCTGGTGCTTGATCTTGCAACCCGTACAGGATGGACAGCGCGTACAGCACTACGGCGCCGTAATGCTGCGATTCAAGGAGATGCAGGGCTGCCAGCCGTTTTTCATGACGGCGTTCGGTAATGATGCCGATCAACGCCGCCAGGCGTGGTTCGTCGGGCAAGGCCTGCAAAACCGGGGCGGCTATTTCGGCGAGCAGCACGTCGTAATCACGCGCGGCGCCGAGCACGCCCATCAGTTCGCGCAGGTCCGGCAACAGTTTTTCAGCGCATCCTTCCGTCAAGTGCGGGCCGAACAGGCGGATGGCGGCGCGTAGTCTGCGCACGGCCACGCGCATTTGATGGATGTACTCCGGGTCGTCGACCGCGGCAATGGCGCCAGGATGGTTGCGCTGCAGATGATCAAGGCAGTTGAGGCCGATGGAGCGAAATGCGGCGAGGGGTGTATCCGCTGCAGCCAGCGGCGTGGGGGCAGCACGAAACGGTGCTGCAGGCAGTCGGCGAAATAGACGGTAGCCGCGCTCTGCTTTTGAAAATGGCGCGAGCGCCAGCGGGGTACGCTCCGCCAGGGCCTGGGCAAGACCGAAAAGTTCATTTGGGTCGCCCGCGAGCAGCTCGATCTCTACCTCGGAAATCGACTCGCGCTGGCCGTTCGCGGCAATCCAGCCGCGGTCCAGCGCGAGCTCGATGCGTGTGCCGCGCACCAGTTCGAAGGTCCAGGCGGTGCGTTCGAAGTTGGTTTCGAAAATCGGTGCGATGCGGCTGGTTAGTTTGGGTTGCTCCAGCCATTCGCGTACCTGCGGGTCGTCGATGACGGAGAAATCAAAATGGCCGTTGTAGGGGTGTTCCCACTCCGGTCGGGCAGATAACCCGCCGGCGCGACTGCCAGCGCACTTCACGGACTGCAGCCAGAATTTTCCCTGCGCGCGCAGACGCAACGCAATACCGCGCGCACGCAATTCGAGCTTCGGGGTGTCGTAATACAGATTGGTCAGTTTGTAGACCTGTTTGCGCGCTGCATCCCGCAGCAGCGGGTGGCGCAGAAAGTGGCGCTGAGCCTGTTCCGGCAGCGCGAGTTTGAGTTCGATTTCTTGAGCCATAGGCTTGTAATTCTAGGCCAGCCCTATCACGGGAATGTGACAGGGTATTGACGGTCTTGATTACTCGTGCCGCAGCGCTTCGATGGGCGACATGCGCGCAGCCTTGCGGGCGGGGTAATAGCCGAAGAAGATGCCGATCGCGGCGGCGAAACTGGCGGCGATGAAGATAGCGGATGCCGACAACTTGATCGGCCAGCCGGCCAGATGGCCGATCAAATAAGATCCTCCGATGCCGAGGGCGACGCCAATCAGACCGCCAATCAGCGCAAGGGTGATCGACTCGATGAGGAATTGCTGCAGGATGTCGCTCGCCTGTGCGCCTACGGCGCGCCGTAGACCGATTTCGCGAGTACGTTCGGTGACCGAGACGAGCATGATGTTCATAATGCCGATGCCCCCAACCAGCAATGATACGGAGGCGACCGAGGCGAGCAGCAATGCCATTACGCGCGAGGACTCCTCCCGCGTCTGAAGAATCTCGGTCATGTTTCGCAGGGTAAAGTCATCTTCCTGGTCAGCTTGAAGCCGATGGCGCTGACGCAGCAGTTCGCGCACCCGTTCTTCGGCAGCTTTGTTGTCGACGCCATCGCGCAGCTTGATCTGGATGGAACCAACGGAACGCGATTTTGCCAATGCGGTGGCGCCGAGCACACGGTTTCTGGCGGTGGTGATCGGCATCACCAGAATATCGTCCAGGTCGCTGCCGTTGGGGCTTTGGCCCTTGGCGGCAAGCACCCCGACCACGGTCAGGGGGACGGTGCGGATGCGAACTGTTTGGTCGATCGGGCTGGTGTCCCCGAACAGGTTAGTGGCCACCGTGCGGCCGAGGATGGCGACCTTGGCCGCACCGTTGATTTCTGCGGCTTCAAAGAGGCGTCCCTCAGCGAGTGCCCATTCGCGCACATCGAAGTAGTCCGGGGTGACGCCAAAAAAAGCGGTCGACCAGTTGCTGTTGCCCGCGACGATTTGTCCACTGCCACGCAGGGTTGGGGCGGCGGCGGCAATATGTTCAGACAGTTCGCGCGCTATGGCGTAGGCGTCTTCTTCGCTGATCGTATGCGCCGCGCCGGCTGCAGCACGAGCCCCGGTGAATGTCGGTGAGGCGGAAAAAATCATCATCAGGTTAGAGCCGAGGCTCTTGATCTGCGCCTCGACCTGGGCGCGGGCACCGCCGCCGACGGCAATCATGACGATGACTGCCGCAACGCCGATCACTATGCCGAGCATGGTGAGCCCGCTGCGTAACCTATTGACGCGCAACGCCTTGAGGGCGATGGCTAAGGTGGCGAGCAGGTTCATGGGAGCGCCAATGCAGCGCAGTCAGCGACCGCGTCGCGCCTGGCATTGGTCTGGTCATCCACGACCAGACCGTCGCGGAAACGGATGATGCGATCGGCGTAGGCGGCGATATCGCGTTCGTGGGTGACCAGCACGACAGTGATCCCAGCGCGATTGAGTTGCTGCAGCAAGGCCATGATTTCGATGCCGGTGCGCGAGTCGAGCGCTCCGGTGGGTTCGTCGGCGAGCAGCAGGGCGGGATCGCCTGCCAGTGCTCGGGCGATGGCAACGCGCTGTTGCTGACCGCCGGAGAGTTGTGCTGGGTGATGATCCATGCGGTCGGCCAGCCCGACCTGGTGCAGACGCACTGCGGCGCGGGTCCGGCGCTCGGCGGAAGACAGGCCACGATAGAGCAGCGGCAAGGCGACATTGTCGAGCGCCGAGGTGCGCGGCAGCAGGTTGAAATGCTGGAAGACGAAACCGATGCGCCGATTACGCAGGGCGGAGAGGGCGGCGTCGGAGAGGCGGGCGACTTCTTCGCCATCCAGCCAATAGGCGCCGCTGCTGGGCAGATCCAGCCCACCCAGCAGATTCATGAAGGTGGATTTACCGGAACCCGAGGGACCCATCACGGCGACGAACTCGCCGCGCGCGATTTCCAGAGTTACGCCGCACAAGGCGGCGACATCGGCTGTACCGAGACGGTAGCGCTTGGTCAGCTGGTCGACGCGGATCAGCGGCGGTTCCATGGCGCGCTAGAACATGCGCGGGGGGCTGATGGGTTTCTTCTGCGCGCCGGACGTCATGCCAACAATGACTTCGCGGTCTTGGGCAAGCTCGCTCTCAATCAGTTCGGTCTGGTTGCCGTCGTTGATGCCGGTCTTTACCTCGATCGACGTGGGCTGGCCGTCGTTGCCAAGCACCCAGAGTTTTCCGGCGCCGCCCCCGCGACCGCGTCCCATGCCGCTGTTCGATCCTGCCCCGCTTGTTTGCCGTCCCGCCAGCGCCGACTTTTCGTCGTTGCCTGGAGGACGGAAACGCAGCGCGGCGTTGGCGACTTTAAGCACGTTTTCCTTCTGTGCGGTGACGATACGGACATTCGCGGTCATGCCCGGCAGCAAAATCAAATCCGGGTTGTCGGCCGATATCACCACGGTGTAGCTGACCACGTTCGACACCACCTGGGCGGCTTTACGAACTTGCATCACCTGTCCCTTGAAGCGTTTGCCGGGGAACGCATCGACGGTAAAACTGGCTTCCTGCCCAACGCTCAGGCGACCGACATCGGCTTCGTCGATGGCTGTTTCGACCTGCATGTCGGCGAGGTTGCGCGCGATGACAAACATTTCCGGAGCCTGCAGGCTGGCGGCGACGGTTTGCCCCGGTTCGACGCTTCTCTTGATGACGATGCCGTCGACCGGCGCGCGAATCTCTGTACGGCCAAGGTCGACGCGTGCCTGCCCAAGCTGCGCCTCGCGCTGGCGCACCACTGCAGCGCTGTTGCGCGCCTGCGCCTCGACGACACGCAATTGGGCGCGTGCAGCTTCAAGAGCGGTCTGGGATTTGTCCAGTTCAGCCGGGGAAATGAAATTCCTCGCCACGAGACTTTGTTTGCGTGCATGATCGCGCTCGGCGTCGGCGAGGTTGATCTTGGCCCGATACAACTCGGCCTGCTGCACGGCGACCGTGGCGCGCGCCGCTTCGAGGTCGGCTTCGGCTTGGCGGACGCGGTGTTCGTACGTTTCCGGCGCTAGTTGCGCGATCAGTTGCCCGGCTTTCACCATGCTGTTGAAATCGACGGAAATCTCGCGTATCTGCCCGGAAATCTGCGAGCTGACCTGTACGGCAACCACCGGGTTAAGCGTGCCGGTCGCCGC
>CAZAWN010000164.1:0-6573 GCA_964488825.1 uncultured Methyloversatilis sp. | reverse complement strand
CGATGTATCGGTTCAGGGTGCTGTTTGCCAGCCGCTCCGTTGTTTGCTCGGTCAGGGTGTTTCCGTCGCGGCCGACGACGACACGCGTTTTGCCCCGACGCACCAGGGCGTCCACAGCATCCTCGATGTCTTCTGCGGTAATGGTGGTGATATCCCGGTCTTGAAACTGATCGATCCAGAACTGAATACGCTTTGGGAACGCGGGATCGACGGCCACGCGTGACGCGGCAACATACGATGCCAACGTATTAAAGGCCATGCTTGCAATGTTCATTTTCTAGCTCCTTAAAAGACCTCGAAAAGAACATTCGGACTAATCCGAATGTTCGTTCCGCCTGAACGGCACTTTTAAGTCCTAAAAAACAATCACTTACAGGTTACTGGTGGGTGCTGAGGGGCTCGAACCCCCGACATTCGCCTTGTAAGGGCGACGCTCTACCAACTGAGCTAAGCACCCTGAGAGCCGGCGTATTGTAGCAAGCGCCAGCCTTCAGTGTTTGATCTGAACGGCGTCCACGTGAGAATTTTTCTCCACGGCAGCAGGAATGACGGTCACCTGTTCCACGGCAGTGTCCTGCACGGGTTCGGGCATGCGTTCCAGTGCCAGTTCGAGCACCTTATCAACCCATTTGACCGGCAGAATCTCGATGCGATTCTTGATCGTGTCGGGGATTTCAACCAGATCCTTCACGTTTTCTTCCGGAATCAGCGCCAAGCGAATACCACCACGCACAGCAGCAAGCAGCTTTTCCTTCAGCCCACCGATCGGTAAAACTTCGCCACGCAGGGTTATTTCTCCGGTCATGGCAACATCGGCGCGTACCGGGATTCCGGTCAGGACGGAAACCATTGCGGTACACATGGCGATGCCGGCTGATGGACCATCCTTGGGTGTAGCGCCTTCCGGTAGGTGTATGTGCAAGTCGTTCTTCTGGTAGAAGTCGTCTGCGATACCCAACTGCTTGGCCCGACGGCGCACCACCGTCAAAGCAGCCTGAATCGACTCCTGCATCACTTCGCCAAGCTTACCGGTAGTGACGGTTTTGCCCTTGCCGGGTACGGCGACGGCTTCAACCGTGAGCAACTCTCCGCCGACTTCAGTCCAGGCGAGTCCGGTAACCTGGCCGATCTGATTTTCCTTTTCAGCCATGCCGAAGCTGTAGCGACGCACCCCAAGATACTTGTCGAGATTCTTGGCGTTGACAATGATTTTGTTCTTGCGCTGCTTCATCACCAGCGATTTGATGACTTTGCGACAGATTTTCGACAGGTCGCGCTCCAGCGCACGCACCCCGGCTTCACGCGTGAAGTAACGCACAATGTCTCGAATCGCATCTTCGGTGACTGATAACTCATCGCGCTTCACGCCGTTGTTCTTCATCTGCTTGGGCAGCAGATAGCGCTGGGCAATATTGATCTTCTCGTCCTCTGTGTAACCCGCCAGACGGATGACTTCCAGACGATCCAGCAGCGCCGCGGGAATGTTCAGGGAGTTGGCAGTAGCCACGAACATCACATCGGACAGATCAAAATCGACTTCGACGTAATGATCCTGAAAAGTGTGGTTCTGTTCTGGGTCCAATACCTCAAGCAACGCGGAAGAAGGATCACCACGGAAATCCATGCCGATCTTGTCAACTTCGTCGAGCAGGAAGAGCGGGTTCTTGACGCCAACCTTGGTCATGTTCTGAAGAATCTTGCCCGGCATCGAGCCAATATAGGTACGCCGATGACCGCGAATCTCCGCCTCGTCACGCATACCACCCAGCGCCATGCGCACAAACTTGCGGTTGGTCGCCTTGGCGATCGACTGGCCCAGCGAAGTCTTGCCGACACCGGGGGGGCCAACCAGACAGAGTATCGGCGCCTTGACCTTGTCGACACGCTGCTGCACGGCAAGATACTCGACAATGCGTTCCTTGACCTTCTCGAGACCGTAATGATCCTTATCGAGAATTTTCTCTGCAGCAGCCAGGTCTTTCGAAATGCGCGACTTCTTCTTCCACGGCAAACCGATCAAGGCGTCGATGTAATTGCGCACAACGGTGGCTTCCGCAGACATCGGCGACATTAACTTGAGCTTCTTCATCTCGGCATTGGCCTTGGTCAATGCCTCCTTGCTCATGCCCGCAAGCTTGATTTTCTTTTCCATCTCCTCGATGTCGGCGCCATCTTCTCCTTCACCAAGTTCCTTCTGGATGGCCTTGACCTGCTCATTGAGGTAGTACTCGCGCTGGCTCTTCTCCATTTGGCGCTTAACGCGTCCGCGAATGCGTTTCTCGACCTGCAAGATGTCGAGTTCGGTTTCCAATTGCCCCAGCAACTTGTCTAGCCGATCATCAACGCTGAATAACTCGAGAACCTCCTGCTTCAGATCGAGTTTCATGGGCAGATGCGCAGCAATCGTGTCGGCCAAACGGCCTGCCTCCTCAATGCCAGCCAGGGAAGTGAGGATTTCCGGCGGAATTTTCTTGTTAAGCTTCACGTACTGATCGAACTGCGCGAGGATGGTGCGACGCATCGCTTCGATCTCGTGACTGCCGCGCTCGTTGAGCGGTACAGGATCAACTTCGGCTACAAAATGGGTCTTGCGATCTTCGACAGCGTTGATGAGTGCTCGCTGAGTGCCTTCGACCAGCACCTTGACAGTACCATCCGGCAGCTTGAGCATCTGCAGAATATTTGATATGCATCCTATCTGGTACAGATCTTCGGCATCCGGCTCATCCTTGGCGGCCGATTTTTGGGCAACCAGAAGAATGCTCTTGCCTGACTCCATCGCCAACTCGAGCGCTTTGATCGATTTTGGGCGACCGACGAAAAGCGGAATGACCATATGCGGAAAAACCACCACGTCGCGCAAGGGGAGCAACGGCATACTGTCGGGGGCATTTTTGGAAGTACCGAGATCGTCGGACATGGACGCATCCTCAATAAATGAACGTTTCAGGCACATGGGGACAGCGGCAAAAGAATCAAGCCGTTGTTCGTGGTTGACGACGAACAACGGCAGGATACCGCAAACGAAATGGCTTAGTTGAAGCCTGAAACCTTGGGTTGGTCGGCGTAGATCAGCAAGGGTCTGCCGCCGGATTCGATCATGCCCTCGTCAATGACGACTTTAGAAACATCGGACATGCCCGGAAGTTCGAACATCGTGTCGAGCAGGGCATTCTCCATGATGGAACGTAGGCCACGCGCCCCTGTCTTCCGCTTGATAGCCTTCTTGGCAATAGCCTGCAAGGCGGAAGGACGAACCTCCAACTCGACGCCTTCCATGGCAAACAGCTTTTGATACTGCTTGATCAGGGCATTCTTCGGCTCGATGAGAATCTGCACCAGCGCAACTTCGTCAAGCTCGGTGAGATTGGCAACCACCGGCAATCGACCAATCAACTCCGGAATCAGTCCATACTTGACCAGATCGTCGGGCTCGACCTGCGCAAGCATCTCTCCGACACTGACATTCGTCTTGCTTTTGACCTGCGCCCCGAAACCGATCCCGGACTTCTCCGAGCGATCCTGAATGATGGCATCCAGGCCATCGAAAGCACCGCCGCAGATAAACAGGATATTGGCGGTATCGACCTGAACAAAATCCTGATTCGGATGCTTGCGTCCGCCCTGGGGCGGCACAGAAGCAATGGTTCCTTCAACCAATTTGAGCAATGCCTGCTGTACTCCTTCGCCGGACACGTCACGGGTGATCGAGCGGTTCTCGCTACGACGGGATATCTTGTCGATTTCGTCGATATAAACGATACCCTGCTGGGCCTTGGCAGGCTCGTAATCGCACTTTTGCAACAGCTTGGCGATAATGTTTTCGACATCCTCGCCAACATAACCCGCCTCGGTCAAGGTCGTCGCATCGGCAATCACGAAAGGTACGTTGAGCAGGCGCGCGAGCGTCTGCGCCAGCAGCGTCTTGCCGGAACCGGTCGGGCCTACGAGCAGGATATTGCTCTTGGTGAGTTCGACATCGTCTTTCCTCGTTTCGCTGCGCAGGCGCTTGTAATGGTTGTACACCGCAACCGCGAGGATTTTCTTGGCCCGGTCCTGACCGATGACATACTGATCGAGCACCTTCAGGATATCGCCGGGAGCAGGCAAGTCGCCTGTCGATTTCGCGGTGTCGGGCGTACCACCATCATCGCGAATGATGTCATTGCAGAGGTCGATACATTCATCGCAGATGAACACCGAGGGACCGGCAATCAGCTTTTTAACCTCATGCTGGCTTTTGCCGCAAAAGGAGCAATAAAGTAGTTTCTCCGGTCCGCTCTTCTTTTCCGCCATCGCGAGATCTCCTTGGGGTTGGGTCAGGCCGCGTCGGTACGGCTCGTCAATACCTTGTCGACGAGGCCGTACTCGACCGCAGCCTCCGCCGACAGGAAGTTGTCGCGATCTGTGTCGCGTTCGATGTTTTCGAGCGGCTGCCCGGTATGCCTGGCCAGCATCTCGTTGAGTCGTTGCTTGATGAAAAGAATTTCCTTGGCATGGATCTCGATGTCCGACGCCTGACCCTGAAACCCACCCATGGGCTGGTGAATCATCACGCGCGAATTGGGCAGGCAATAGCGCTTCCCGGCGGCGCCCGCCGCCAGTAGGAAAGCGCCCATCGAAGCCGCCTGACCGACGCAGAGCGTAGAAACATCGGGCTTGATGAACTGCATCGTATCGTAGATCGCCAGACCGGAGGTAACGGAACCGCCCGGCGAGTTGATGTAGAGATAGATATCCTTGTCGGGATTCTCGGATTCGAGAAAAAGCAGCTGCGCAACCACCAGATTGGCGGTCGCATCATTCACTGGTCCGACCAGAAAAATCACCCGCTCCTTGAGCAGGCGAGAATAAATGTCATACGCGCGCTCGCCGCGTCCACTGGTCTCGATGACCATCGGCACCAGACCCAGCGCCTGCGTTTCCATCGCACCGGAAGGCCCGAACTGTCCGTTGCCGGCTGGCATGGAATGAATCATGCCGCGTTCCCCATCAACTCGTCGAAAGCGATTGCCTTTTCAGTCACCTGGGCATTGGCGAGCACCCAGTCGACTACATTATTTTCCATTGCCAGTGCCTCGGCTTCGGCCAAACGCTGAGGCTGACTGTAGTACCAGCGAACGACCTCCTTCGGGTCCTCGAAGGTGGCGGCAAAATCATCGACTACGGCACGTACTTGCTCGGGCTTGACGAGCAGATCCTTGGATTTGACCAACTCGGCGACAATCAAGCCGAGCTTGACGCGCTTGGTAGCCTGCTCGGTAAACCAGCTCGCCTCGACAGGCATGTTCTTCATCTGCGGATTGCGCTGCTTGAGGTCATTGAGGGCGTTCTCCGCCATCTGCTGAGCTTCAGCCTGCACCATGGCCTGCGGCACGTCGATCGGATTCGTCTCGATGAGCACATTCATAGCCTGCTCCTTGACCTTGGCGCGCAAGCGCTTGGCCACTTCGCGTTCGAGATTGGCCTTCACCTCCTCGCGCATCTTGGCCGTATCGCCATCCTTGACACCCAGAGCGCGGGCAAACTCGGCATCCACCTCCGGCAACTGCGGCTGCTCAATCTTCTTGATATTGACTGTGAACTGCACCAGGTTGCCGGCCAGTTCCTTGGCATGGTAATCGTCGGGGAACTTCACATCAAAGGTTTTTTCCTGGCCTTCGGTAACGCCCTCCAGCGCTGCCTCGAAATCGGGAAGCATCATGCCACCGCCAACGAAAACCGGGTAATCGGTGGCCTTGCCGCCATCAAACTCAGCACCATCCTTGCGGCCGGTAAAGTCGATCGTCAGACGGTCGCCCTTTTCGGCGGCCCGGCTGGCCGGAACATAGTTGGTACGCTGCTTGCGCAACACCTCAATGGTCTTATTGACCTCGTCATCGTTCACCGTGAGTACCGGCTTCTCGACAGACTTGCCGGAAACATCGGCAATCTGGAATTCAGGATACACCTCGAAAACCGCGGTGAATTCCATCTTGTCCTTGGCCTCGGTCTGCTTCGGTTCGACGCGAGGCTGGCCGGCGATACGCAGGTTCTGAGCGCGAACGGCTTCGCCAAACGCCTTTTCAACTGCCGTACCCATCGCTTCGGAACGCGCCTCACCGCCATACATCTGCGCCACCATCTTCATCGGAACCTTGCCCGGACGAAACCCCGCCATCTTTGCGGTTTTGGCGATGCGCTTGAGCTGCTGCTCGACCTCGCGCTCAATATCGGCGAGCGCTACAGCCATGTCGATGCGGCGCTCGAGCGGGTTAACAGCTGGAGCAGTGATTTCCTGGGTCGTTTCCATGAAGAATCCTTGAAATGAAACTAGAGTGAACGGAGAAGATTGGGCTGATCAAACCGGGCATTCTAACCAATCATGATCCTTCTGATCGATTGAACAGCGAAACTACCTGCCGCATTCGCCCCGCTCAAGCGACAATCGCTAGAGAAATAAGGCGTGGCGAGCCGGTTTCAAGAATCAACCATTCCTCTCAAAGGGTTGAAGCAAGCTTGTTACGCGGCGAATAAAGCGGGATAATTCCGTTTGTCCGGGCTCGCCCGGTTTTTTTCGATCATGACCAGCTA
>CAZAWN010000163.1:4951-6757 GCA_964488825.1 uncultured Methyloversatilis sp. | reverse complement strand
GGAGCGTCGCTGTTGAGAACTTCGCGCCAATAGCCTCCATGGGGAACGCCGACACGATAGTTTTCGCGCACCACCGGCGTGCCGTTCAGTACCACCAGCATGGTTTCGCCATTGGGCCCCCGCCGCAGGAAGCTGATGACGCTTTCTTCGCTGTCGCGGCAATCGATCCATTCGAAACCGTCATTGCTGAATTCACGACCGAATAGCGCCGGACGCGACTTATAGACGCCGTTCAGATCGCGCAACCAAGCCTGCGCGCCGGCGTGCGGTGCGAACTCCAGCAAGTGCCAGTCGAGGCTGGTGTCGTGGTTCCATTCGCGCGTCTGGCCGAATTCGCAGCCCATGAAGAGCAGCTTCTTGCCGGGATGCGCCCACATATAGCCGAGCAGCAGGCGCAGGTTGGCAAAGCGCTGCCACTCGTCACCCGGCAGTTTTCCGACCAGCGAACCCTTACCGTGCACGACTTCGTCGTGCGAGATCGGTAGCATGAAGTTCTCGTGGAAGGCGTACCAGATGCTGAAGGTGATCTGGTCGTGGTGATACTTGCGATGGATCGGCTCGTGGGCGTAGTAGCTCAATGTATCGTGCATCCAGCCCATGTTCCACTTCATGCCGAAACCCAGGCCACCCAGCCAGGTCGGGCGCGACACCATTGGCCAGGAGGTGGATTCCTCGGCGATCGTCTGGGTGTCGGGGAAATCCCGATAGACTGCTTCGTTCAACTGGCGCAGAAACTGGATCGCATCGAGATTTTCCTTGCCGCCATAGCGGTTGGGCACCCATTCGCCATCCTTGCGAGCGTAGTCGAGGTAGAGCATTGAAGCGACGGCGTCCACGCGAAGGCCGTCAATGTGATAGTGCTTCAACCAGAACAGCGCGCTTGACAGCAGGAAGGAGCGTACTTCGTGGCGGCCATAGTTGAAAATCTGGCTGCTCCATTCGGGGTGGTAGCCTTGGCGCGGGTCAGCATGTTCATAGAGTGCCGTGCCGTCGAAGTAGGCCAGGCCGTGCTGATCGTTGGGAAAGTGTGAGGGCACCCAGTCGAGGATCACGCCAATGCCCTGCTGGTGCAGGTGATCCACCAGATACATGAAATCCTGCGGCGAACCGTAACGCGAGGTCGGCGCGAAGAAGCCGGTAACCTGGTAGCCCCACGAACCGTAAAACGGGTGCTCCATCACCGGCAGCAGTTCGACATGCGTAAAGCCCATGTCGAGGCAGTAGGCGGCAAGCTGATGGGCGAGATCGCGATAGCCGAGGGGGTTGGCGTGATCGTCCGGCGAGCGCCGCCAAGAGCCGAGATGGACCTCATACACGGACTGCGGCGCATCCAGCGCATTTGCCTGCTTGCGGTGCGCCATCCAGTCCGCATCCTGCCAGGCATAGTCAAGAGTGGCGATCAGCGAACCGGTTGCAGGTGCTATCTCGGCCGCAAGCGCGAAAGGATCGGCCTTGTCGACCTTGTAGCCGTGCAGCGCCGATTCGATATGAAACTTGTAACGTTGCCCGGATTCGGCCCCGGCCACAAAGCCCTCCCAGATGCCCGAACCGGGATGGATCTGCCGCAGCCAGTGGCTGTGGCGATGCCAGCCGTTGAAATCGCCCATCACCGAAACCGCGTGGGCGTTGGGCGCCCAGACAGAAAAATGGCAGCCGGCAATGCCGTCGAGAGTTTCTGGATGGGCGCCGAGACAGTCGTAGAGACGGGTGTGACTGCCTTCGTGAAACAGGTGCAGATCGAGATCGCTGAACTTGCTGGAAATGGCGGGAAGGGTCGACATGGCGGTAGCCTCAATCGGGTGGCAG
>CAZAWN010000163.1:0-4851 GCA_964488825.1 uncultured Methyloversatilis sp. | reverse complement strand
CTTGCTGGAAATGGCGGGAAGGGTCGACATGGCGGTAGCCTCAATCGGGTGGCAGAACGATCTGCCGATCACCATGCATTAGACCCCTAGAAAGCCGGCTTGGAAAGGGGCAAGGAGGGATGGGGGTGGAAAAATGCCTAAAAGCTCATGCTTGCAAGGCCGGGGTACGGTAGGGCTGGATGGCCTGCAGAAGTTGGTTGAATACCTTGGGTGTACCGCCGACGATATTGCCGGTCTTGAGATAGTTGCCTTCACCGGATAGATCGCTGACCAGCCCGCCCGCTTCCATGATGAGGAGGGCACCTGCCGCCATATCCCAGGGGGCGAGGCCGAACTCCCAGAAACCGTCGATGCGGCCGGCTGCCAGCCAAGAGAGGTCGAGGGAGGCCGATCCGGGGCGGCGGATGCCGGCGCTGCGGCGCGTCATTTCCTTGAAGATGGAAAGATAGGGATCGACATGTTCGAACATGCGGTAAGGGAAACCCGTACCGAGCAGCGCCTCGTCGAGTTTTGCGCGCTTGCTGACGCGGATGCGTTTGTCGTTGAGGAAGGCGCCGGCGCCTTTGCTGGCAGTAAATAATTCGTTGCGGTTCGGGTCGAAAACCACCGCATGGCTCAGTACGCCCTTGTGGGCGAGCGCAATCGAAACGGCGTACTGGGGAAAGCCGTGGATGAAATTCGTCGTTCCGTCGAGCGGGTCGATGATCCACTGATATTCGGCGTTCTCGCCGCCGCTTTGACCCGACTCCTCGGCGAGAATGGCGTGCGTCGGATAGACTTCGCGCAAGGTTTCAATGATGGTTGCCTCGGCGGCGCGGTCGACTTCGGTGACGAAGTCGTTCTGCTGCTTGACGCTGACCTTGATCTGGCCGAGATCGAGACTGGCGCGGCCGATAACGCTGCCGGCGCGGCGGGCGGCCTTGACGGCCGTATTGAGCATGGGATGCATGGGTTTTCAGCAAAATGGAAAAGGCAACGGATTCTAAACCTTCGGCATCAGCCGCGCCCGAAACCTTGCTGAACGTGCGTGTCGTTCTCTCGCATACCAGTCATCCCGGCAATATCGGGTCGGCGGCGCGCGCCATGAAGACGATGGGTTTCTCGCGTCTTGTCCTGGTTAATCCCCGCCATTTCCCCGATGAGCAGGCCGAGGCAATGGCTTCGGGGGCGGGCGACGTGCTGGCCAGCGCGCAGGTTGTGGCGTCGCTGGCTGAGGCTTTGCACGGAGTGACTCTAGCGCTGGCGCTGACTGCCCGGAGGCGCGATTTGGCTACCGCGCCGCTCTGGGCGCACGACGGCGCCGCTGAATTGGCCCGAGTTGCTGGACAAGCTCAAGTAGCGCTGGTATTCGGCAATGAAACTTCAGGATTGTCCAACGAGGAGTTGTCACTCTGCAGCCACTGGGCGACGATTCCCGCCAATCCCGACTACAGTTCGCTGAACCTCGCTGCGGCCGTGCAGATCTTGTGCTACGAGTTGCGGCTGGCCATGTGTGCCGTCCCGTCAGCGCCGAGTTTTAGTGCTGCCGGGACGCCAGCCACGCTTGACGAAATTGATGGTCTGCTAACGAGCATAGAAAGTGCGGCAGTAGACAGCGGTTTTCTCGATCCCGCAGCGCCCGGCCGGCTGATGTTGCGGTTGCGGCGCATGTTTTCCCGCACCGGGCTGGAAAGGGAAGAAATCAATATCCTGCGTGGTTTGTTGGCTTCGTTCCAGCAACCGACCCGCAAGCGCCATCCTTCCGCCGGGAAGTCTTGATATCCCCATTAATGTTCCTAAGTTGACCGATGTAATCGGGAATTCTAGAATCTCCCTATAACCTTTACGGCTTCACTTGAATTCATGCTCTCCCGCCTGCGCGAAGATATCGCTTGTGTTTTCGAACGCGACCCCGCTGCACGTTCCACTTGGGAAGTGCTGACCTGCTATCCGGGCTTCCACGCACTCACCTTGCACCGCTTTTCGCACTGGCTGTGGGAACGTCGTTTGCGCTGGTTGGCGCGACTGTTCTCGCACTTCACCCGGTTCCTGACCGGGATCGAAATCCACCCTGGGGCGACCATAGGGAATTGCGTATTCATCGATCACGGCATGGGCGTCGTGATTGGCGAGACAGCGGTAATCGCTTCAGGATGCACGCTCTACCATGGGGTAACGCTCGGCGGGACCTCCTGGAATAAGGGCAAACGCCACCCGACGCTGGAAAGCGGCGTCGTGATCGGCGCCGGGGCGAAGGTGCTTGGCCCGATAACGATCGGCGAGGGGGCGAAGATTGGCTCCAACGCCGTTGTGGTGCGCGACGTACCCAGCGGAGCAACGGCGGTAGGTATTCCGGCGCGTATCGTCGAGCCTGGACTGGCTCAGGCGCGTCAGGATAAAGCGGAAAATCTCGGCTTTTCGGCCTACGCCGTGACGCGCAGCGAGGACGATCCGGTTTCTTTGGCGATTCACGGGCTGCTTGATCATGCTGTCGAAACCGACCGGCGCTTTGCTGCTTTGCTTAAAACCATCGAGCGCGCGGGCGTATCCATCGAAGACGATGTCGCGACGGCCGACAAGTTCGATCCAAACCGTTTGTCGAAAAATGTTTAATTACTATACTTGACTAAATTGATCGGGAACTATATCTTGGCAGTACCTGTCCGATTGACATTATTCTTTTCCAAGCTGTTTTTTTCCAAACAGCGACCCTGACGAGGAGCATTCCATGAGACTGACAACCAAAGGACGATTCGCGGTGACGGCAATGATCGATGTGGCATTGCGCCAGCATGCGGGGCCGGTGACGCTGGCCGGGATCGCCGAACGCCAGAGCATTTCGCTTTCTTATCTTGAGCAATTGTTCGGCAAACTGCGCCGCAATCAACTGGTGGCCAGCACGCGCGGACCCGGCGGCGGCTACACCCTGGCCAAGCCTCTGGCGGCGGTGACCGTTGCTGACATCATTAGCGCCGTCGATGAGCCGCTTGATGCCACCAGTTGTGGAGGGCGGGGCAACTGTCACGAGCAGGAGCATCCCTGTATGACACACAACCTCTGGATGAGCCTGAACATGCGCATGCACGAGTATCTAAGTTCAGTGAATCTCGACGATCTGGTGCGTCAGCAGGATGGAGCAGGCGCGTCTATCCGTACCGCCGTTGTTGGGAAACCCGCTCGCCGCAGCGTGACGATGGCTGTTGCCTGAACGAATACTCGGCAGAGTCGCGATGTTCGCCCCGGTCTATCTCGATCACAACGCTACTACCCCGGTATTGCCCGAGGTACTGGCCGCCATGCTGCCTTTTTTCGCGCAGCAGCACGGTAATGCGTCGAGCCGGCACGAGTATGGCCGTGCGGCGCGGCGAGCGATCGACGAGGCGCGTCAGCGGGTGGCTTATGCGGTAGGTGCGCATCCGACCGAGGTTGTGTTTACCAGCGGTGGATCGGAAGCGAACAATCTCTTCGTCAAAGGTGTCGCGGCCTTGTTGCCGCCTGGTACTGCGGCGATTTCGGCCATCGAGCATCCCTGTGTGCGCGAGCCGGCCAGATCCTTGCGCCGTCGCGGTTGGCGGGTGCGCGAGATCGCCGTCGATGCGCAGTGCCGTATTGCCAGCGCCGACTTTCTCGAAGCGCTTGCCGAGCAAGCTTCGCTGATTTCCGTGATGTTTGCGAACAACGAGACCGGAGCAGTGCAGGACATTCCCGCACTGGCGGCGCAAGCCGCGTCCGCACGCGCCTGGTTCCATTCCGATGCGGTGCAGGCACTGGGCAAGATTCCCCTCGATTTCCGTTCGCTCAACGCCGCCGGCGTTCATGCCTTGTCACTCTCGGGGCACAAAATCGGTGGTCCGAAGGGGGCGGGGGCGTTGATTGTCGATAAGCGTGTCGATCTGGCGCCGCTGATCGATGGCGGCGGTCACGAGCGCGGTTTGCGTTCTGGGACTGAAAACGTGCCGGCGCTGGTGGGGTTCGGGCTGGCTTGCGAAATGGCCGCACGCAAGCTTGCCGAGGAGACGGAGCGCTTGCGCCCGTTGCGCGCCGAACTGGAGAGCGGCTTGCGCACCCTGTGCACCATAGGCACCCAGAGGGCTACCCTGTTTGCCGCCGAGGCGGAGCGTTTGCCGAATACCACCTACTTTTCCCTGCCTGGCATCGACGGCGAAACGCTGGTGGCGCGGCTCGACCGCGCCGGTTATGCCGTCGCCAGCGGCGCCGCCTGTTCGGCGGCGAATCCGGAACCTTCTCATGTCCTGCTCGCCATGGGCATCGCCCCGGAAATGGCGCGCGGAGCCGTGCGAGTGAGCCTTGGACAACACACTACGGCGGACGATGTGGCAGGTTTTCTTCGCACCCTGTCCGCCACCGTTTCTCAACTGCAAGGGCTGACCGCAGTGGTCGGCTGAACCGGAGTAAGACACCATGCTGAAATTGCCCATCTACCTCGACTACTCGGCGACGACCCCCGTCGATCCGCGCGTGGCCGACAAGATGATTCCCTTCCTGGTCGAAAAATTCGGCAACCCGGCGTCGCGCTCCCACGCGTTTGGCTGGGAAGCGGAAAAAGCCGTCGAAGAGGCGCGCGAGCAGGTGGCCGCCCTGGTGAATGCCGATCCAAAAGAGATCGTGTGGACTTCCGGCGCCACCGAGTCGAACAATCTGGCGATCAAGGGAGCGGCACACTTTTATGCGGGAACGAAAGGCAAGCACATCCTTACCGTCGCTACCGAGCACAAGGCCGTACTCGACACGGTCAAGGAACTGGAACGGCAGGGATTCGAGGCGACCTACCTCGAACCGCAGCCGAATGGCCTGATTACTCCCGAGCAGTTCAAGGCTGCTTTGCGCAAGGATACGGTGGTCGCTTCGGTG
>CAZAWN010000162.1:0-6771 GCA_964488825.1 uncultured Methyloversatilis sp. | reverse complement strand
AGGACGAGTGCGAATCGCACCCCTCGGACCGGAAGAAGATCATGGTGCTGGGCGGGGGGCCGAACCGCATCGGCCAGGGCATCGAATTCGATTATTGCTGCGTGCATGCCGCACTGGCAATGCGCGAGGATGGTTACGAGACCATCATGGTCAACTGCAACCCGGAGACCGTCTCGACCGACTACGATACCTCCGACCGGCTCTACTTCGAGCCGCTGACGCTGGAAGACGTGCTGGAGATCGTCGATCTCGAAAAACCGGCCGGCGTGATCGTCCAGTTTGGCGGTCAAACCCCGCTCAAGCTGGCGCTGGCGCTGGAAGCCAATGGTGTGCCGATCATCGGCACCAGCCCGGAATCCATCGACGCCGCGGAGGATCGCGAGCGATTCCAGAAACTGCTGCACGAGATCAAGCTGCTGCAACCGCCTAACCGCACCGCGCGTACCGAAGAGGAAGCCCTGCGTCTGGCGAGCGAAATCGGCTATCCGCTGGTGGTGCGCCCCTCCTACGTACTGGGCGGCCGCGCCATGGAAATCGTCCATGAGCAAAAAGACCTGGAGCGCTACATGCGCGAGGCGGTGAAGGTCTCGAACGACAGCCCGGTGCTGCTCGACCGCTTCCTCAACGACGCTACCGAGGTGGATGTCGATGCGCTGTGCGACGGCCAACAGGTGATCATCGGCGGCATCATGGAACACATCGAACAGGCCGGTGTGCATTCCGGCGATTCCGCCTGCTCGCTGCCGCCGTTCTCGCTGTGCGACGAGGTGCAGGACGAATTGCGCCGCCAGACCGCATTGATGGCCAAGGGACTCAAGGTCGTCGGCCTGATGAACGTGCAGTTCGCCATTCAGGGGCGCGGCAACAACAGTACTGTGTATGTGCTCGAAGTCAATCCACGTGCTTCTCGCACCGTGCCCTATGTTTCCAAGGCCACCGGCCTGCCTCTGGCGAAAATCGCCGCGCGCTGCATGGCCGGCCGCAGCCTGGCCGATCAGGGCGTGACACAGGAAGTCATCCCGCCCTATTACTCGGTGAAGGAAGCCGTCTTCCCCTTCAACAAGTTCCCCGGCGTCGACACCCTGCTCGGCCCGGAAATGAAGTCCACCGGCGAAGTCATGGGCGTCGGCCGGACCTTCGGCGAGGCGTTCGTCAAGTCGCAGATCGCCGCGAACGCGCGCCTGCCGAAGCCCGGCAAGGCGCTGATCACCGTCAAGCAGGCCGACAAACCCAAGGCTATCGAAGTCGCCGGCCTGCTGCACGAGTTGGGCTTCACCCTGCTCGCCACACGGGGTACGGCGGCCGACATTCTGGCGGCCGGGATTCCCGTCACTGCGGTCAACAAGGTCAATGAAGGTCGACCGCACATCGTCGACATGATCAAGAACAACGAGATCGTGCTGATCGTCAATACCGTTGATGAAAAGCGCACGGCGATCCAGGATTCGCGTTCCATCCGCACTTCGGCGCTGGCGCAGAAGATCACGCTGTTCACCACCGTCGAAGGGGCGCGTGCCGCCTGCATCGGCATGAAGCATTCCGGGCTGGAAACCTACTCCATCCAGCAATTGCATAAGGAACTGGTTGGAGCCCTCGAATGAGCAAAGTCCCGATTACCCTGCACGGGGCCGAGTTGTTGAAAGCCGAGTTGCACCGCCTCAAAACCGTCGAGCGTCCGGCCGTGATTGCCGCGATCGCCGAGGCACGCTCGCATGGCGACCTGTCCGAAAACGCCGAATACGATGCCGCCAAGGAACGACAGGGTTTCATCGAAGGCCGCATCGCGGAAGTCGAAGGCAAGCTGGGCAACGCCCAGATCATCGACCCGCGTGCGCTCGATGCCGATGGGCGCGTGGTGTTCGGCGCCACAGTCGAGCTGGAAGACATGGACGAAGGCCAGACTGTCACTTATCAAATCGTTGGCGACGATGAGGCCGACATCAAGCAGAACAAGATTTCCCTCAACTCCCCGGTTGCGCGCGCGTTGATCGGCAAATTCGCCGGCGATGTTGTCGAAGTGCAGACTCCCGGTGGTCGACGCGAATACGAAATTCTGGATGTCCGCTATGAATGATTCGACCCAGGTGTTACGCATCGGTATACCGAAGGGCAGCCTGCAGGAAACCACGCAAAGTCTGTTCGTGCGCGCCGGTTACAACCTGCGCATTTCGGGCCGCTCCTACTACCCGACCATCGACGACACTGAAATCCAGTGCATCCTGATCCGCCCGCAGGAGATGGCGCGCTACGTCGGCCAGGGCATCCTCGATTGTGCGATCACCGGGCTGGACTGGATACAGGAAGTCGGCGCTGATGTCGCCGAGCTCGCCAACCTGAAAGCGCCGTGGCCCAACTACGGCACGGTGCGCTGGGTGATGGCCGTCAAGGAGGATTCTCCTTTCAAGGATGTCAAGGACTTGCAAGGCAAGCGCATCGCTACCGAAGCGGTCGGCATGACGCAACGCTTCCTCGCCGCTCACGGCGTCACAGCCAGTGTGGAGTTTTCCTGGGGCGCCACCGAAGTCAAGCCGCCGATTCTCGCCGACGCCATCGTCGATGTCTCGGAAACCGGCTCGTCACTGCGCGCCAACAACCTGCGCGTGATGCACGTGGTGCTCGAAAGCACGCCACGCTTCATCGCCAACAAGAACGGGCTGCAGGACGACTGGAAACAGGCCAAGATCGACAGTCTGCTGATGCTGTTACAGGGGGCGATATCCGCCGCGACGCGCGTCTTCCTCTCGATGAACGTACCCAACTCGGCGCTTGCCGCCGTGACGGCGCTGTTGCCGCAGCCCGCTTCGCCCACCGTGGCGCCGCTCGCCGATGCCGACTGGGTCGACCTCGGCATCGTCGTCGAGGAAAAGCGCGTGCGCGAACTGATCCCGCTGCTCTATCAGGCGGGCGCGCGTGGCATCATTGAGTTGCCGATCAACAAGATCGTCGATTGAGGGCGGGAACGGTCGCGTTCAGAGATAGATGACGGCCGGGAACACCGTCAGGGCGAGAACGAACACCAGCCACTCGACGTTGTGGCGGGCGAGAAATCCGGTGAAGTGCAACACCAGAACCGTGATCGCAAGAATGTAGTAGAGGATGAAAAGCATTGCGCGGTTGCCGCTCGGCTCGAAGCGGACGCGCGATTATAGATCCCGCGTCGTGGGCGCTGGGGCAATGCTTGCCGACCGCAGTCGAATCCCTGCCCGCTTTCAGAATTTCACAATTCCCGCCGGGCAACGGTTGGCCTGTTCCAGCCGTTGCAGGGTCGGCAGCAGGTTGAGGTCGGTGGTGGTTTTCAGTGCGCGGGCGGCAGTTTTCAGGTCGCTCAGACGGTGCTCCACCGGCGTGCCGACGGCGGCGAAGGTCACGACGTTGCCGCTGTCGCAGGAGGGAAAAGCCAGGCATCGGCCATCAAAGGCTTCTTCGATGCGCTCGATCGACTTGCGCGCGCCCTTGCGTTTCGACAGCAGGTTGGTGACGAACAGGCCGTTGCCGGACAGGTGCGCCTTGCAGTTCAGATAGAAGGGCAGGGTGTCAAGCCGGCCGGTACGGGCATTTTCGTCGAAGCCGTCGACCATGATGAGATCGAACTTGCGCTTGGAAGCGGCAATGAAGTCGGCCCCGTCGTCGATTTCCACCATCAAGCGTTCGTCCTCGGGCGGCAGCTTGAAATGCAGTCGCGCGACGTCGATCACTTCGGCGTCGATCTCCACGACGGTCAGTTTCGCCGCCGGTCGGTGGCGGTAGAGGAACTTGGTCAGCGAGCCGGCACCGAGCCCGATCAGCAGGGCACTTTTCGGCCAGGCGGGGTCGGGCCGCAGCACTAGCGCCGCCATCATCTCGCGCGTGTAGTCGAGTTCCAGCGCCCAGGGGCGGGCGACGCGCATGGCGCCCTGAATCCAGTGCGAGCTGAAATGCAGATAGCGCACACCGGCGCTTTCACTGACGAGGATGTCCATGCTGAATCGGGAAACTCGGCGCTGGCGCGACGGCTCAGTTCAGCGTGCGGGCCAGCGCGATGCGGTACTCGCGCACCAGATCGTCGTACTGTGGTTGCGCGGCGAGCAGGGTGAATAGGTTAAGCATGCCCTTGCGGCCGGCTTCTTCGTTCCATTTGCGGTCGCGCCGCACGAGGTCGATGAAATGCTCCAGCGCGCTACGGTAATCCTGTTGCACGGCGAGGGCATTGGCGAGTTGCAGGCGCGCTTCGTGGTCGTTGGCGTCCTCCACGAGCCGCGCTTGCAGGGCGGCGGTATCGACTGCGCCGACCGAGCCGAGCATGCGCAGGCGTGCTTGCAGGGATTCGACGCGCGCCCGGTCGCGCGCACGGTCGGCCACCACGTCCATTAATTCGCTGGCTTCGGCGAGCGCGGCGGCATCGCCCTGATCGAGGCTCAACTGGATGAAATCGAGGTAGGCGTTGTCGTTGCGCGGGTCGAGATTGATCGCATCGACCATGGTCCGGCGCGCGCCGGCGAGGTCGCCAGCGGCGGCAAGAGCCAACGCCGCCTGGCGCAGCGGCTCGCCGGGCGAGGGAATCAGCCGGCCAAGGAATTCGCGGATTTGCGCTTCGGGCAGGGCGCCGGTGAATTCGTCGGCCAGTTGCCCGCCGACGAAGGCTTTCACCGCCGGGATGCCGCGCACGCCGTAGCGCTGGGCGAGTTCCTGGTTCTCGTCGGAATTGATCTTGGCGAGGATGAATTTTCCATCGTACTCGGCGGCGAGTTTTTCGAGGATCGGCTTGAGGATGCGGCAGGGCTGGCACCAGGGCGCCCAGAAATCGACCAGCACGGGGACGCGCTGCGAGACGGCGAGGACTTTTTCCTCGAAATCGGCAAGTGAAATGTCGTAGGCATGTTCGGACATGAGGCAACTCCTTATGGTTTTGCCGGCATTTTATTGCCTGGCTTTCGTTTTTATCTTGGATGCGCCTGGTATCACTGCCAAGATGCTGCTGTGGAAATGCAAGCACATGAAAACTAGGGGGACTTGGCGCTGTCGAGGTCGGCGCGGTTGCGCTCATCGACATAGAGTTGCGCCTTTTCCCCGCCGGTGACGAAGCAGCTGACGATGACATTGCTCGCAGAGGCATTCTTGTTCAGAACTTCGACACTACATCGCCCGCAGGCGGACTCGATGGTGGCGAGCAGGTTGCGTGCATACGGGCTGGCAAGCCTGCCGTCGAGAATCAGGTTGGCCAGCAGTACGCCGCCGGGCTTGATGACCCGCTGCGCGTCCAGCCAGAACTCGCGCGTGACAAGATGGGCGGGAATGGCTGATAGCGCGCTATAGACATCGACGACGACGGCATCGTAGCGCTGCGGCGTTTCCATGACATGGCGGCGGGCGTCGGCGATGATGAAGTTGCCGCGCGCCGGTTCGCGCAGGAAATCGCGTTCGGCGATCTCGCGGATGGCCGGATCGACATCGACATAGGTATAGCGGTTTTCATGGCCGGGAGGTTCGCGGTGGGACAGGGTGAAGCCGCCGGCGCCGAGCACGAGAATGTCGCGGCCGGAGTATTTCAGGTCGTCGAGCAGGATGTGGCGCAGGTGGCGGATGTAGGCGGCGTAGCGCGGCGGATCGCTGTTGTCGATCAGCGAGGCGGTCTGGTTGTTGACGAAGAAGCCACGCGGAAATTCCATGCCGTCGCGGCTGACGGGCTTTACCGCGTAGTCGGCGTAGGCGGTATCGGCCCGTTCGCGGTCCGGCAGGCCCAGCATCGTGCCGAGTACGGCCAGGATTGCCGTCATGGCCAGGACGGGCAGACGGGTACGGCCGACCAGCAGGGTGCCGAGCAGCAGCAGGAAGGTCCCCAGCAGCACGGCCGACCAGACGCCGAACCACTGCATCATGCCGAGGGACAGGCTGACCGAACCGAGGAAACTGCCGAGTGTCGACCAGGTCAGCGCCTGGCCGGCTGCTTCGCCGCTGCGCTGCGCATGCATCAGGTTGGTGAGGATCGGCACGGTCTGGCCGAGCAGCCAGGCCAGCGGGCAGAGCACGCCGCCGATGAACAGAAGATAGGCGATGCCGGCCGGTGCGGCGGCAAAGATGGCATCGACACTGCTGCCGGCCAGCCCCAGGCCCATCAGTGCAGCCGAAATCAGGAAGTTTCGCGCCACCGTGGGCCGAAAACGCTCAGCGACTTGACTGCCGCTGTGGTACCCGAGTGCCAGCGCCAGCAGGAAGAGGCCAATGGTCGGGGCGGTAACGACGATCGAGCTGCCGACATGCGGCACGAGGCGGCGCAGGGCGATGATCTCGGCGCCGAGCGAACAGTAGCCTTCGATGAAGACGATGGCGAATAGCAGGCGCGGAGACATGGGGAACATGGGCAGGACTTTATCCTAGGGCGTAGGGTGCGGCCGCTATAATTTGCGTGCTCACATCCTCTGCTTTTCTTCCCATCATGACCCAGATCCTCAAGCTCCGCGGCACGGCCGCTTTTTCCGCTTCCCGACTCGCGCGTTTGCAGGAAAAGATCGGCGCCCCGGTGGTGGCGGAACACTGGTATTTCATCGAAACTTCGGATGCCTTGTCGAGTGATGAGGTCGGGCGGCTGAAGGCGCTGCTGGGCATCCCGGCCAGCCTGCCGGCCGAGGAGGACGGGACGCTTCTTCTGGTCACTCCGCGCCTCGGCACGATTTCGCCCTGGGCTTCCAAGGCGACCGACATCGCCCACAACTGCGATTTCGCCAAGGTCAAGCGCATCGAGCGGGGGATCGCCTACCGCGTGAAGAACTCGGCGCTGGCGGGACGGCAACTGGC
>CAZAWN010000161.1:0-6772 GCA_964488825.1 uncultured Methyloversatilis sp. | reverse complement strand
GGCTTCTCCAGAATTTCCTCGACAACGCGTTCCATCTTCATGAAGCGCGAGCCCTTCACGAGGACAGTGGTGTCACGCTGCATGAGTGGCCTGAGTGTCGCCGCAAGGCTGGCGACATCCGCGCAATGGTGCGCGCCAGCACCGAACTCTCGCACCGCTCCTGCGCTGTTTGCGCCGAGCGCGAACAGTCGTTCGATGCCCTGGCGGCGGGCGTAAGCGCCGATCTCGTCGTGCAACGGGCCCGCCCCCGCACCGACTTCACCCATGTCGCCCATGATCAGAATGCGTGGGCCGGGCAGGGCGGCGAGCACATCGATCGCCGCGCGCATCGAGTCCGGGTTGGCGTTGTAGCTGTCGTCGATCACGGCCGCGCCTCCATGCCCCGGTTTGCGTTGCAGGCGACCCTGGGCGTTGTCGAAATGTTCCAGACCGCGCACGATGGGCGCCAGCGGCACGCCGGCGGCGATGCACGCGGCGGCGGCGGCCAGGGCATTGCGGCCGTTGTGTTCTCCCGGCACGGGCAGCTGGAGTTGCGCCGCGCCGATCGGCGTTGTCAACTGCAGCACGCCGCCGAGGCCATTGGCCTGCCATTCGCCGCGCACATCCGCGGTTGGCGCGAAGCCGAAGGAGACAATGCGGCGTCCGGGATTCATCTCGCGCCACAGATCGGCATGGGTGTCGTCGGCGTTGATGACGGCGACGCCGTTTTCTCTCAAGCCGGAAAAAATCTCCCCCTTGGCGCGCGCGATGGCGGCGACCGAGCCGAGGCCTTCCAGATGGGCGCGCTGGGCGTTGTTGATGAGCGCGACCGTGGGCTGGGCAAGGTGCGTCAGGAGGTAGATTTCGCCGGCATGATTCATCCCCATTTCGATGACGGCGGCGCGATGCGGGGCGTGTAGCTTGAGCAAGGTAAGCGGCAGGCCGATCTCGTTGTTGAGGTTGCCGGCCGTCGCCAACACCCCGTGCTGGCCGAATTCGGCGCGCAGGATGGCGGCGCACATTTCCTTGACCGTGGTCTTGCCGTTGCTGCCGGTAATGCCGATCAGGGGAATATCGAAATACATGCGCCAATGCATGGCCAGCCGTCCGAGGGAGCGGCGTGTGTCCGGCACCCCGATGAGCGGCCAATGGGGATGGGCATCGGCATGGGCGGCGGCCCAGTCGGCGCTGACCAGCGCGCTGCTGGCGCCCTGGTTGAGAGCGGCTTCGACATGCTCGTGGCCGTCGAAACGTTCGCCGGCGAGGGCGACGAACAGCATGCCGGGCATGGTGGCGCGCGAATCGGTGCCGACGCTGGTGAATTCGACGTCGCGTCCGCTGTGCGTGCCGCCGAGGAGGAGTGCGGCAGTGGATAGCGTCAGCATGGCGCGGCTCCGTGCCGTCCCGCCAGCGCCGACTTTGCCGCGGCGAGGTCGGAGAAAGGCTGACGTAGTCCGGCGATCTCCTGATAGGTTTCGTGACCCTTGCCGGCAAGCAGGATCACGTCGCGCGCATCGGCTTTTTCCACCGCGGTGTTGATCGCTCTGGCGCGGTCTGCTTCGATTGCGGGAGGGATCGGCATGCCGGCGACAATGGCGTCAATGATCGCCAGCGGGTCTTCGCTGCGCGGATTGTCGCTGGTGACCACGACGGCATCGGCCAGGCGCGCGGCGATAGCACCCATTTGCGGCCGCTTGCCGGGATCGCGGTCGCCGCCGCAGCCGAAGACGCAGACCAGTTGGCCGCCGCGCGCGGTTGCGGTACTGCGCAGCGTGGTCAGCACTTTGTCGAGTGCATCCGGCGTATGGGCGTAATCGACGACCACCAGCGGGGCATTTTCCCCGCCGACTGCTTGCATGCGTCCGGCAGGGGCTTCAAGGCGGCTCATTACGGCAGCGCAGCGTTCGAGCGACTCGCCGCCGGCCAGCAAGACGCCGATCACGGCCAGCATGTTGGCGGCATTGAAGCGACCGACCAGCGGAGCGGTAAAGCGCACACCGTCGAGCATGAAGCTAATGCGGCCGCCGGTTTCGGACAACTCGGCCGCGCGCAGCACGCGGTCGGCTCCGGTTGCCTGCTCCAAAGTGAAGCCGATGGTCGGTACGCGCCCTTGCAGGGAGGCGGCGAGCTTGCGGCCAAACGGATCGTCCAGATTCAACACCGCCTGGCCCAGACCCGGCCAGGCGAAGAGTTTCGCCTTTTCGGCGGCATAGGCCTCCATGGTCAGGTGGTATTCGAGGTGGTCGCGTGTCAGGTTGGTGAATACGGCGACATCGAAGTGAATGCCCGCGACGCGATTCTGGTGCAGGCCGATCGATGAGACCTCCATGGCGCAAGCCAGCGCGCCCCGCCGCACGTAGTCAGGCAGGATTTCCGCCAGTACATGTGCGCCTGGGGTGGTGTTTGGGCCGGGCGCCAGTTCGTTGTGGAAACCATTTCCCAGCGTCCCGACAATAGCGCAGCGCCGCCCGCATTGGTCGAGTGCTTGGGCAATCCACTGGGTGACCGAGGTTTTACCGTTGGTGCCGGTGACGCCCACCATGAATTCGGGTTGGGTCACAAGAAACTCGCCGGCAGGCGACTTCGGGGGGGTGTTCACATTTCCTCCGCGGCTGGGGCGATGTTGGCCAAGTGCATGGGTTTCAACAGATCGTCGGGTGGCGCGCCGAGCGCGCGCAAGGCGCTGCCCATCACGGCGGAAAACACCGGGGCAGCGACTTCTCCGCCGTAATGCTTCCCGCCGGTGGGTTCGTCGATCATCACGGCGACGATCAGGCGCGGATCGGAGACGGGGGCAAAGCCAACGAATGAGGAAACATACTTGTCGGCATACACACCGCCCTCGATCTTGTGGGCCGTGCCGGTCTTGCCGGCGACGCGATATCCGTTCACCTGAGCTTTGGGCGCCGTTCCACCCGGCTGAACGGCCATTTCGAGCATGGCGCGCAATTCGCGGGCGGTCTGTTCGGAAAAGACGCGTACGCCCACGGCCGGGGCGTTATCGACGCGCACCAGGGAGAGCGGAACCAGATCGCCGTTGCGCGCAAACGCCTGATAGGAGCGCGCCAGCTGAATCAGCGTCACGGAGATGCCGTGGCCATAGGACATGGTGGCCTGTTCGATCGGCCGCCAGCGCTTCCAGGGCCGCAGGCGGCCGCCGGCCTCGCCGGGGAAGCCGAGCTTCAAGGGTTGGCCGAAGCCGAGCTTGTCGAACATCGTCCACATGTCTTCCGCGCGTTGATTCAAGGCCATTTTGGCGACGCCGACATTGGATGATTTCTGAATGATCTGGGCGACCGAAAGCACGCCGTGTGGTCGGGTATCGGAGATGGTTGCCGGTCCGATGGTCAGTTTCCCGGGGGCTGTATCGATCGAAGTATCGAAACGCACATGACCTTTTTCAAGCGCCAGGGCAACGCCAAACGGTTTGAAGGTCGAACCGGGCTCGAACGTGTCTGTGAACGCCCGATTGCGTAGCTGCTGCCCGGAGAGTTTTTCGCGATTGTTGGGGTTGTAGGTCGGCATATTGACCAGCGCAAGAATTTCTCCACTCTTGGCATCGATCATCACGATGCCGCCGGCTTTGGCTTTGTGCTCCGCAATGGCACGCTTGAGTTGGGAATGGGCGAGATACTGCAGCTTCGCATCGAGCGCAAGGTAAGTGTCTTTGCCTTCCTGGGGAGGATGAATCGACTCGACATCCTCGACAATCTGCCCACGCCGATCCTTGATGACGCGTCGCGAACCCGACTTGCCGGCGAGTTGCTCCTCCAGCGCGAGTTCTATTCCTTCGAGACCCTTTTCCTCTGCGCCCGTGAAACCAAGCATGTGGGATGCCACTTCCCCGACAGGATAGTAGCGCCGGTATTCGTTCTGAAAGTGAATGCCGGGAAGTTTCAGCTCGGCCACCTTGCTGGCGACATCGGGTGAAATTTGTCGTTTGAGGAACACGAAGTCGCGCTCGACGGCCAGTTTGCGCGCCAGGTCGCGTGGATCGGAATCGAGCAGGCTGGCAAGCGTGCGAGTTTGCGCCGGTGTGAGCTTGGCATCCTCGGGAATGGCCCAGATCGATTTGACGGGGGTGGAGACTGCCAGCACATCGCCATTGCGGTCAAGAATGCGCCCGCGCGTGGCGGGCATCTCGATGACGCGCTCGTAACGCGATTCGCCTTTGCCGATCAGGAAGTCCTTGTGTATTCCCTGCAGGTAATAGGAGCGGATGGACAAGGCAAGAAAACCCGTCAGCAGGACGCCGAGCACCAGTCGCGAGCGCCACTGGGGGAGGCTGTCGGCCAGCAATGGGCTGCGGGTGGGGTTCATGGTTTGACGGAAAAAATCTGGTTGGTCCGGGGCGGATGCATGCCGAGTTTGTCGCGTGCGATCTGTTCGACGCGCGCGTGGGATGCCCAGGTGCCTTGTTCAAGTTGCAGTTGAGTCCATTCCGCTTCGAGGGCGCGCATGCGCTCCTGCTGGCGTTCGAGTTCGGTGACGAGCTTGCGCGCGCGGTGATTCGAGGAAACCACGGCGAGCGAAGCGATCAGCACGGCAAGAATCATGAACAGATTGATGCGGGCCATCTCAGACTTTCTCTGCCACGCGCAACACTGCGCTGCGCGCGCGCGGGTTGGCGCGCGTTTCGTCCGCACCGGCGCGGATTGTCTTGCCGATGAGGCGCAAACTCGGCGCTGGCAGGTCGGCAGCTCGCACCGGAACGCCTTTCGGCGGTTGCGGCGGAGTGGCGGCGTCGCGCAGAAAGCGTTTGACGATACGGTCTTCGAGCGAGTGAAAACTGATCACGGCCAGACGTCCCCCGGTCTGCCCTGTCGTCGGATCGGCCGGCCGCAAGCGGCCGAGCGCCTGCGGCAGGGTCAGCGACAACTCCTCAAGCTCACGATTGACGTGAATCCGTAGAGCCTGGAAGGTACGCGTCGCCGGGTGCTGCCCTGGCTCGCGCGTGCGGACGACCGCCGCCACGAGCGCGGCAAGCTGTCCTGTGGATGAAATATGTTGTTGCTGCCGAGCAGCAACAAGCGCCTTTGCAAGCGCATGAGCAAACCGTTCTTCCCCATACTCACGAATCACCTCCTCTATTTGATGTTGTTCTGCCTGCGCCAGAAAATCCGCCGCGGTTTCCCCTTGCGTCGTATCCATGCGCATGTCGAGCGGCGCATCGAAACGAAAACTCATGCCGCGAGCGGCGTCGTCCAGTTGCGGCGACGACACGCCCAGATCCAGCACTATTCCATCGACCTCCCGGATGCCGCGCGTATCCAGCACCTCGGTCAGCCGACTGAAAGCGGCATGGACGAGCGTGAAGCGCGGGTCGACGATGCTGCGTCCCGCGGTGATGGCGGCCGGGTCGCGATCCAGCGCGATCAGCCGGCCCTGCGCCCCGAGCGCCGCCAGAATCGCCCGGCTGTGTCCGCCGCGACCGAACGTGCCATCCACATACAGTCCATCCGGCTTGAGCGCCAGTGCTGCCAGCGACTCGGCCAGCAGCACCGGAATATGGGCTGGAGTGTCGGCTGCCTCTGGGTTCGCATCCATCGCCATCGGTCACAGGGAAATTTCCTCGAATCCTGGAGGCAAGGCATTGCTGGCCAAGACATCGAGCGCGGACTCGTGCTGTTGTCGCCAGCCCGCATCGCTCCAGATTTCGAAGTGCGAACCCATGCCCACCAGCCAGACCTCTTTCTCCAGCTGCGCGGTATCGCGCAGTTCCGGTGCCACCAGAATGCGTCCTGCGGCATCGATTTCGCTGTCGCGCGCATTGCCCACCAGGATGCGCTTGAGGGCGGCCGAGCGGGGATCGAAGCTTGGCGCAGCCAGAATCTTGTCGCGGATCGGCTCCCAGGCCGGTTCCGGATAAAGCAACAGGCAGCGATGTGGGTGCACGGTCAGGACAAGCCGGCCCTGGCCAGCCGCAAGCAAGCCGTCGCGATGACGGGTTGGAATCGCCAACCGCCCTTTCGCGTCCAGATTGAGTTGCGTTGCCCCTTGAAACACAGTTTCTCCCCACGTTCCCCCACTAGCCCCCACTTTATTCCACCAATCCGTGGCAGTCAACTGAGAATTGCGGGAAATTTCAGGCGAGACAATGAGTTACGGAGGTTTTTGTGAGCAAGTTGTGGCGAGTAACATCCTTGCGAATCAATGCATAGGGGTGGTGTGTGAAAGTGGTTTGTGAGGATTGGGGTGGAAGTCCGCCGATAAGCCGGGTTCTGTCAACTGCTAATACAAACCTGAGATAGCGAAATAAGAGTTGAGATGAGAAATAAACCTGAGATAGATGGACATCTCCTGCGTGACAATGTTATTCCAATGCCATCAATAACTCATTAATGCCGCTCATGGCTAGAAGAAATTGCTATCTCAAGTATTATTAGAAGTACTTTGGTATATGCTTGGGCGGCGCTTGAGTGCGAGATACATCTTGGCCCCAGTGTTGATTATGGGAGCTTGATTGGGATATCCCCCCAAAAGCTTGGATATTTCAAAATAAACTTGAGATGGAAATCACCACTTTCAAATAGACTTGAGATGGTGCGCATTCCACAGACAACTGGACAATTGCAGGTACTGCTCAGAACGTGTTTTGAAAGTCGAAAAGTACATCATTTCGACCGACTGACGAGCGTTTGATGAGGTTTGATTCATCGCTTTTCTATGGCCAAGAAGCGATCCAGACGGAATTGCAAGAAACGACCGCGCTACCCGACAGATCTGAGCGACAAGAAGTGGGATGCAGTGAAAGATTTGATTCCAGCGAAGAAGGACATCGGGCGGCCTCGCG
>CAZAWN010000160.1:0-6827 GCA_964488825.1 uncultured Methyloversatilis sp. | reverse complement strand
CGGCCCGATCGCCGAAGCCAATATCGACGTCGACATGATCATCCAGAACGTCGGTCACGATGGCACCACTGACTTCTCTTTTACCGTCAATCGGGGCGAATATGCCCGCACGCTGAAGGTGCTGGAAGAACAGATCCAGCCGCACATCGGCGCGCGTGCCATCGAAGGCGACAACAAGATCTGCAAGGTCTCCGCGGTGGGCGTCGGTATGCGCTCGCATCCGGGTGTAGCCAGCCAGATGTTCCGCGTGCTGGCCGAAGAGGGTATCAACATCCAGATGATTTCCACCTCGGAGATCAAGATTTCGGTGGTGGTCGACGAGAAATATCTCGAACTCGCGGTGCGCGTGCTGCACCAGGCGTTCGGTCTCGACAAGGCGAACGCCTGACGTTCCTGCGTCCCCGCTACTTTTTGGGCGGGGACTTCTTCGGCGGGGGCTTTTGCTTGACGGCCGCCTTACCCTTGGGGCGAGGCTTGGGGTCGGCTTTTTTCTGCTTGACGATCTTGGTTGTCACCTTTGCCGGCGCTTCTTTCGGTAGCGCGCGCGCTATGTTTTCCGGAATGCTTCCGCTGCCCGGTCGCGGTACCAGCAGCGTGAAGCCGGGCCCCACGCGCACACGCGCGGTGATGCCGTTGATCTGGCGCAGGCGACTTTCGGCGATCTTGTGACGGGCGGCGATTTTGGCCAGCGTGTCGCCTTTGTTGATTGTGTAAGTAAGCCAATTGGATAGCGGTTTGTTCTCCGCCGCATGCTGGGCCAGATTCTCCAGAAATGTGTCGACTTTCCCGGCCGGCAGCAGCATCGGGCCCGCCTGGTGGCCGTTCATCACGGGACGGTGATAGGCGGGATTGAGCGCCACGAACTCCTCGACCGGCATCTCGGCTAGGCGCGCGGCAATCGCAACGTCGATCCGCTCCGGTTTGACCACGCTTTCGAAATAAGGCTCGTTGACCAGTAGGGGCAGATGGAAGTCGAAGTACTCCGGATGCGCCACAATGTTCTTGAGCGCCTGCAATTTGGGTACGTAGTAGCGTGTCTCGGTCGGCATCGTCAGGCTGGCGTAGTCGGTCGGCAGGCCTTTGGCATGGTTTTTTGCGATGGCGCGGGCGACGGCGTGTTCGCCCCAGTTGTACGAAGCCAGCGCCAGATGCCAGTCGCCGTGCATCTCGTAGATGTTGCTCAGGTAGTTAAGCGCTGCTTCGGTCGAGGCGACGATGTCGCGGCGCTCGTCGACCCACCAGTTTTGCTGCAGATCGTAGTTTTTCCCCGTTGAGGGGATGAACTGCCACATGCCCATCGCGCGTGCTGGCGAGACGGCCTGCGGGTTGTAGGCGCTTTCCACCATTGGCAGCAGCGCCAGTTCCGTTGGCATGCCGCGTTTTTCCAGTTCCTCGACAATATGGTGCAGATAGCGTCCGCCGCGTTCGAAGATGCGGCGCAGGCCGTCGGGACGGTTGAGATACCAGGATTGGCGGTCGGCGACGAGGGGGTCATGCAAGTCGGTCATGCCGAAGCCGCGACGGATGCGCTCCCACAAGTCTAGCGGGGGGACGGTGAGGTCCAGGGCGAAAGGCGGCAGATGATTCGCGACAACTTCCACCGGCAGAGCTGCACCGGGCGGTCGGACAAGGGCGGGCTGCTGGCTGCGCGGCAAGCGCAGACCGGGTTCGCGCGATGGCGACGCGGGCGGGGCGCCAGACTCGTCCTGAGTGGGGAAATCGTAGCTGGCGAAAGTCGGCGCTGGCGGGACGGCAACGGTGGCGCAACCGCCAAGATAAAGCAGGGCCACCGCCAGGGTCAGGCGTCTCAGGATGTTCATCACGGACATGGAAGGACCGGGGAAAGCGAAAGGCCGGCAGTTTACACGTTGCCCTGGCGATAGCCCGCCAGTAATTGGGCCAATTCGACGGCCGAGCGGACTTTCATTTTGGCGAAGGCATGCGAGCGGTGAACTTCGACGGTGCGCATCGCGATGCCCAGTTCGTCGGCGATCACTTTGTTGAGCTTGCCGGCCAGGATGAGGTGCATGACGTCTCGCTCGCGTTCCGTCAAAGCGGCGAGCCGTGCCGCGATGCCGTCCCGGTCCGCATCCCGGCCCTGCTGTCGGGCCGCGACGAGCAGCGCTTCCAGTACGCGATCCACCAGTTCATTATCGTTGAACGGTTTTTCCAGAAAATCGAAGGCGCCGTGCTTGAGCGCCTTGACGGCCATCGGCACATCGGCATGGCCGGTCAGGAAGAGTATGGGCATGTTGCAGCCGTGTGCCAGCAGTTTTTCGAACAGTTCCAGCCCGGTCATGCCGGTCATGCGCACATCGAGCAGCAGGCAGCCGCGCATCGATGCGCTGTAATCTCGCAGGAAAGCTTCACCCGAGTCCCAGGCCTGCGATGCGACGCCACGCGATCGCAACAGCCAGCCCAGCGCATCGCGGATGGCTTCGTCGTCGTCTACCAGATGGACAATCTGGGCCAATGGCTCGTTCATGGGCGTTGTTCCGGCAGGATGAGATGGAATATCGTACCGCCTTCCGGGTTCGCCTCGAACCACAGCCGGCCGCGATGGGCCTCGACGACGGAACGACAGATGTTCAGGCCGACACCCAGTCCTTCCAGTTTGGTGGTGAAAAAGGGTTCGAACAGGTGCGGCGCCATGTCGGACGGAATGCCGCAGCCGCGGTCGGCCACCGTGACCAGGATCTGCCCTTCAACGCGGCGGGCGCGCACGGTCAGCACGCGTTTCGCCGGCGGCGTGTCCGCCATCGCGTCGATGCCGTTGCGCATCAGGTTGAGCAGGGCCTGGCCAAGCAGAACCGGGTCGGCTTCGATGGGTGGCAAGTCGGGGGCGATGTCTGCAGCCAGTGGGGTCTTGCGCCGGCGGGCATCGACGTCGATCAGTGCAATCAGGTCGGCGAGCAGGTTGCCGATGTCGCAAGTCTCGGTTTTGGTTTCGTGACGACGGGCGAATTCGTAGATGCGACGGATGATGCGGCCGGCGCGCTGCGCTTGTTGCTGGCACTTTTCCAGAGCGCTATCGATGTGTTCGAGCGGGGCTTGAGCGGCAATCAGATTGCGGCAACCGGAGGTATAGCTGGAAATGGCGGAGAGCGGCTGATTCAGTTCATGGGCAAGACTGGAGGCCATTTCGCCCATGGCGATCAGGCGTGCGCTGGCCTGCAGGCGCTCCTCCTGCTGGCGGGCCAGGTCGGCGTTCCGTTTGTGTTCGGTCATGTCGACGACCGACGATACCCAGCCGGTTTGCTTGCCGTGCCGGTCAATCAGCGGCGCTTCGTGAATCAGGGTGTCGAAGAGTTCGCCGTTGCGACGCCGAAAACGCATCTCGAAACCTTCGCGCGGCGCCTGGCCGGCGAGGATACGATCCATCATGTGGCGCGTTTCCTCGATATGTTCATCAGACCAGTACGGCATCGGCGGTAGTCTGCCGACCAGTTCTTCCGCCGGCCAGCCGACCATCCGGCAGAAGGCTGGATTGACATGGGTCACGCGGCCATCAAGGTCACGTGCACGCAGTCCCGTTTGCACGGAATCTTCCATGGCCTTACGGAAAGCCACCTCGTTTTGCAGCGCTTCTTCCGCCGCCAGGCGGCGCCGTACGTGACGCCGTAAGTGCCAGAGACTGAACAAGGCCAGCATGGCCAATACGATCAGCGCCACGGTAATGATCCGGTCTACGAGCGCCGTGGGTGTTTGATAAGGCGTGCCGCTTAGGGCAAGTCCATGTCCCGGCGGATCGAGCGGAATCTGGTAGCCCGCATCGCGTACCAATGCATCGATGCGGGAACGGGAGGCCAGGCTTTGTCCGGCGGCGTCCACAAAACTGATGCTGTAACGTTCGGCTAGCCACCATGGCACGGACTGTTCCAGCAAGCGTCGCAGGGAGTAGATACCGACCGCTGTGCCGATTTTGCGCTTGCCGTCGAAAACTGGCACGAAGACGGCGAATAGCGCGTCGGAGGGGGTGGCATTGTCGCCGGCAGCGAGTACCTGGCTGTACACCGGACGTCCCAGCGAGTGCGCGAGGCGGGGCAGGTCGCGGGCCGGTGCGGCTAGCTCGCCGAGATTGGCTGTTGCCGGCAGCGCATGATGCAGGTGGTCGCCGGCGTCCAGCCAGACGACGCGCATGATGCCGGTCTCGCGCGCAATGAGGGTTTTCGCGTGGGTGTCGAAGCTGTCTGTTTCTGCGATCCGTTTCGGATCGAATCGGTTCAACAACTCTTCGTTATGGGTGAGCAGAAAGTTCATGTTCTGCTCCAGCCACAGCATGTCGCTGATGAGGTCGGCGCGCTGCTTGTCGCGTTCGTTTGCTTCGCCTAACCACAGCAGGGCGATCAGGGCGGCGATGAACAGCGCAAAAGCGATGCGGGGCAACCACCACACCAGTCCGGCATCGGTTCGGTCGGTTTGATTGGGATGGGGGTTCCGTAATGTCACGGAATCTATCCTAACGGCTGTCGTCCCTCTGAGCAAACCGGAGCGACCGGACGGGCGGGGTGGGTGTTGTGGATATCCACAATAGTCTGTCCAATAACCAAAGGAATACATTCGCCGTTCTCGTTCACCCTCCCGCTTCCCTGGTTGCCGCTGTTGCCGGAGTGTGGTCAGTAAAACTACATTGAGGAGATCTCATGAAACTACGCTCACTTGCCGTCGGCCTGGTCGCCGCCACTTTCTCTCTTGTCGCTTTTGCCCAGCAGCCGATCGTCATCAAATTCAGCCACGTCGTGGCCGCCGATACGCCGAAAGGGAAGGGCGCAGACTTCTTCAAGCAGAAAGCGGAGGAATTGACCAAAGGCAAGGTCAAGGTCGAGGTGTATCACAACTCCACGCTCTACAAGGACAAGGAAGAGATGGAGGCGCTGCAGTTGGGCGCCGTGCAGATGCTCGCTCCCTCGCTGGCCAAGTTCGGGCCGCTGGGCGTCAAGGAATTCGAAGTTTTCGACTTTCCCTTCATGTTCGACAACTACGACCAGTTGCGCAAGGTCACCAATGGCCCGATCGGCGCCTCGCTGTTGAAGAAGCTTGAAGGCAAGGGCATCCTCGGCCTGGCTTTCTGGGACAACGGTCTCAAGGTGATGAGCGCCAACAAGCCGTTGCGTAATCCCGAGGATTTTCGTGGTTTGAAGATGCGTATCCAGTCCTCCAACGTACTCGACGCGCAGATGCGTGCCGTCAGTGCGTTGCCTCAGAAGATGGCCTTCTCCGAGGTGTATCAGGCGTTGCAGACCGGCGTGGTGGATGGCACCGAGAACCCACCCTCCAATCTTTTCACACAGAAGATGCACGAAGTGCAGAAGTTTGTGACGCTTTCCGACCACGGCTATCTGGGCTATGCCGTCATCGTCAACAAGAAGTTCTGGGACGGGCTGCCTGCCGATATCCGCAAGCAGTTGGACGACGCCATGGAGCAGTCTACGCGTTATGCCAACCAGATCGCCAAGGTGGAGAACGATCAGGCGCTCGAAGGGGTCAAGAAAGCGGGCAAGAGCGAAATCATCACCCTGACGCCGGAGCAGAAGAAAGCATGGAAGAAGGCAATGTTCAAGGTGCATGACCAGATGTCCAGCCGCGTCGGCAAGGATTTGGTCGAGTCGATCTACAAGGAAACCGGCTTCGATCCCAAGAAGTTCTGATCGAGACCTGATACTTACGGGGCCCCTGCGGGCCCCGTGTCTTATGGAGTGATGGCTATGAAATTTCTCGACCATATCGAGGAGTGGCTGATCATGTTCCTGATGGGCGCCGCCACGCTGATCATTTTCGTTTCAGTGGTGCATCGCTACGCCTCCGGGATGGCGATTCCAGGTGTCCAGGACTGGTTGATCGGCCTGAATCTTTCCTGGGCGCAGGAACTGTGCATCATCATGTTCGTCTGGATGGCCAAGTTCGGCGCCGCCTATGGCGTACGAACCGGCATCCATGTCGGCGTCGATGTCGTGGTAAACCGACTGGAAGACCGGACGCGCGGCAAGTTTATTGTCTTCGGTCTGCTGGCCGGTGCCATGTTCACTGGCATCATTGGCTCGCTGGGTGCCCATTTCGTCTGGGAGAACGGCGCTCACTACAGCTTCTACAAGTTCTTCGGTCTTGAGATGGGCGAACTCTACGAGGGGCCGACCACGCCCGACCTCGAATGGCCGACCTGGATCGTTTATTCTGCCATCCCGCTCGGCTCCTTCCTGATGTGCTTCCGCTTTCTGCAGGTAACCGTCAGTTTCATGCGTACCGGCGAGTTGCCGCACCACGATCATGGGCACGTCGATGGTATCGAGGAGGACAAGATGCCGGTGGATGCCAACCCCTACGGTATGGGCGATGATCTGCATATGCGTGATCTCAAGCACAAACAGATTGGCGACCGGATAGAGAAGGGAGAGGGCAAATGAGCGCCGCTGTCATCTTCCTGCTGCTGGCCCTGCTGATGCTCACCGGCATGCCGGTGTCGATCTCGCTCGGTCTGACGGTGCTGACTTTCCTGTTCGCTTTCACCGACGTGCCGCTCGAAGCGGTGGCGCTCAAGTTGTTCACCGGCATCGAGAAGTTCGAGATCATGGCGATTCCGTTCTTCATCCTCGCCGGCAACTTCCTCACCCACGGCGGCGTGGCGCGGCGCATGATCAACTTTGCCACCTCGATGGTTGGCCACTTCCGTGGTGGTCTGGGCATGAGTTCGGTGTTCGCCTGTGCGCTGTTCGCGGCGGTATCCGGTTCCAGTCCGGCGACCGTAGTGGCGATCGGTTCGATCATGCTGCCGGCGATGGTCAAAGCCGGTTACCCGAAAAAGTTCGGGGTTGGCGTCATCGCCTCGGCGG
>CAZAWN010000159.1:0-6836 GCA_964488825.1 uncultured Methyloversatilis sp. | reverse complement strand
GCGACACCGTTGGCGACCCCTACAAGGATACGGCGGGCCCGGCGGTTAATCCGCTGATCAAGATCATCAACATCGTGGCGCTGCTGATCGTTCCGCTCGTGGCCTAAGCAAGCAACAGCATCACAGGCATGAAGAAGGGCAGCCACGGCAACGTGGCTGCCCTTTTTTAAATGGTGCGCCCGGCACGGAAGCTTCCGAAAACTCGGCGCTGGCGGGACGGCATCAGATCCGCTTCAGGAACTTCCCTGACGGCGAAAATGTTGCAGACGGAATCCGAGCAACCAGAGCGCGAGGAAATACACCCCCGCGCCGGCGACTACCAGGCCAGATAGATGCCCGACGCGGGCCAGGGATGACGCCGTGAGCCAATCGCTTTCCCTGCCCATGCCAAACCAGAGGGTTGCTGCCAGTGCCAGCAGGGCGATGGAAATTTTCCAGGAGAATGCTCCCCAGCCCGGCTGCGGGCGATACATTTGCCGCTGGCGCAAGCCGCGATACAGCAAGGCGGCGTTGAGGCAGGCAGCGAGTCCGACGGCCAGCGCCAGGCCGGCATGCTTGAGCGGCACGACAAAGGCCAGGTTCATCGCCTGGGTGGCGAGCAAAGTCAGCAGCGCGATCTTGACCGGGGTCTTGATGTTCTGCTGGGCGTAGAAAGCGGGCGCCAGCACCTTGACGAGAATCAGGCCGATCAGGCCAAGACTGTAGGCCGCCAGGGCTTGCCGCGTTTGCAGTACGTCGTCGGCGCTAAAGGCGCCATGCATGAAAAGGGTGGATAGTAGAGGCACGCCCAGCAAGGCGAGGCCGATAGCGGCCGGCAGGGTGAGCAGAAACGTCAGGCGCAAGCCCCAGTCCAGCAGTGCGGAGAATTCGCCCGGTTGACTGCTGCTGTGCGCTTTGGCCAGGCTGGGGAGGAGGATTGTGCCGAGCGCAGCGCCGAGCAGGCCGGCAGGAAACTCCATCAAGCGGTCGGCATAGTACAGCCAGGAGACGCTGCCGGTGATCAGGAAGGAGGCGAAAATGGTATTGATCAGCAAGGATATCTGGGCCACCGATACGCCGAGCAGGGCGGGGACCATCAATTTCATCACGCGGCGCACGCCGGGATCGCCGGGAGCAAAATCGAAACGGGGCAACATGCCGATGCGCTTCAGCGCCGGCAACTGAATGGCCAACTGCAGGATGCCGCCCAGAAACACGGCCCAGGCCAGCGCCATGATCGGCGGATCGAAGTAGGGTGCGGCAAACAGCGCCATGCCGATGAAGGACAGATTCAGCAGGGTCGGCGTGAAGGCAGGCAGGGCGAACTTGCTCCAGGTATTAAGAATTCCCGCCGCCAGGGCGACGAGGGACATGAACAGGATGTAGGGAAAGGTGATGTGCGTCAGTTGGACGGTCAGCGCGAACTTGTCGGCGTCGGCGGCAAAGCCGGGCGCCGAGATATAGATCAGCGCCGGCGCGCCGACCACGCCGAGCGCGGCAACCGCCGCCACAATCAGAAACAGCAGGGTGGCAACGCGATCCACGAGCGCCTTGGTTTCCGCTTCGCCTCGCTGATTGCGGTATTCGGCCAGCAGCGGCACGAAAGCCTGGGAGAAGGCGCCCTCGGCGAACATGCGTCGCAACAGGTTCGGCAGTTTGAAGGCGACGATGAATGCGTCGGTGAATGCGCCGGCGCCGAAGGTGCGCGCGATGGCGAAATCGCGGACGAAGCCGAGGATGCGCGAGAGCAGCGTGAAACTGCTGACCGTGGCCAGAGTGCGGAGAAGGTTCATGGGCGCGGATGTTAGCCTTCCCGGTGCGCAATCATGCGCGAAAAAGCGCCTTGCATTGGCAGGAAACTGCAAATATAATCGCGCCCTTTCCGAACACCACCCCCTTCACAGAGCTTCATCACATGGCCAATACCGTTCAAGCCCGCAAGCGCGCCCTCCAATCCTCCAAGCGTCGCGCCCATAACATGAGCCTGCGCTCCGAGTTGCGTACCGCTATCAAAAAAGTGCGCAAAGCCGTTCTCGCTGGCGACAAGGCTGCCGCTCAGGCGGTCTTCAAGGAATCCCAGGGCGTCATCGATTCCATCGCCGACAAGAAGATCATGCACAAGAACGCTGCGGCACGTCACAAGAGCCGCCTTTCGGCCGCTATCAAGGCGCTTTAAGCTAGCCCTGAACCAATGCGCAGGCGCGGGTGCTGAAAGGCGCCCGCGCTGTTTTTTTTGGGGCTGTATCGAAACGAAATCTATACAGCCTGTGGATTTTCACATATGATCTTTTTCCCGCATCAAAACCGGACGGCGGCCGAGGCGACCCAGGCCGCCGTCTTGTTTTCGGGATGCCGATTCTCTATCTGAAACCGCGGAGCGGATCATGTCGCATCTGATGAACAACTATGCCCGGCAAGCCGTGGCATTCACCCATGGCGAAGGCTGCCGGCTTTTCGACGAGCAGGGCCGTGCTTATCTCGACGGCCTGGCCGGTATCGCCGTCAATACGCTGGGCCACAATCACCCTCGCCTGACGGTGGCCCTGGAGCAGCAGGTCCATCGCCTCATTCATACTTCGAACCTCTATCGGGTGCCGCAACAGGAGGCGCTGGCGGATCGCCTGGCCTTGCTGTCCGGTATGGACGAGGTATTTTTCTGCAACTCCGGTTGCGAGGCCAACGAAGCGGCGATCAAGCTGGCGCGTCTTTACGGGCACAAGAAGGGCATCGACATGCCGGCGATCATCGTCATGGAACAGGCATTCCATGGCCGCACGCTGGCGACGCTTTCCGCCACCGGCAACCGCAAGGTGCAGGCCGGTTTCGAGCCCCTCGTACCCGGTTTCGTGCGCGTGCCCTTTGATGATCTGGCCGCGGTCGAACAGGTGGCGGCCAATAATCACAATGTGGTCGCCGTGCTGTTCGAGCCAGTGCAGGGCGAAGGCGGGATCAACATTTCCCATAACGAGTTCATGCAGGGCTTGCGCCGCATTTGCACTGAACGCGGCTGGCTGTTCATGGTCGACGAGGTGCAGTGCGGCATCGGGCGGACCGGCAAGTGGTTCGCGCATCAGCATGCCGCGCATCAACAGGCCAATTTCCGCCCGGATGTGATGACCTTGGCGAAGGGGCTGGGTTCCGGCGTACCCGTGGGCGCTTGCCTGACGGCGGGGGCTGCCGCCGGTGTTTTCAAGCCGGGCAATCATGGTTCGACGTTCGGCGGCAATCCGCTGGCCTGCGTCGCAGCCCTGACAACCCTCGATGTCCTTGAAGAAGACCATCTGCTGGTGCGGGCGACGGCCTTGGGCGAACGTATCCGCGCCCGTTTTGCAGCATGTTTGGCGGGGCAGGTTGGCGTTGTCGAGATTCGCGGCAGCGGACTGATGATCGGCGTCGAACTTGATCGTCCTTGCGCGGCCTTGGTCGCCGCCGGACTGGAAGCCGGTTTCTTGATCAATGTGACCGCCGACAAGGTGATTCGTCTGCTACCGCCGCTCATCATGACGGATGCCGAGGCGGACGAATTGGTCGATGGCGTCGCGACCCTGGTGTGTCGCTTCCTGGCCGGATAAGGGGGAAGGCATGAAAACGCTGCGCCATTTCCTGCAATTCAAGGACTTCAGCCGGGCCGAATTCGATTACCTGTTCGAGCGTACGCGCATCATCAAGCAGCAGTTCAAGGAATATCGGAAGTACTGGCCCCTCGAAGATCGTACTCTGGTGATGATTTTCGAGAAGGCCAGCACGCGGACGCGCCTTTCATTCGAAGCGGGCATGCACCAACTCGGCGGTTCGGCCATCTATCTGAATACGCGCGATTCTCAACTCGGTCGCGGCGAGCCCGTGGAAGATGCCGCCGAGGTCATATCGCGCATGAGCGATGCGGTGATGATCCGCACTTACGAACAGACGATCGTCGAGCGTTTTGCCTCGCGCTCGCGCGTGCCGGTCATCAATGGGCTGACCAACGAATACCATCCCTGCCAGATCATGGCGGACATCTTCACCTTCATCGAACATCGCGGTCCGATCCAGGGGAAAACCGTGGCGTGGATAGGCGATTCGAACAACATGTGCAACACTTGGCTTCAGGCGGCCGAGTTGCTCGACTTCAACGTCCACGTGTCGACGCCGCCTGGCTACGAAGTGGAGCCCGAGCGCGCCGGCCTGTTTGGGACTGCCCATTTCGAGCAGTTTGCCGATCCGTTGGAGGCGGCGCGTGGCGCCGATCTGCTGACTACCGATGTGTGGACTTCGATGGGCTTCGAGGCCGAGAACGAGGCGCGCCTGAAGGCTTTCGAGCACTGGCAGGTGGATGACGAGATGATGCGCGCTGCCGATCCACGGGCGGTGTTCATGCACTGTCTGCCGGCGCATCGCGGCGAAGAGGTGGCGGCAGAGGTGATCGACGGGACGCAGAGCGTGGTGTGGGACGAAGCCGAGAATCGCTTGCATACCCAGAAGGCGCTGCTTGAATACCTGATCCTGGGCAAGGTTTGAACATAAGGAGTGTTGTGATGGCAAAAGAAAAGGGTAACGTGGGCAAGTCGGGGGTGAATAAGGTCGTGTTGGCTTATTCGGGCGGTCTCGACACCTCGGTGATTCTGAAGTGGCTGCAAGATACCTATGGCTGTGAGGTGGTGACCTTTACCGCCGACCTGGGCCAAGGGGAGGAGCTCGAACCGGCGCGCGCCAAGGCGATCAAACTCGGGATCAAGCCCAAAAACATTTTTATCGATGACTTGCGCGAGGAGTTCGTCCGCGACTTCGTCTTTCCGATGTTCCGCTGCAATGCGATCTATGAAGGCGAATACCTGCTCGGCACCTCCATCGCCCGGCCGCTGATCGCCAAGCGTCTTGTCGAAATTGCCCGCAAGACCGGCGCCGATGCGATTTCCCATGGCGCGACCGGCAAGGGCAACGATCAGGTGCGCTTTGAACTGGGCGCCTATGCGCTGATGCCTAACGTCAAGGTCATCGCCCCGTGGCGCGAGTGGGATTTGCTGTCGCGCGAGAAACTGATGGCCTACGCCGAAGCGAACGGCATTCCCATCGACATGAAGCACAAGAAGGGCGGCTCGCCCTACTCGATGGACGCCAACCTGCTGCATATTTCTTTCGAAGGCCGCCACCTTGAAGACCCTGCCGCCGAGGCGGAGGACAGCATGTGGCGCTGGACCGTGAAGCCCGAGAAGGCGCCGAACACGCCGGAGTATCTCGATCTCGAATTTGCCCGCGGCGATCTCGTCGCCATCAATGGCGAGAAAATGAAGGCGCACGAACTGCTGGCCAAGCTCAACGAAGTCGGCGGCAAGCATGGCGTTGGCCGGCTCGATCTGGTCGAGAACCGTTATGTCGGCATGAAGTCGCGTGGCTGTTACGAAACGCCCGGCGGCACGATTCTGCTCAAGGCGCATCGCGGCATCGAATCGGTCTGTCTCGACCGCGAAGTGGCGCATCTGAAAGACGACCTGATGCCGCGCTACGCCAGCCTGGTCTATAGCGGTTACTGGTGGAGTCCTGAGCGCAAGGCGCTGCAGGTGCTGATCGACCATACTCAGCAGAACGTCAATGGCTGGGTGCGCGTCAAGCTCTACAAGGGCAGCGTCAGTGTCGTCAGCCGCGATTCGCAGACCGACTCCTTGTTTGATCCGACCATCGCCACCTTCGAGGACGATGCCGGCGCCTACAACCAGAAGGATGCCGAGGGCTTTATCAAGCTCAACGCCCTGCGCATGCGCATCGCCGAAAACGCCCGCATCAAGCGCAGTGCCCGTAGTAAACCCGCCGTCAAGCGCTGAAGTCGCTTAAGGCATGGAAGGCACGATTTTCGGCTTTACCGAGGCGCAAGTCGCCGAGTTCGGAGTGACCTTCGGACTGGGCGCCTTCATGCTTTACATGCTGTTCATCATCGGCGAACTGGCCTATCGCTCGAAAGCCGGCAAAGTTGGCACCTTCGCGCTGTTTTTCGTGCTGGCCTTCGGCATGTTGGGCTTTGTTGCCAAAACCATCATTGAGAAAATGTGGGGGATATGAATGTCACCGCTGAAGAATGAGTTTGAAAATGTCACGGTTGTCAAAAAGGCCAACGTTTATTTCGACGGCAAGTGCATCAGCCATACCGTTCAGTTTGCCGACGGAACGAAAAAGAGCGTCGGCGTGATCCTGCCGGCGACCCTGACATTCAACACCGGAACACCGGAAATCATGGAAACCGTCGCCGGCGCGTGTCGCTACCGCATCAAGGGTGAAGACTGGAAAACCTGCAGCGCCGGAGAGTCCTTCAATGTGCCCGGCAATTCGTCGTTCGACATTGAAGTGAGCGACGCGCCGTACCACTACGTCTGTCACTTCGGGTAAGGCCATGCCATCCTTTGACATTACCTCCGAAGCCGATCTCGTTGCGCTGAAGAATGCTGTCGACGTCGCCGGTCGTCACATCGGCAACCGCTACGATTTCAAGGGCTCGAGCGCGAAAGCCGAGTTGAACGAGAAAGACAAACTGATCACCATCTGGGGCGATTCCGAATTCCAGTTGGGTCAGGTGAAGGATATTCTTTTCCCCGAGATGGAAAAGAAGGAGCGTGAGAGCACCAAGCGTCTCGACAATGGCAACGTGCAGGTGGTTTCCGGCAACAAGGCCAAGCAGGAACTCAAGATCAAGTCCGGGATCGAGCAGGAACTGGCGAAGAAGATCATCAAGCTTATCAAGGACAGCAAACTCAAGGTACAGGCGACGATCCAGGGAGATGCGGTGCGCGTCACCGGCCCCAAGCGCGATCTGCTGCAGGAAACGATTGCTCTGGTGAAAAAGACGATCACCGATTTCCCTCTGAATTACGGGAATTTCCGCGACT
>CAZAWN010000158.1:0-6880 GCA_964488825.1 uncultured Methyloversatilis sp. | reverse complement strand
TTCGCCGGCTACGGCTTCAACAAGTCGCACGCCGCCGCCTACTCGCTGGTCGCCTACCACACCGCCTGGCTCAAGCGCCACCATCCGGCGGCCTTCATGGCGGCGACGCTGTCGTCTGAAATGGCCGACACCGACAAGGTGCAGTTCTTCCTCAACGACGCCAAAGAGAACGGTATCGTCTTCCTGCCGCCCGACATCAACACCGGTTTCGTGCGTTTCCGGCCGGTCGATGCCAAGACCGTGCGTTACGGCCTCGGCGCCATCAAGGGCTCGGGCGAGTCGGCGCTCAGCGCCATTCTCGCAGCACGCGAGGGTGAGCATGGCGGTGGGCCGTTCGCCGATCTGTTCGACTTCTGCCGGCGCATCGACCGGCGCGTTGTCAATCGCCGTGTCATCGAAGCGCTGATCCGCGCCGGCGCCTTCGACAGTCTGGATGCCCAGCGCGCCAAGCTGCTCGCCTCCGTCAGCCGCGCCCTCGAAGCCGCCGAGCAGGCGGAACGCAACGCCCATCAGGGCGGGCTGTTCGACCTTCCTGATACGAACGCTGCTCCGGAAACACATTACCTTGATGTACCGGCCTGGAGCGAGCGCGAGCTTCTCCTCAACGAGAAGCAGGCGCTCGGTTTCTTTCTTTCGGGCCACCCGTTCACCGCCTACGCGAACGAAGTGGCGGCGTTTGCCCGGCGTCGCCTCGCCGAGCTCGAGCCGCAACGCGAACCGACGCTGTTCGCCGGCATCGTGCTCGGCGTGCGCACCCAGATGTCGCGGCGCGGAAAGATGGCCATCGTGCTGCTCGACGATGCCAGTGCGCAGGTCGAAGTCACCGTTTACAGTGAGTTGTGGGATGGCATGCGCAGCAAGATCAAGGAGGACGAATTGCTGGTCGTCGAGGGCAAAGTGTCGCGCGACGACTTCAGCGGTGGCTTGCGCGTGGTGGCCGACCAGTTGCTGACCCTGGCCGAGGCGCGTGGTCGCTATGCCCGCCTGCTGAAACTTACGTTTGATGATCAGGTCGGGCGGGAAAGCGCCAGCCGACTGCACGCCTTGCTGTCACCCTACCGCGCCGCCGAGGGCGCCTGTCCGGTACGCATCGCTTACCGCAATACCACCGCCGAAACCGAATTAAGCCTGCCAGAGAACTGGCGCGTGCGACTGGAGGACGAGTTGATTGTCGCGCTGCACGACTGGCTGACGCGCTCTTGCGTCAGCGTGGTTTATCGCTGAGCGCCGCCGTGTAGCTGACGGTTTCGGCCGGGGCTGTGCGTTGCGCTGCTCCAAAGCTGCGAGTACAGATGCTCACCTCTCAATTGTCATCGCTACAGTTAGGGATCGTCAGGGAATTCGCTTCAGGTAGTATCGGGTTTCGTATTACTGCCCCGTTCCGGTTGATGGCTTCTCTCCTATATGTTGATTCCTCTGCTGCCCGCCGTGCGCTGATTGGCGAGATGACCGGCAGGATGCTGTGTTCACTTACGGAATGCAGAACAGAAAAAGAAGCTCTCGCCCTGCTGCAAGGCCAAACCGATATCGACGCATTGGTGGTGGGGCATGAACTCGACGACGGAAATGGCATCGCCCTGATCGAGCAGCTTCGGTTGCTGCCGCATCGCGTCGCCCTGCCGGTTGCCTTCCTCATGGAGGGACGCAACCTTGCGCTTGCCCAACGGGCTTTGCACGCGGGCGCCACCGAGGTTTTTCTCCACAATGAGCTGGAATACCTCGAAGGCTGCCTGCACTCATGGATATTGCAGCACGATGTTCCGCCGAGCGAAGGGAAGGTTTTGCTGGTCGAGGATTCGGACAGCGAAGCGGCATTGATGCAGCACTTGCTGCAAGTCATGGGTTTGAAGGTTCATCGCGCCTCACGCGTGGATGCCGCCCAAGCTCTCTTGTTCGAACACCGTTTTCAGCTTGCCGTGGTCGACATCGTCCTCGACGACACGAAAACGGGGGTTGCATTGTTGAAATATCTGCGCCTCAACCTGGATTCACGCTTGCCGGTCTTGATGATGTCCGGTTACAGCGACAAATCGCGTCGACTCAGCGCAATCAAATCGGGGGCGGACGACTATCTCGAAAAGCCCTTCCTGGTGGAGGAGTTCGTCTGGCGCACTCGACGGTTGTTGCAGTCGGTCATGCCGGAGGGCGCCGAAAAACCCTCGCTGGCCGCCGAGAATACGCAGATTTCCGGCATCGGGGGCTGGAACAAGCTATCACCGCGCGAAGTGCAGATTGCGCGATGCCTGCTCGACGGACAAAGCGACAAGGAAATTGCGGCGAAACTGGGCATTTCGTACTGGACGGTACGCAGCCATGTCCAGCATGTTTTCGACAAACTGGGGGTCATCAATCGCCGCGAACTGATGGTGCGCTACCTGCGCACCGGCCAGTAGCCGTCCCGTCAGCGCCGAGTTTGCCCGCTGTTCGCTGTACGGGCGCGCTGCCAGGCGATGAACTCTTCCAACGGCAGGGCTTTGGCGTACAGGTAACCCTGCCCGCGGTCGCAGCCGAGTTGCGCGAGGATTTGCGCCGCCGCGGCGGTTTCCACCCCTTCGGCAACCACGATCATGCCGAGACGATGCGCCAGTTGCACCACGGAATCCGCGATCTCCCGGTCTTGGGCGGACGTTTCGATCTGGCGCACGAACATCTGGTCGATTTTCACTTCTTGTACAGGTAGGCGCTTCAGATAGCTCATGCTGGCGTACCCGGTGCCGAAGTCGTCCACCGACAATTCCAACCCCAGCTGACGCAACTGGTGAAGGACGCCAAGCACCTGTGCGGTATCTTCGATCATCATGTTCTCGGTCAGCTCGAACAACAGGCAGGCCGGATCGATGTCCCAGGTGGCCATGGTTTGTCGCGCCAGTTCGGGCAACTCGTTGTCGAGCAAATCGCCCGCTGTCAGATTGACCGACAGCACGATGGCGATACCTTCGTCGCGCAACCGGTGCTGGATCTGGATGGCCTGCTGCAGCAGCCAACGGGTAAAGGTGCGACGCAAACCGAGGCGTTCGACGGCGGCCATGGTCTGGGGCGGGGAAACATAGGTACCATCGGGCAGCGTCCAGCGCAGCAAGGCTTCCCCGCCGACGCAGGCGCCGTTGCTGAAGTCGATTTGCGGTTGAATATAGAGTGCCAAGCCCCCTGCACCGGACAAGGCGTGCGGCAGTTCAGTGTGGAGGCGACGCTGCATCGTGTCGATGCGTTCCATCGCGGGTTCGTAGGCGGCGTAGCGCGTCTCGCCCCGCTCGGCGCTCAGCCGGGCGATGCGTGAGGATTGCACGAGATGGCGCGGATCGTCGCCGTCGTCCGGGGTAACGGCTGCGCCGCACGCTACGCCAAGGCTTAACAGGCTGCCGTCTCGTGTCGCAATGGGTGAGGCAAACAGCTTGACAAATTTCATCATGGCGAACAGCAATGGAGCGCGGCTCGGCAGATCGGTCAGCACGATCAGCCATTCCCAATGCTCCGCGGCATAGAGGCGATCCTGCGGACGCAGAGCGGCGATCAGGCGTTGCGCAACGTCCTGACGCAGGGCGCGGTCGGCCACGGCGTCAAGCCGCAGCAATTCTGCATCGGGAAGGACGGCAAAAGCGACAATACCTACACAGCGTTGCTTTTCCTTCGCATCCAGTATGCCGCGCGCCAGATCGCCCAGCGCGACAGACAAGCGCGGCAAACCGGTGACGGGATCGAAGACCAGCTCGTCGGGAATGTCAGCAGGAGTGGCGAACTGATCAGCCAAGATAATAGTCGGCTGCATTCACGCCATAGGCGTTCATCGGCAAGGAGCGGACAATACGATAGGGTTCGCCGGTTGGAGAACTTGGCGAGTACATGAGATCGAAGGTGGGGGCGCGCTTCTCTACCGACTTGTCCGGCGCCAGCACGATCATCACGCGCGGCTGCAGCCGGCGCACCTGATTCTGCTCGATGACCACGGCAACCTCGCCGGAATTGAGTTCGACCAGCGAGCCGACCGGATAAATGCCTATGCACTGGATCAGCTGGTCGACCAGCGGTCCGCGAAACTGCGTATCGCGCACGGCATTCAGGCTTTCGAGCGCCTCCTGGCTGGAAATCGCGTCGCGGTAGGCGCGCTTGCGCAGCATGGCGCAATAGGTGTCGACCAAGCCGGCCAGTTCGGCATACAGGCTGATACGTTCGCCCTTGATGCGGCGCGGATAGCCACTGCCGTCGAACCGTTCGTGATGACTGCCCACGATGGCCAAGGCCTCTTGAGAGAAACCGGGTTGATCGGCCAGAATCTTGATCGAACTGACCACATGCGATTTGACCAACGCCCGTTCTTTGGCCGTCAGCGCCTCGGCTTTGCCGAGCAAACCTTCAGGCACCTTGGTCTTGCCGATATCCTGCATCAGTCCGATTTGGCCAAGCATCTCGATGCGGGACGGCGGCATGCCCATGAAGCGCGCCAGCACCATCAGATGCACCGAAACATCGACGGCGTGGTCGTAGGAATATTCATCGGTTGATCTGAGGCGCGCCAGCAGGATCATCGCGTCCGGGTTGCGCTCCACCGCTTCCGCCATATCGCCGACCAGGCCGACGACTTCCGACAGGTCGCAGGTCGCGCTGGTTTGCAGCGCCAACTGGATGTTTTGGAGCTTTTGCTTGACGTCATCGACGATAGGCGTCGAGAAAAGCAGCTCCTCATCGAGCCGACTGTAGCGGCCTTCGTCGCGCCGCGGGGGTTTCCGGCGCCGGCGCGTCTGGGGCGTATCGCGCAGATTCTTGAAAATACTGCCGTAGTCGGGCGTGTCGTCACGCGTGACGATCACCGTGGCATCCCTGCTCGATGCATCCAGTTTCGGCAGGATGTTCTTTTTGCTTACCGGCGGAACGCGAAAATGCCAACCGACCGAACGGCTGCGATCGATGGTGACTTGCTGGCAGTACTTGTGCAAATCGGCAATCTGCTCATCGTCTTCCACCAAAAAGCCTTGCAACAGGAAGGGCGTGCCCATCCACGGGCGATCCAGTTCGAGCACGAACATGCCCTTCTCGATCAGCTTTACGGGAATGGTTTCAGTCATCGCTCAATGATAGAGCCGTCGCGCCAGCGCCGAGTATCGCTATTCATAGCGAAGCGCGTCGTTCGAAACGATCAAACTCGCCTTCGCCCAGTTCGACCGCGACATGCTCGACCACCGCATTGGGCGGGCCGCGGCGCGCCCAGTTCATGATGGCAGCGACTTGCTCGTCACTGCCGGCTACCATCGCCTCGACGCTGCCGTCAGCGCGGTTGCGCACCCAACCGGTGAGGCCGAGCCGCTGCGCCTCGCGCTGCATGCTGGCGCGGTAGGCAACGCCCTGGACTCGGCCGGTGATCATCAGGTGACGGACTTCCATGCTCACTTGACTTGCATGCCCGGCGTGGCGCCGGTGTCGGGCGACAGAATGAACAGGCCGGCGGCCTTGTTCTCCGGATCGGAGGCGGCGAGCACCATGCCTTCGCTGAGGCCGAATTTCATCTTGCGCGGGGCCAGGTTGGCAACCATCACGGTCAGCCGGCCGATCAGAGTCGCCGGATCGTAGGCCGACTTGATGCCGGCGAACACCTGCCGCGTGCCCAGCGACCCCACATCGAGCGTCAGCTTGAGCAGCTTCTCGGCGCCCTCGACGTGCTCGGCATTGGCAATGCGCGCAATGCGCAGGTCAACCTTCATGAAGTCTTCCATCCCGATGGTCGGCGCAGTCGTACCAGGCGCCCCTCCCCCCTCGCGGGGGAGGGGCTGGGGGAGAGGAGGCGAAGAGGGCGAACTCGGCGCCCCAGAGGGACTTCCTTCGGCCGCTGGCGTGACGGCTCCGGGCGCCAGAGATTCCTTGTTGGCGGCCAGCAGCGCCTCGATCTGTTTCCCTTCAATGCGCTGCATCAGGTGCTCGTAGGCGTTGATGGCGTGTGAAGACGGCAGCAGGTCAGCCGCGTCGGCCCAGGTCAGTGGTGCAAGGTTCATGAACTCTTCGGCGCGCTGGACGAGTTTAGGCAGCACCGGCTTGAGATAAATGGACAGCAGGCGGAAGGCGTTGATGAGGATGGAACAAACCTCGTGCAGCCTGGCATCCTGTCCGGCCTGTTTCGCCAGTTCCCATGGCTTGTTCTGGTCGACATACTGATTCACCTGATCGGCCAGCGCCATGATGCGGCGCATGGCGCGGGCGAAATCGCGCTGCTCGTAGTGCTCGGCAATTTCGGCGGCGGCGGCGCGCAGACCCGGCAGGGCGGCATCGAAGGCTTCGGCCAGCGGTTCCGCCACCAGCTTGCCGGCGAAACGCTTGGCGATGAAGCCGGCGGCACGGCTGGCGATGTTGATGAACTTGCCGACCAGGTCGCTATTCACGCGGCTGACGAAATCGTCGAGGTTCAGATCGATGTCTTCCATCGTGCCGTTCAGCTTGGCGGCGAAGTAGTAGCGCAGCCATTCCGGATTCAAGCCTTGGGTCAAATAGCTCTCGGCGGTGATGAAGGTGCCACGCGACTTCGACATCTTCGCACCGTCGACGGTGAGGAAGCCGTGGGCGAACACGTTGGTTGGGGTACGGTAGCCGGCATGCCGCAACTCGGCGGGCCAGAACAAGGCATGGAAGTACAGGATGTCCTTGCCGATGAAGTGGTAGAGCTCGGTAGTCGAATCGGGCTTCCAGTAGTGGTCGAAATCGAGGCCCTGTTTGCTGCAGAAATTCTTGAACGAGCCCATGTAGCCGATCGGCGCATCGAGCCAGACGTAGAAGAATTTTCCCGTACTTTGCCCATTGTCGCCGGGGATCTCGAAACCGAAATAGGGGGCGTCGCGCGAAATATCCCAGTCGGTGAGCTTGTTCTCGCCCGGCTCGCCGAGCCATTCCTGCAGCTTGT
>CAZAWN010000157.1:0-6886 GCA_964488825.1 uncultured Methyloversatilis sp. | reverse complement strand
CCAACGCGTTGCCCCAGCGGACATAGGGCGTCATCCCGGTAAAGCCCTGCGCTTCGATGCGCAGCGCGCCGGTGGTAAAGGCGGGCAACTGGGCGAGCACGCGACCGTCTGGAGCGATGGCTGCCGTTATACCCGTATTGGTGGCGCGCAGCATCATGCGGCCGGTTTCCATGGCGCGCATCCGGGCGATCTGCAGGTGCTGCGGCTGGGCAAGGGAATCACCGAACCAGGCGGTGTTGGAGAGGTTCACCAGCAGGGTCGCTTCTGGCAGTGCGCGGATGATCTCCTCGCCGAACAGGTCTTCATAGCAGATGTTCGGCGCGATCCTCTGGCCGGCGAGGGAGAGCGTCGGCTGGTCGCGCGGACCCGCGGAGAAGTCGGCCATGGGAATATGCACCAGCTTGAAGAACCAGTCAAAGCCGGGCGGAATGTATTCGCCGAAGGGCACGAGGTGGCGTTTGGCGTAGCTTTGCAAAGTCGGCGCCGGGCCGTCCCAAGCCGACGTCCCCCCTGTGGGGGGCAGCGAGCCGGGGTTGCGAGCGCGGGGGGGCAGTAAAGTCGGCGCTGGCGTGACGGCATGAGAAATGGCCACCGCACCATTCACGTAACCGCCCTCGCGATGGCGGATGGCGATGCCGAGCAGTGCGTCGCCGTGCTGCGTCAGCGCCCTGGTCACATCGCGCGGCAACTCGTCGAAGAACAGCGGGATCGAAGTTTCCGGCAGGATGGTCAGCGCGGCTGGATGCTGCTGCGCGAGGCCGAGGTAGGTCTCGAGCGAGAGTGGCAGGCGCTCGGGGACCCACTTCAGGGTTTGCGGGATGTTGCCTTGCAGCAGGCTGACGCTGAACGGCTTTCCGCTCGGCTGTGTCCAGTCCATGCTACGGAGCAATCCACCGCCGGCCAGCACGGCGAGAATGATGGCCCAGCCCGCCTTGCTGCGCCAGTTGAGGGCGAGCAGGGCGGCGATCAGGGCGACAAGAAAGCCGATGCCGTAACTGCCGAGTACCGCGGCGTAGCCGGCCAGCGGGCTGGGCGGTGTTTGAGAGTAGCCTATCGCCAGCCAGGGAAAGCCGGTGAATAGCCAGCCGCGCAGCCATTCGGAGAGCGTCCAGAGGCACGCGAGCGACAGGGCATTTTTTGCAAAGTCGGCGTTGGCGAGACGGCAGTGGGCATACCCGGCGAGCGCCGGGAAAAGCGCCAGGTAGGCGCAGAACAGCACGGTCGCGGTGATGGCGACTGGTGCGGCCATGCCGCCCACATCGTGCAGGCTGACGTACACCCACGAGACCCCGGCGAGGAAGAAACCCAGGCCCCAGGCAAAGCCGAGCGCTGCAGCGCGGCGCGGCGCGGCGTGCCGCCACAGGCGGAACAGCAGAGCGAGGCTCAGGACGGGCAGCGGAAACAGTTCGAAAGGGGCGAAACCGAGTACCGCGGCAGCTCCGAGGCCTGCCGCGAGAAACAGCGTTTTCATGGGGCGTCGAGCGGCAGGCGCTGTTGCGGGTCGACCAGCAGGGTGTGTACGCGCCGACTGTCGGCGCGCAGCACGCGCAAGCGCAGGCTGGCGAGGAAGATAGTCTCGTTGCGCTTCGGTAGCCTGCCCAGAGTATGGAGGATCAACCCGCCGACGGTGTCGAAATCCTCGTTCGGGAAAGCCGTGCCGAACGCGGCGTTGAAGTCGCCGATTTCCGTGGCGGCCTTGACGCGGTAGCGGCCGGCATTGTCGAGCACGATATTGCCGGCGGATTCATCAAAATCGTATTCGTCCTCGATGTCGCCGACGATCTGTTCGAGTACATCCTCGATGGTGACCAACCCGGCGACGCCGCCATATTCGTCGATGACGATGGCCATGTGGTTGTGCGAGGCGCGGAATTCGCGGAGCAGCACGTTCAGACGCTTCGATTCGGGAATGAATACCGCCGGGCGCAAACTGTTGCGCAAGTCGAGGGAGCGCCCCGCTGCGTGGCGCAACAGGTCCTTCGCCAGCAGGATGCCGACCACATCGTCTTTCCCGGCGCCGACGGCAGGAAACCGCGAATGGGCGGTGGCAAGGGCAAAATCGACGATCTTGTCGAGCGGATCGTCGATGGCGACGACTTCCATCTGCGCACGCGGTACCATGATCTCGCGCACCTGCATTTCGGAAACCGCCAATGCGCCCTCGATCATGCCTAACGCATCGGCATCCATCAGCTTGCGGTCGTGTGCGCCGCGCAGCAGTTCCAGCAGTTGTTCGCGGTCTTCGGGTTCGCCCAGCAACAGGAGCGAAAGGCGTTCAAGCAGCTTGGGCCGACTTCGGGAAGGGTCCATCGTTAACTATAGGGGTCGGGAAGGCGAAAGCGGGCGAGTATCTCACGCTCGCGTTGTTCCATTATTTCAGCGTCGCGCGGGCCGGTTTCGTGGTCATAGCCCTGCAAATGCAGCAGGCCATGCACCACCATGTGGGCCAGATGGGCCTTGAGCGGCTTGCCCTGTTCCTGCGCCTCGCGGCGCACCACCGGCTGGCAGATGACCAGGTCGCCGACAACGGGCAAGTCCTCATAGACGAACGACAGCACGTTGGTGGCGTAGTCCTTGCTCCGGTAGCTGCGATTCAGTTCGCGCCCTTCGTCCGCAGCGACGAAACGGATGGTGACTTGCGCCGAACGCTCCAGTGCCGCCTGCGCCCAGCGTCGTACTTGCGCCCGGGCGGGCAGTGCGTCGTCGTCGCAAGCGTATTGCACGCTCAGCGAAAGCTCAGGCCGCGTTGCTATTGCCATGAGTTTCGTAAGCGGCGACGATGCGCGCGACAAGTGGATGACGCACGACATCGCTTGCATCGAAATCGGTGAAGGCCAGTCCGCGTACCTTGGCCAGGATGCGGCGCGCCTCGACCAGGCCGGACTTCTGTCCCTTGGGCAAGTCCATTTGCGTGACGTCGCCGGTGACGACCGCCTTGGCGCCGATACCGATGCGCGTGAGGAACATCTTCATTTGCTCGGGCGTGGTGTTCTGCGCTTCGTCGAGGATGATGAAGGCGTGGTTGAGGGTGCGCCCGCGCATGTAGGCGAGCGGGGCGATCTCGATGCTCTGCTTCTCGAACAGGCGCGCCACCTTGTCGAAGCCCATCAGGTCGTAGAGGGCGTCGTAGAGCGGGCGCAGATAGGGATCGACTTTTTGCGCCAGATCGCCGGGCAGGAAGCCGAGCCGCTCGCCGGCTTCGACGGCCGGGCGCGTCAGCACGATGCGCTGCACCTGGTCGCGCTCGAAGGCGTCGACGGCGCTGGCGACGGCCAGATAGGTCTTGCCGGTGCCGGCCGGGCCGATGCCGAAGGTGATGTCGTGCTCCTGGATGGCTTTCAGGTAGTCCACCTGATGCGGCGTGCGGCCGTGCAGATCGGTCTTCTTCGTCAGCAGGCCGGCGCTTTGTTCGGGGGAAGTACGGCCGCTGTTGCGCAGTTCGATCAGGCCGAGCTGGATATCGTCCACCGACAGTGGGGCGGCCGCCTGCGCGTAAAAGTGTTTCAGCGCCGTGGCGGCCAGCCGCGCCTGGGCAGGGTCGCCGTCAATGCGGCAATGCTCGCTGCGGCGGCTGAGGGTTACGTCGAAGGCCATCTCGATCTGGCGGAGGTTTTCGTCAAGCGCGCCGCAGAGGTTTGCCAGCCGGGCATTGTCGAGCGGCTGCAATTCAAGGGTGAGACTGCGGGGTTTCACATCGACTCCGGAAGTGCCGTCACGCCAGCGCCGAGTTCTTCATGGGCGGCCCGGATCGGTGAGCGCCGCCTCGGCAGTCGACAGAATCCAGATCCGATAGACGGCGCCCATCGCATCGGTCTGGTAACGCACCCAGGCCTGGGACTGCAGCATCATCGGCGGAATCACCAGGTTGAACTCGTTGCGCATCACGGCGCCGGGCGAGAGTTGGAAATCGCGACCGTCGATGCGCACCTTGCCGTTCCAGGGGGGAGACATCAAGCCGTGTTTTGCCTCCATCGGCAGGGTGCGCATCAGGCCGGTCAGCGGCGGCGCTGGCGGAGGGACAAGCAAACCCTGCACGGCCGATCCCAGAATGGTGCTGACGATGGCGGAGGTAAGCGGATCGGCCGGCATGCCGTTTATATCAGGCCCAGTCGGCGACGAAAGGATTGTCCTGCCGTTCCGCGCCGAAGGTGGACATCGGCCCATGACCTGGGATGAAGGCGAAATCGTCGCCGAGCGGGAACAATTTCTGTCGGATCGATTCGATCAGCGCCCCATGATTTCCGCGCGGGAAATCGGTGCGACCGATCGAACCGGCGAAGAGCACGTCACCGACAATGGCTAACTTTGACGGTCGATGGATGAAGCAGACATGCCCGGGTGTATGGCCGGGAGTATGCAGCACGTCGAGCGTCAGCCCGCCCACCGTGACCGTGTCCCCGTCATCCAGCCAGCGGTCGGGCTGCAAGGACGGTGTATCGGGAAAACCGAACATGCGGCATTGCTCGGGCAACTGGTCGAGCCAGAAGGCCTCATCGCGTTGCGGACCTTCGACAGGGACGCCCAGCCGGGCGGCCAGCGCAGCGGTTCCGCCGACGTGATCAATATGGCCGTGCGTGAGCAGTAGCTTCTCAACCTTGAGACCGAGCGCGGCAATTTTCTCCAGAATGGCGTCGACATCACCACCGGGATCGACGACCGCGGCTTGCAGCGTGGCCGGGTCCCAAATCAGGGAGCAGTTTTGTTCGAAGGGAGTTACAGGCAAAATGGCGTAGTTCATGATTCCGATCATACCCGATACCTCCCCGTGGATGCTGCCAACCGGACGCCGCTGAGCGTCGATCAACTCGTCAAGACCTACGCCGACAAGACGGTCGTCGATCGTCTTTCCTTTTCTCTCGCGCCGGGCGAATGCTTCGGCCTGCTCGGCCCGAATGGTGCGGGCAAGACAACGACGCTGCGCTGCTGTCTTGGGTTGACCGTCCCCGACAGCGGCAAGATCCATCTGCTAGGCGAACCGGTGCCGGAACGCGCCAGAGAGGCCCGTGCGCGCGTCGGCGTGGTGCCGCAGTTCGACAATCTCGATCCGGATTTCACGGCTGCCGAGAACCTGCTGGTGTATGGCCGTTACTTCGGTTTGCCGGACGCAACGATCCGCGCACGCATTCCCGAACTGCTTGAGTTTGCTGGTCTGTCGAGCAAGGAAAAGATCGGTATCCGTACCCTGTCCGGCGGCATGAAACGACGCCTCACGCTCGCCCGTGCCCTGGTTAACGATCCGGAACTGCTGGTGCTCGATGAGCCGACGACCGGCCTCGACCCACAGGCACGTCACCTGATCTGGGACGGTTTGAAAAAGCTGCTGGCGGCAGGTAAAACCATCCTGCTCACGACGCACTTCATGGACGAGGCCGAGCGCCTGTGCGACCGCCTGGTGATCGTCGATCACGGACGCATCGTCGAGGAGGGTTCGCCACGTACGCTGATCGCGACACACTTCCCCGTATCGCCCTCGGCCCTGCGGCCGGCCAACCTTGAAGATGTATTTCTCAAGCTTACCGGACACGATTTGAGAGAATGAGCGCGGCCTTTCCCCCACTTTCCCTGCGCGCGCTGGCTGTCTGGCGGCGCAATTTCCTGGTCTGGCGCAAGCTGGCTCTGCCCTCGCTGCTCGGCAACCTGGCCGATCCGATGATCTACCTGTTCGGTCTCGGCTACGGCCTCGGCGGCTTGCTGCCGCAGATTGAAGGAGTTCCTTACATTGCCTTCCTGGCGGCTGGCACGGTGTGCGCCTCAACCATGAATGCCGCCTCTTTCGAGGCGCTTTACTCGGCCTTTGCGCGCATGCATGTGCAACGCACCTGGGAAGGCATCATGAACGCACCGATCTCGCTCGACGACGTGCTGGCCGGCGAATGCCTGTGGGCCGCGACCAAGGCCAGTCTGTCGGGCATGGCGATCCTGGCGGTGATCTGGGCGCTGGGATATGTCGCCAGCCCGCTCGCGCTCTGGGCGCTGCCGGCGATCTTTCTGACCGGGCTGTGCTTTGCGGCGCTGGGTCTGATTGTCACCGCCGTATCCCCGTCCTACGATTTCTTCATGTATTACTTCACGCTGTTCATCACGCCCATGGTGTTGTTGTGCGGTGTGTTTTTCCCGGTGGATCAGTTGCCGCCGCTGGTTCAGGCTGCAGCGGCCTGGCTGCCGCTGACCCACGCCGTAGCCCTGATACGCCCGCTGCTGCTGGGTAATGTGCCGGTCGATATCTTCTGGCATCTGGCGATGCTGACGATCACCGCGGCGGCGGCGTTTCAGGTCGCGCTGGTGCTGACCCGGCGGCGCTTGCTCAAGTAAAATCGCCCGATGGACATCATCGTCAATGGCACGCCTGAGCGTTGTGCCGACACCACCACCGTCGCCCAGTTGCTGGAGGTGCGCGGTCTTGTCGGCAAGCGCGTCGCGGTCGAGTGCAACGGCGAAATCGTGCCGCGCAGTCGCCACGCCGAGGCGGTACTGAATGCCGGTGACAGGCTCGAAATCGTCATCGCCGTCGGTGGTGGCTAAGGCGCTGCGGCGCCCAACCTTTCTGGACTACTGGAAGCTTTCATGAGCAACGATCCTCTCGTTATTGCCGGCAAAACCTACGCCTCGCGCCTGTTGGTCGGCACCGGGAAGTACAAGGATTTCGCCCAGACCCGCGAAGCCATCGTCGCCTCGGGTGCCGAAATCATTACCGTCGCCATCCGCCGCACCAACATTGGCCAGGAGCCCGGTCAGCCCTCGCTGCTGGAGGTTCTCCCGCCGTCGCAGTTCACCATCCTGCCCAATACCGCCGGTTGCTACACGGCGGATGAAGCCGTGCGAACACTGCGGCTGGCACGCGAACTGCTCGATGGTCATGCGCTGGTCAAGCTTGAAGTGCTGGGAG
>CAZAWN010000156.1:0-6999 GCA_964488825.1 uncultured Methyloversatilis sp. | reverse complement strand
GTCATCGTCGAGAAGTGCGGCCTGTACAGCTTCTTCATCATGTTCACCATCGGCATCACCAAGGGCCGCTGGAACACCTTGGTCACCGCCCTGCAGCAGTTCAAGGACGACTACGACAAGAACCAGCCGCTCTGGAAAGTGCTGCCCGAGTTTGTCGCCAAGCATTCGCGCTACGAGCGCGTCGGCTTGCGCGATCTGTGCCGACAGATCCACGCGGTTTACAAAGCCAATGATGTGGCGCGCCTGACCACCGAGATGTACTTGTCGGACATGGAACCGGCGATGCGTCCGGCCGATGCTTTCGCCAGGATGGCGCACCGCGAGATCGAGCGCGTGCCGCTGGACCGGCTGGAGGGCCGCGTCACGGCCGTGTTGCTCACCCCGTACCCGCCCGGGATTCCGCTGCTGATTCCCGGCGAGCGCTTCAACGCTACTATCGTGCGTTATCTAAAGTTCGCGCGCGATTTCAATGCACAGTTTCCCGGCTTCGAGACCGATATCCACGGTCTTGTCAAGGAAAATGGCAGCGACTATTACGTCGACTGCGTGAAGTCCTGAGCAGTACCCACAACTATAGAGGAGACATAATGAAAAGAATCATCGCAGGCGCGGTCCTGGCTTTTTGTTCCCTGCTGGCGCATGCCTTGCAGCCCTACATGAGCGGTGACAAGGTAGCCGGCGGCGACCTCAAGGCCGCCGTCGCGGCCACCGAACAGAAACTCACTACCGCAGGATTTACCGTGGTCGGCAAGCATCAACCGCCAGGTTTGCCGCAGCACGCCTCGATTGTCGTGACCGAACCGGGCTTCAGCGCGGCGCTGACGCAGATCGGCGGTTCGGCGGTGGTGGGCCTGCCGATTCGTATCGGTGTCAAGGCGGACGGCACGGTGTCCTACCAGAACCTCGAATACTGGCAGCGCGCCTACCTGCGCGCCAACTACGGCAAGGCCGAGGCGGCAATAAAGGCGACCAGCGGGAAGTTGCAGCAGGCGCTCGGCGCCGGCAAGCCCTTCGGCGGCGAGGTCAAGCCCGAGGATTTACCGACTTACCGCTACATGGCGGGCATGGAGCGTTTCGACGACAAGAGCGAACTCAAGGCGCATGCGAGCTTCGATGACGCGATCAAGACGATTCGTGACAATCTGGCCAAGGGCATTGCCAAGACCGCCAAGGTTTATGAGGTCGTGATGCCGGAGAAGAAACTGGCCGTGTTCGGCGTGGCGACCAATGATGCGGAGGACGGCGAAGGCTGGTGGGCGAAGAAGATCGGCCCCGATCACATCGCCGCCTTGCCTTGGGAAATCTACGTTGTCGACAACAAGGCCTATGCGCTGTTCGCGCGTTATCGCACGGCGCTGGCCTGGCCGGAGCTGGGTATGTTCCAGTTCATGGGCATCGGCTCGCATCCGGACAGCAACCAGGGCATGATGGCCAAGGTTGCCGGCGGAGCCTACGAAGGCAAGACGCAGTAGTCTGTCAATACGGCCCAGCCGGGCGGCAAGGTGCCCGGCTTCACCACAGCTCCACAGCCGCCGACGTTTCGTCTTCCTGCGCCACATCGATGTCGCTGGCCTGTGTCAAGCCTTCGACAATGCCGGCGAAGTTCCGGTCGAGTTCACTGCTGCGCTCGAACAAGGTCAGAACCTGATCTACCGCCCCGCGCACGGCATTGCTGATCGAGCACTCATCCTTCTCGGACAGGGCAAGGCGAACGTACATTCCCTCGATGCTTTGCGTCATGGCTTCAAGTTCGAGGCGGGTGGCTACCTGCAAATCCCGATAGGTCCCGCGCAGTTCTTCGACCGCTGTGCGGCTGGCTTCCGCCAAGCCGCGCAACTCGCCAGCACGGCGGACCACCTGGGTACGCAGATGAATATTGTTCGCCGCCAACGCGGCCGCCTCGGCGATCATCGCTCCATGGTCGCGAATGCGTCCGCACAGATCGTCGTCGGCGACCGGCATGTTCGTCACCAGGATAGATATGGCGCCATGATTGATGATCATGCGATTCCTGAAACTGAAGATGCGGCCCATCGTTCGCATCTTCTCGAACACCGACTCCTCGAGCGGCGAGGCGGCGCCCTGCGGCGTCTGCGTGAGGATTTCGTGCGGTAGGCGGATCTGTGCATGACTTTCGATACCGAAGGCGGCCATGGACTCGATCATCAGCTGCGCCAGCCCCGTCTGGGTACGGCAACCCAAGGCGCCGCGACTGAAATTGAGCGTGACGCCGGACTCGCCCAGCGTCGTCATCGCGGTCATCGCGGCATTGAACGAAGTGCGGCTTTCTCCCCTGGTCTCCAGCAAGCGCCGCCGGTGACGTAATGCCGCTGCGGTCTTGCGCAACACTTCGTCGGGGTCGAAAGGCTTGGCCATGAAGTCGTCTCCGCCCGCATCGTAGGCGTGCAGACGGTCTTCGAGACCGTCGTGTCCCGACAGAAAGAGCACCGGAAGGTCGCGCGTGTCATCGGCCGCTTTCAGCCGACGACAGGTTTCGTAGCCGTCGATACCCATCCCCATCTCAATGTCGAGAATCACCACATCGGGTAGAGACCCAACCGAAACATCGGCGAGCCGGACCAATGCGTCCTCTCCCGAATGAGCCTCGACAATCTGGTGGCCGGCGGCGGCGAGCGTGACGCCGAGCATGCCGGCTGCCACAGGGTCGTCGTCGACGATCAGGACACGACCGGGAGCGGCGGCAAGAGACGTGCGGGAAACAAGGGCATTTTCATCCATCATGCATCACCTGAAGTTATGAAAGGGAAATTGTGGGGCGTATCAAGCAAAGTTGTCAGGGCCGCCTGCGCCTGCCCCCAGGCGGCTTCGAGGGCAACCCAATCGGCGCCGCGATGAGGCGCGTCGCCGACCCGATCCGGAGCAATGTCGCTCAGCGTCGCCTCCATGCGGGCAGCAGCGGACTGCAGATCGATCAGGCCGACGGTTCCCGCTACGCCCTTTAATGCATGAACAAGGCGTCGCGCCGTCGGCCAGTCCTGTTGTTCGAGTGCGGCGTTTATGTCGGTCAGCGCCCCGGCATTGTGTTCGCGAAACAAGCGCAGGAAACGCCCGAGCATTTGCTGATCGCCATGCACTCGGGACAAGGCTATCGAAAGATCGAAAATCTCGCCCGGCACAGCGCAGGCAGGTGCAGGCGCGCAAGTCGGCATAACCGCAGGAAGTCCCTTTTCCGGGACGGGCGGGATGGCACCCTTCGCCGCCAAGCGCCCCAGTTTCCCTTGCCTGGATTTCGGCAGCCACTTGAGCAAGGCGGCATACAACACGTTGGGCAAGATAGGTTTGGTCACGATATCGTTCATCCCCGCCCCCAGCACCCGCTCGCGTTCTTCCACCAGAGCGTGGGCAGTCAAGGCGATGACCGGCAAATCGGGCCAGCGTTCGCGAATTTGACTGGCCGCGCTATACCCGTCCATTACCGGCATCTGCAAATCCATCAGCACCAGATCATAGTTGCCGATTTCAACGGCCGCCACGGCGGCGGCGCCATCGTCGACGGCTGTCACCGTCGCGCCGCTGATCCCGATCAGTTCGCTGCCAACCTGGCGATTGAACTCGTTATCGTCCGCTAACAGGATGGAAACTCCCGCCAAATCAGGAGCCGGCTGGCGTGTCGCGGCCAGCGGCGTATGCGCCGGCAAGCGGTCGGCTTCTCTCCTGTCCTCGCGAAAGGGAAGCGTGACACTGAATGTGGAGCCCTTCCCCGCTGCACTTTCGACCGCTATCGTTCCGCCCATACGCTCGACCAGCTGCTTGCTGATGGCCAGTCCAAGACCGGTGCCGCCGTATTTCCTCGTGGTTGAGCCATCTGCCTGCACGAAGGGCATGAACAGCCGCGCCTGCTGTTCCGACGTCATGCCGACACCGGAATCATGCACAACGAAACGCAGCGTCACACTTTCCTCTCGCTTTTCGTCACGAGTCAAGGACTCAACAGTCAAGTCAACTTTGCCGCGTTCGGTGAATTTGAGCGCGTTGCCAACCAGATTGGTGAGCACCTGTCCGAGGCGCAGAGGATCGCCCAGCAGCCGGTCGCTGACGTTGGGGTGAGCGCCGATCACCAGTTCGACATCCTTCTCGCGCGCCTTCAGGCTGAACAGGCTGGCTATACCGTGCAGCACATCGCTCAATCGGAACGGTATCGATTCGACCTCCAACCTACCGGCCTCGATCTTTGAGAAATCGAGGATGTCGTTGATGATACCCAGCAGCGACAATGCGGCGCTGTGGGTCTTTTCGACGTAGCCGCGCGCCCGCTCGGGCAGGTCAAGCCGCAGGCAGAGATCGGAAAACCCCAGCACGGCATTGATCGGGGTCCGAATTTCGTGGCTCATGTTGGCGAGGAAGACGCTCTTGGCTTCTGCGGCCTCCCTGGCGAGCTTCAGTGCCGCCGAACGTTCCTCAACCCCTATCTGGAGCTGATCGCGATGGCGCTTGAGCTCTGCTTCCGCACGCCGATGCGCCAGCACATTGCGCACCCGCGCCTTCATCACCGAGGGCAAAACCCCTTTCGAGAGGAAGTCGTCTGCCCCCGACTGCAGGCCTTCGATCTGGCTTTCCGAACTGTCGTCCGCGGTGACGAGAATCACCGGGATGCTCTTTCCCCAGTCGGCAGAACGCAGGCGGCGCAGTGTTTCCAGGCCATCCATCTCCGGCATCAACACATCCAGCAAAATCAGGTCGGGCTGGATGTGCTCTGCTACGGCAAGCGCAGCGGCGCCGGACGATGCGACGCTCAGCTGGTACTCATTGGCCAGGATGAGCGACAGCGCTTCAAGATTCACCGGATGGTCGTCGACCAACAGGATATGTTCATGTGTGCAGTTCATGGAAAATCTGGCGAACTTTTCTAACGTCCCTGCGCGCAAAGATGCAACGGGGACAAGGCAATCGAACTGCTGGATGGCTTTATTCAGCAATTCAACACGGGGTATTGACTATAGCGAACCCTGCAACCATATGCAATACAACTAAGGTCATAGATGAGCCGGCCCAGCGTATTGGAAAAAAACGTCACAAGAGCGTACCGGTAAGGGCTTATTCCCGATAATCCTTGCCGCCATAGCGCGTCAGCCCAAGCAGCAGACGCACCAGTCCATAGGCCATCCAGCGCAGCGCGCGCGCGAACAGCGAACTGCGTTCCAGCTCATCGCGCGTGATTTCGACGGCATCGGCGGCGCTGGCGCGCCCAAGACTGGCGCGCAGTCGCGCCGCGAAGCCGGCGTCGCGCACCACCACATTCGCCTCGCGTGCCAGCAGGAGGCTGAACGGGTCGATGTTCGATGAGCCCACCGTCGCCCAGTGAGCGTCGATAACACCCACCTTGGCGTGCAGGAATCCTGCGCGGTATTCGAAGATGCGGATACCGCCCTTCAGTAGGCTGCCGTACAAAGCCTGCGTGGCGTAGTGCAACAGCGCGTATTCGACCTGCCCCTGCAACAGTACGGTGACAGACACGCCGCGTTGGGCGGCCGCTCTCAACGCCTTGCGGAAACGGCGTCCCGGCAGGAAGTAGGCATTGGCGAGAAATACTTCGCTGCCTGCACTGGCGATAGCGGCGAGGTAGGCATCTTCGATGGCGCGTCGATGGCGCAGGTTGTCGCGGATGACCAAAGCGGCGGCAACATAGTCGACCGTCGCTTCGTTTCGGCATGAACTGGGGGGCGGCAAGGGAGGGCGGCGGCGCAGGCGCGCCCAACCGACCAGCCGCCAAAGATGGGCCATGCCAGCGCGAACGCGGGCGACCAGCGGCCCCTCGATGCGCACCGCGTAGTCGAAACGCGGTCCGAGTCGAGGAACGTCATGGTCGTCCTGCACGTTGATGCCACCGACGAAGGCGCTGCGATCATCAATGGCGACGAGTTTGCGGTGCAGCCGCCGCAACCGGTGGCGACGCAGTTTGAGCGGGTCGATCTCGGCGCGATAGATCTGGATCTCGGCGCCTGCAGCCGCCAGTTCCTTGCCCAGGCCGGCGGGAAATTCGCGCGCGCCGAAGCCATCGACCAGCACGCGCACCGCCACACCGCGCCGTGCAGCGGCAGCAAGCGCTGTCGTTACCTGCCGCCCGCTCGGATCGTCGGCGTAAATGTAGGTTTCGAGAAAGATCTCGCAACTGGCCGCATCAATGGCGGCGATCAGGGCGGGAAAGTACTGCGCGCCGGATTCCAGCAGGTCGATGCGGTTGCCCTGTAGAAACTCGGCGCTCACGTGACGGCAGGGACGTTGGAAACCGGGGCGAAAGCGAGGCTGGCGGACAGCGCGGCGTGATCGGATATGCTCGACCAGGGCGGCCCGTGATGGACGGAGCAGTCCTTGACGGCCAGGCCGCGCACATAGATGCGGTCAAGCCGGAACATAGGCAAAACGGCCGGGAAGCTGCGCGACGGGCGGGCGCCGTTACTGCCGAAGACTTCGATCAGGCCGAGTCGCGGCGCCAGCAGGTCGCAGGCGCGCCCACGCCAGTCGTTGAAGTCGCCGGCGATAATCAGCGGCGCGGCGTCCGGCACATTCGTTTCGATAAAGGATGCCAGCGCATCGTACTGATGACGACGCGAGCGGCCGAACAGCGACAGATGGCAGCACACGCAATGCAACGGCAACGACTGGCCGGGAACGTCAACGCTGCAGTGAAGCAGGCCGCGTTTCTCGAAGCGCAGCCGCGTGACGTCCTGATTGTGGGAATTCAGGATCGGAAACCGGGCGAGGATCGCATTGCCGTGATGGCCGTGGTCGTAGACCATGTTGCGGCCGTAGGCGTGGTTTTCCCAGACATCCGCGGCGAGGAATTCGTGCTGCGGCTCTTCCGGCCAGTCGTCGTGACGCTCGGCATGGCGTTCGTGACGTCCCTGCACTTCCTGGAGAAAGACAATGTCGGCATCCAGCGCGCGAAGCCGTTCGCGCAGCTCATGCACCACCATGCGGCGGTTGAACTGCGAAAAACCCTTGTGGATGTTCCAGGTAGCGATGGACAGCATAGGCGAC
>CAZAWN010000155.1:0-7021 GCA_964488825.1 uncultured Methyloversatilis sp. | reverse complement strand
GTTGGCCGAGCATGTCTTCCAGGCACATCGCCTGGGCGGCGAGCTGGATGTCGTCGTACACCTTCTGCCGTTTGGGACCGTGTTTGAACTCCACCGGGAAAACCGTGCCATCCGGATGAAACTCGACCAGATCAGCCTTGCCGATCAAACCCAACCGGTCGGACCAGAGCGGTAGCGCGCGCTCCACTTTCACCCCGGCCTTCATCTCGTAACCGGGCGTATCGACCAGATGATGCACCGCCTGCCCGCGCGCAGTGTGCAGGTTGTCTTCGAACGCCTGTTCCAGATGGATCAAGCCGCACTGGCGCGGGCAATAGGCCCAGTGCTGGAGCGCGGCGAGGGGGACGGGGTCTGTTTCCGGCATGGGCGTGGTGATACGCTGATTCAGCCAATTACCGAACAGGAGGTGGTCATGACCGTAGACGAGCTATACGACCAATGCATGTCATTGTCGCAACAAGAGAGGTCAGAATTGCTTTGCTTCATGATTTCCCAAACCGTGAAGAATCTCGATGATCTTGAAATGGATTGGGCAAAGGAATTAGCGGGTCGGCCCGCCGCAGAATTGGAGAAAGACAGCCCCTGGCGCCCCTCCTCGGCTTTCATGGACAAGTTTCGCGAAAGATGTACCGCCACCTGATTCATGCTGTAGTTATGTGTAGCGACCGTATGCGCAGTGTATTGCCATCAAAAACCGTGAACTTGCCGATATGCACCTCGGGATCGGCCGTCATTCGACTCACCCACTGCGCTGGTTCCTCAGGCCGATACGACGGCACTCGCAACAGAATCACAGCGGGCGGAGGTGATCAACCAGCGTTGGGATTCCAGCGCCAAAGACATCACTCGCACGTCATCCCAGCCCGGGCAACATTCGCTGATCGCCAGCACATCCAAACCCTGGACGCGCAAGACCGCTGTGGCCGGGACGGGAAAGTTCTCGTTGACGAGCAGAGCGGGCCTCACGCCGCCACCTTGTTGACGGCAACGAAAGTTTCCTCCTTGAACAACTCGGCGGCGAACGAGAGCGCGGCCAGTACATCCTCAAGGCTCAAAGTCGGGTAAGCGGACAAGATGTCCTCCATGGACCAACCATCGGACAGCCGGTCGAGGATCAACTCGACAGAAATCCGGGTTCCTTTTACGGTCGGCTTGCCGACCAGGATGTCGGGGTTGACGACGATACGGTTTTTCCAGTCGGTCATGATTCGTCCATTTAGAAACCGTCGATTTCTTCCGCTGCTTTGGCCAGGAGGTGGATTTCGGTCATGGCTGGCACCTGTTTACACGATGCGAATCAGTGTAACGCCGGCAGGCAGGCCCGTTTCATCGACACTCACCTCGTAATCGTCGAAGCCACGCGCCACGGCAACATCCGCCTTGAGCTTCGGCTTGACCCGTTCGAACAGCGCATGCGCCGGAGCGTTGCCCAGCTTCGATTCGTGTTTGAAAACGTAGAGCCCACGCGTCGCCATCTCGCCGCGCGCGGCGGAACGGTCGTGTTCGAACATCTGGCCCAGTGCCTGCCAGAGCAATGCCAGATCGTCCTCGCCGAATTGGGTCTGTTCCGCCAGAAAGGCGGAGACAAAGCCGTGGGCCATGTAAAGACCGTAGGGCACGGTATGTTTTCGGCCCATGGTGCGATTGTCGCCGTCCTGCTTCTCGGCTTCGGCTTCGGTGGTCACTGCCATGCGAGTAATGGAATGTTCCTGCGCGATGACGGGGTCGATGGAGCGGGCAAAAGTCAATTGCACCGGGCCGCGCACCTGGCCGCAGTTGGTGCCGGTGGACATGACCGCGCCAAAGGTGCGCACATCGAAGAAATTCTGGCACATCCATCTGCGAGCTAAATCGACATCGCTAGCACTGCCCTTGCGCTTTTTGTCCTTGCCGGATTTCTTCTCCAGCGCAGCTTCCGCACTTGCTTCTGCCGCGACCGGCTCGTCCAGCTTCAGCGCGGAATAGGCGCGTTGATGTTGCAGGTTGAGGATGGCTTTCTCGCGCACGTAGATTTCAAAGCGCTTTTCGCCGAGCGCTGGTTCGCGTTGCTCCTGATCGTGAGTGAGTGCAACGAAGTTGCGCACCTTGCGCTTCAGCGCCACGTCAGTCACCAGACCGTTTCCGGTTTCCGCATCCAGGCGCGGCAGGTTGCCGGCGTCCGGGTCGCCGTTGGGGTTGCCGTCTTTCACGTCGAACAGCAGCACGAAGTCATAACGATTGGTCAGGCTCATTTTGTTTCTCCCTCAGGTGTTTTGGTGGTGTCGGACTTAATAAAGAAGATGTGACGTTGGTGGTAATAGCCCAGGGCAAAGCGTCCCTGATCTGGCAAAGCAAGCTGGCGCGGAAAATCGGCCATCCCCTGCATGATTTCGCCGATCAGCTTTTCCATCTGCACGGCGCGACCGTGATTGAGCTTGCCCAGATGGTGGTTCTTCAGTCGCAGCAGGGTGGTGAACACGGAAACCGGCGTGCTGGAAGCCGCACCGTAATAGCGATCCCGGATGGTGGCATTGAGGCCGGGGCTGGCTTCTTCCTGGATTTTTTCCAGAACGGCGAACAAGCGGCCAAGCCGGTAGGCCGGGTTGAGGTTGGCTGGATCGAGCATGGGCAGGAACTCCCTTTCGTTGGTGTTGGCACGACGGATAACACGGTTGAGATAAGCCTTGATGGCGGCGGCACGGGCGTAGGTGGGCTTCTGTTCCGCCCGGCAACGCTGCACCGCCAGATTCAGTATCGGTGCCGGGTACGGCAGGTCTTCCAGAATGGCGCGCATGACCTCGCCGCCCAGATTGGGCGGGATGTTGTCCGCCTTGTTCAGCAGCGCAAGCCCGGTGAGCAGGCGAAACAGTGACAAGCGTTCCGGCTCGAAATCAGCGTGAACTATGCGGATGTCCTCGAAATGGCCTTGGATACGTTGCGCCAATTCAAGCGCCGTAGCCGTCTCCCAGAAACGAATGGCGATGCGCGCGGCGTTGGGCGCCAGGCCGAGAACATGGAAACGGGTGCTTGCATCTCCCGCCGCGAATTTGCCGGACTGCACTGCCGAATAAAGGGCATTCAGGGCGCCGGTGCCTTGTTCGGGGTCGTCACGCATGACTTCGCCGAACAGCATTTCCAACTCATGTTTTTCTTCCGCCCAAAACACCGTGGATGTATCGCCGACCTGCATGCGTTGCCGGGAGTCGCGCGCCAGCAAGTGGTTTAACGCGGTGGTGTAGGCGAAGACGGCTGATTTCCCCAACGGGGCATTGGCACCCTGTGCCTTGCCATAGGAATTGAAAGCGTTGAGGTTGAAGGAAACGATGTTCGCGCCCGAGGATTGCGCGCCCCAGACGCCTTTGATGGACGGGTGCAGGCGCTCGATGGCGGTCTGGTCGCCGCTGACCAAACAAATGCCAGTCGGTTGATCCGGCTCGGCTTCGGTGACAGCAACGGTAGCGGCCACCACGGCGGGACGCTGACAGACCAGATCGACATCGCCGTGGAGTCGGAAGGTCAACACCGGGTTGACGGCCAGTATGTCCGGCCAAGCCGCAAACGTGGCGAGGCTATCCAGATCGAGTCCATCGAGAAAGGCCAGCACAGCGCGGATGCCTGCGTCGTTCTTTGCTGCATCCGGCAGCGCTTCGATCCGGGCACGGTAGGCCGCATGTTGTTCAACGACCCGTTCCGGTTTGTCGAGCGAGTTTTCTTTTATCGCCACACCCAACACATATTCAGCGTTGTCCCAAAGCAGATTGGCCGCCACTCCGGAGGTTTTCTTGACTCCTTGTGGCACCAGAAAACGCTGGCCCACTTTCTTCTTGCCTTCGCCGGAACGGGTGTCGGCCAAGTTCACCAACCGACCCTCGGCATCGATTTCCAGCACGAAGGGGATTTCCTTCTCTTCCAGGCCAAAGGCAGGCAGACGGTTCTTCGGGTCCGGGTCGGTTTGTTTGCGCCGGTAGTAGGCGTTGAGCGCTTGCAGAATCATGACCGCACCTCATCGCTGGTCCAGGCCGGCACATTCACCACGCCGTTTTCCATTTGGGCACGGAAGAATCGGGGCTGCGGGTCGGACGGTTTGGAGAAATCCAGGTCGTGCAGCATGAAACCCAGATCGCGGGTTTCCGCGATGGCCGGCGCTTCGGATTCCAGGTCGCCAACCAACCGGAAAGCGGCGGCGAATTCCCGGCAGCCAAGGTAGGGCTGGTTGACGCACTGACCTTTGGCGGCGCGTCGCTCGAACATTTCCTGAAACTTCATCGGTGTGTTGTCCGGCGCGGCGCCCGGCAACACTTCCAGGTCGGCATGGACGCGGTAGGCCACATCGCGCAGGAACAACCCGGCGCGCTGCTGGCGTTCATCCTCGATGTATTGTGCCAACTCGCCGACTCCGTTCTTCATCGCGGTTTCCACGTTGCGACTGGGCACCACGCTGGAGACCTCGTTGCGCCGCAAATTGATCCAGCGTATCGGCTTGAGCACTTCGATCTTGCGGACATGCCAGCGAATCGCCGGCTTCCACAGAATGGCCTCGAAGCAGGCACGCGCGGCGGAAGGCGTCATCACGTCATAGCTGACCCGCTCGACTTTCATTTCCGGGCGGGTGAAGCAGGCGTAGGGGCCGGTGAGTTCAAGGCAGTAGGTTTTCATCACGCTCCCTCAAGCAATGGTGTTTGTTGGTTTTAGCGGCAACCCGTCCGGGTTAAGCCCTAGAACAGAATCATAGAGCCAGTCGCTGGCCTGCACGAACAACCCTGGTATCACTTCCTCAACATCGCCCTGTGCAAGCAACTTCATGGCTTCCCCGCGATGAATATTCACCGTGTAACGCTGCAACTTGCGCATCAGCCAGCGTTGCGGGCCATCCTTGCGCAGGGTGGCGAGCCATTTGTCGATGGCTTCGTCGCTTCCATCCAGACCGCGATAGAGGACGACGACCGGCGCGCTGTCTTCGTCCTGGATGAGCTTGAATTTTTCAGCGGCGCTGCGAAAGTTCACCGCCAGGCTTGAGCCATCGACCTTGAGCAAACCGGCGATGTCGTGTTCATCCAGATTGCAGGCGCGATACAGCTGTTCGAAGTAGCGGGCGAACAGCGCCCGTTCCAGCGGGTTTCCTTCGATGCCATGCAGCACGCTGCGGCAAGCGTCTTCGCCTTTGCGAAGCAGACCGGGCGGCGCGGGTTTTGGGGCGATGAACACAACGACTTCACCCTTTGCCAACCGCCCTTCCCGATTGCACCGCCCCGCTGCCTGCGCGAGCGAGTCCAGTCCGGCCAGTGCCCGGTAGACCACGGGGAAATCGACATCAACGCCGGCCTCCACCAGTTGCGTGCTGATCACGCGGGTGGGAATGTCGGCTTTCAGGCGCGCCTTGATCGTGGCGATGATTTGCGAGCGATGAGCGCCGCACATCAACGCGGACAAGTGCAGAGTGCCTTCCGGCATCCGTTGCCAGAGTTCGCGTGCATCGTTCCGGCGGTTGACGATGGCGAGTGCGGAATCTTTGCCGCTCAGATCGGCCGCCAGCGTGTCCCAATCGGTCGGCGCGTGCATGTCGATGGGCAGGCGCATGTTGACCCGCTCTAGGGCGCGATAGAGCACGTCGGGGTCAGCGACGATTTCGCGCACGTTATCCAGGCCTGCGATGTTCTGGTTTGAATCGAAATACTCACGGGTGCTCAAGGCGGGCTGGGTGGCTGTGGAGAGCACGACCGTGACACCGTAATGGGCGGTAAGCAGATTGAGTACGTCAAGAATGGGTTGCAGGAATTCCGGCGGCAGCAGTTGCGCTTCATCCAGCACGACCACGGCATCGACGATGTTGTGCAGCTTGCGGCAGCGTGAAGTTCGCGCGGCGAAGAGTGATTCGAAGAACTGGACGTTGGTGGTGACGACGATGGGCGCGTCCCAGTTTTCGCAGGCCAGGCGGCTCTTGCTGTTTTCCTTGGCGGGATCGGCTTCGGCGTTGCTGTGGTGCTCGATGACGGCGTCGCCGAAGATGCCCCGGAAGATGTCGGCGGTCTGCTCGATGATGCTGGTGTAAGGGATGACGTGGATGACGCGGCGCTTGCCATATTTCTTTGCGTGTCCCAGCGCGAAGGCGAGGCTGGACAGCGTCTTGCCGCCGCCGGTGGGGACGGTGAGGGAGAACAAGCCGGGCGATTCCATCGCCTTGGCGCGGCATTGGGCGAGGACTTCGGCGCGAAGCTCGTTGACCTTTGAAGGCTTGGCCTGGTCGGAAAGATCGGCCATGTGTCGGTCGAACTGGTCGAGTAAACCGGGTATTCCCGGCCAGCCTTCACGCCCGGCGGCCTTGTCCGGGTTCATGTAAGCCTCGGTATCGAGAAAGTCGGCATCCACCAGACAGGAAAACAACATGCGCACCCAGAGCGCGAAGCCCTTTCCACCGCCGGGAATCGACATCGTGTGCAAATCGGGTTTGAAGGCGCCGGAGTCAAGGATGCTGGCGGGTGGCTTTTCCGCCAAGGCTTCATTCAGTTCGGCACGGCTGGCAGGGTCGGCCAGGCGTTCGTTCAAACCGCTATGCCAGTCGTCCAGGCCGGCATGGTGACCGGCGATCAGGTAGGCAAGGATGCGGCCGGCATTCTGGAAGTTGTCGCAGGCGTACAGCGCGCCGGCGGTGGAATGCGGGGAGCGGCCCGGCTTGTTTTCGATGTGGGCATCCAGCGCTTCGAATCCGGTGACTTGCCGGATGTATTTCTGAAAACGCGGTCGGTATTTTCCCAGGTCATGCCATTGCCCCGCCAGCCGCGCCCAGTCTTCGCCAAAGGTACGCGCAAAGCAGGCAGCCAGCGAGGCCACACCGGCCAGATGCTCGGCGAGATCGTGCGGTGGTCGCCAGGTGCCATGCTCATCACATGCTGCATGGGCAATTGCTTGTACTCGCTCGTTCATTCAGATTCTCCCTGACTCGCATTGATCAAGCTCCAAGGCCGCTTACCTTGAAATTGCCGGCCATCGTGCCACTCGCGTGTCTCACCAGGCGAGACTGGCCGAATCTTTTTTCTCGCGGCTC
>CAZAWN010000154.1:0-7075 GCA_964488825.1 uncultured Methyloversatilis sp. | reverse complement strand
CGTGACTCATGTTGGCGAGAAAGGCGCTCTTGGCACGGTTGGCGGCTTCGGCGGCGACTTTGGCTTCGGTGAGTTCCACCGTGCGTTCCAGCACCCGTTCTTCGAGGTGTTCCTGATGACGCTTGAGGGCACCCTCATTGCGCTTGACCGACTCGATCAGTTGGTTGAAGCCGCCGATCAGCTGGCCGATTTCGTCTTGCGTGGTGTGCGGCAGAGCTTGCGGTGCTGCGTCGGTCTCGGCCCGGGCGTTGAGGGCGACGATGGCGGCTTGCAGCGGCCGGAGCTGCCGGTAGAGCAACCACCAGGTCAGCCCGCCGGCCAGCAAGGTCAGCATGATCGTCACCAGCAACATGCGTTCTTGCATGTCGCGAATCGGCGCGAGGGTCTGCTCCGTCGGCAGTTGCACGCCGACATACCAGTCCGGCAACGGCACGCTCTTGGCCGACTGCAAAACCTGGACGCCGCGCGGATTGACGAACATGACGCTGCCCTCGTAACCGGCGTAGAAACGATCGATGGCCGGGATGGTGCCGGCTGCGGGACCGGGTTCGAGGGAGCGGCGTTTGTCGGTGGCGGTGACGATCAGGCGCTGGCTGCGCGACACGATGACAAAGCCTCCGGTTTTGGCGTAGGGGGTAGCAATGATGCGGTCGAGGAAATTATCTGTGCCAAGGTTGATGACGCCCACCAGCGCGCCGATCACCTGTCCATGGGAATCGCGGATCGGATGGGCGATGGCCAGCACCGCAGCTTGGGCGATCTTGCCGAAGGACACGTCGCTGATGACGGTTTGGCCTTCCTTGAGGACAGCTTTGGCGACACGCTCGTGGTGCGCGAAATTGATGCCGATCCGCCCGGCGTTGCTCGGGTTGTCGGCCAGTACCGTTCCTGCCGCATCGGTGATGAACAGGCCACCGTTGAAGCGTTCAAGGGCGGCGAAACGGTTCTCTACGAATCGCTGCAGGGCTTCCGGGCGGCTCATATGCTGCGGATCAATTCCGCGGGAAATCGCTTTCAGCCAGTCCATGCGCGCCTTGAGTTCGCGGTCAATGTGATCGGCCACCAGGCTGACGGTGGAAAACTGCTGCTCCCCCAGCAGGCGTTCCATGTCGGCGCGCAGCATGTGAGTGGCGTAATAGGCCAGCGACCACAGGCTCAGAATGAACACGGCGAGCGTGGCCAGAGTGACGCGAATTTTCAGCGAACGTTGCAGGAAGGTCGCCATGAAGCCGTGAACGGGGAAAAGGAGTCCGCGATTGTATGCCTGCCTGAAGGCACCGGCTATGGTGGGTTGCCGGGCATTCTGTGCCGTCGCGCCAGCGCCGAGTTTTGCCGGATGCCGCTGCAAACCCACGGCGGGCCGGCATGTGGCTGCCGGCATTACTTGCCGAACGGCATCAGCTTATGTTTTCAAGCTATTGTTTCAATTAGTGAAATCTTTTGGCATGGCTCGTGCTTTAGAGGTGGTATCGTTGAATCAAGCCCATTGCCATGCCGATCTTGCCTGTCGCTCCTGCCATCGTTGCCGCTCCCGCGGCCCGGTTGCCCTTTGCCTCCGGGGAGGACAAGAACACACCGCAGGGAGCGGGAAGCTTCGCCTCCCATGCCGGGGTGCGCGCCGGGGCGCCGGCGCAAGCCGAAGCGCCGCCCGTCAGCGCAAACAACCCTACGGCGGCGGTGGAAGTCAGCCTGTCGCCCGCCGCCGGCGCCGCGCCACCGGCCGAGCCAGCGCGTCTTGCGCCGCTGTATGCGGAAATCTGGCGCGATGGCGTGCGGGTTGCGGAGGTCGACATTCATGGCCAGGTCAGCTCGCCGACCGGCGTGGTCGGCGCTGCCGGCAGCGGCCTCGCCGGCCCTCTGCTGGCCGCCCAGCGCGCCGTGCAGGCGGCGCGACAACTCGGCGGGGAGATTCGCACCGCCAGCGGGCCGGTCGATCCCCAGACCTTACTGATGCGCGAACGGCTGGCGAGCAAGTATCTGGCCTGACCGTAGCGCCGACCGTGCGGTTTGGCAACTAGAACAAATCCACGCTGCCGGTCGACACATCAGCCTGCTGGATCTGCTTGGTGTCCATGCGGCCAAATTCGCTGCCTTTGGCGTGCATCACCTCTTCGATGGCCGCGATGCGCTGCGCGAGCGAATCGACGCTGTCTTGCGCTTCGCCGCTGGAACGCAGGTTGTGCAGCGAGGTCATGTAGTCCTCCAGCGACGACGAGCGTTGCTGCACCTGTTCGAGAATCTGGCGCACCAGATCGTCGAACTGCAGCGAAACGATGCCTTCCAGCACCAGCGTATGGATCTGTTTCGAGACTTCGGCAATGTGCTGCGACTGGCGCGCCGCCGCCGCGTTGAGGTTCTCCATTTCGCTCCACATGTGGGCCATGTTGGCGCGCGACCGGTCCGCCGTATCCAGATCGAGGTTGGAAATGTCCTTGATCGACGCGCCCAGGCCGCCGAGGTAGCCGTCGATATCCTTCAGCAGGGTGCGGATCTGGGCGCTGAACTCATTGGTGCGGTGGGCCAGCTTGCGCACCTCATCGGCCACCACGGCAAAACCGCGCCCCGCTTCGCCGGCGCGCGCTGCTTCGATGGCGGCATTGAGGGCGAGCAGGTCGGTCTGCTTGGTGATCTCGTTGACGTTGTTGAGAAATTCCACCACCGCACGCATCAACTGCTCCACCTGCGTGAAGTTGCTGGCGGTATCGTGGCCGGCGCTGCGGATGCCGTTCATGAAGTTGATCAACTGCGTGATCATGTCCTCGGTATCCTTGACGAAGCGCTGGATGCCGGCAATCTGCTCCTGCTGCTGGTCGCCCTGGGCGGCATTGAAAAGTTCCTCGACCAACTGGCGCAGCAGTTCCATCTGGCTTGTCGAGTGTTTCTCCAGTCCGGTCAGGCTGCCGGTCAGGCGCGATGTCGCCGAGTCGATGATCTTGTAGGCTTGGGCAATGCCTTCGCGGATCGTGGAAAACTGTCGGTTGGCCAGTTCCATCGCCGCGTCGGAGCTGCGGTCGTAATTGCGCATGGTTTCGGCCAGTTCGCGGTTGCGCTGTTCCTGGACGACCCGCCAGCGCGCCCGGGCTGCAAAGCTCATGCGCAGAAACACCAGCAGCGTCAGCAGGGCGAGTATCTGCAGAACCAGCGGAACCATGCTGGCATTGCCGACCAGGAAGTAAGCCCCCATGGCGCCCAGTTGAAAAGCCAGTCCAGCAAAAAATACGATATCGTCGGGACGGAAGCGCATGTTGAATCGTCTCACTACTCTTATGGATATTTGCGGAGTATAGCTTTGGCGTTCCGTCAGGAAAGCTTTTCGCTGTCCCGCGCCTCCACCTGACCGGCGGCGACATAGTATTGGCGCAACGAGGCATAGCGGCGCGCCCGCGCGGCGCGCACCTGGGCAATCGCGTGCTCCATCGGAAAACCGATCTGCGTCAGGGTTTCCGCGGCGATCATCAGGCTGCCTTCGAGCACTTCGGGAATCACCTCGGTGGCGCCGGCTGCTTTCAGCTTCTGGACGGAGGACTCGTCCGGGGCGCGCACGATCACCGGGATATCCGGGCGACTTGCCCTGACCTTGCGCACCACATGCTCGGCCGAATGCGTATCCGGATAGGCGACCACCAGCGCGCGGGCGCGCGCCAGACCGGCCGCCTGCAGCACTTCGGTACGGTCGGCGCTACCGAAACTCAGCTTGCCCCCGGCGGGCACGCTGCGCTTGAGTTGCTGCGGATCGACATCGAGTGCAAGGAAAGGAATGTTTTCCGCGGCAAGGAATTCGGCGACGCGTCCGCCGGTACGGCCGTAGCCGCAAATGATCACGTGCTGGTCCATGGCGAAACCGGCGACGGCGATGTCGTGAATCGTCTTGGCCTGATGCGCCCAGTCGCCATGCAGCATGCGCCCGGTAACGCGCACCGCGCGGTTGATCAATACCGGCGCGAGGAACATCGAGATCAGCAGGGCGGACAGGGTGACCTGAAACACGTCGGTACCAATCAGCTGGTGCTGATAGGCCAGGCCGATCAGCACCAGTCCAAACTCGCCGCCCTGGGCCAGTTGGGCGGCAGTGCGCAGGGCGACATTCAGCGGACTCTTCGCGACCAGTGCAATGAGCAGGACAACCAGCCCTTTTCCGCTGACCAGCAACAACACCGCGAGAACCAGCCGATGGAGATTCTCTAACACGAAACCGAGGTCGAGCATCATCCCGACCGTGACGAAGAAAAGCCCGAGCAGGATGTCGCGGAACGGCCGGATGTCAGCCTCGACCTGATGGCGATACATCGTTTCGGAAATCAGCATGCCGCCGACGAAGGCCCCCAGGGCCAGGGACAAGCCGGCCAGTTCGGTGATGTAGGCGAGGCCGATGACGAGCCAGAGCGTGGTCAGCACAAACAATTCTTCGGAGCGCTGCCGGGCGACGGCATCGTAGAGGCGGCGAATCCAGTGCTGGCCGAGCCAGATCATGACGACCAGCACGACGACGGCTTCCGAGAGCGCGATCGCCAGCGAGCGCGGCAATTCGGCAGCCGACTGCGCCAGCGCGGGAAACAGGATCAGGCAGGGCACCACGGCGATATCCTGAAACAGCAGCACCCCCATCGTCTGACGGCCGGAACGCGAATGCAGTTCGAAGCGTTCGGAGAGCATCTTGGCGACGATGGCGGTCGAGGACATGGCCACGGCGAGACCCACCACCAGCCCGGCGCGCCACCCCTGTTCGTAGCCGAACCAGGTGATCAGGGCGGTCGCTGCTGCGGTAATCGTCATCTGCGCCGCGCCGAAACCGAAGACCAGTTGGCGCATCGCCTTGAGGCGGGCGAGGCTGAATTCGAGGCCGATGGAAAACATCAGGAACACCACCCCGAACTCGGCAATGAAGTGAACCTGTTTGCTTTCTTCGAGGGCGCGCAAGCCATGCGGCCCGAGCAGCAGACCGACGGCCAGGTAGGCGAGCATCGCCGGCCCCTTGAAGCGGCGCGTCAAGGCCAGCGCAACGACGGCGGTGGTCAGCAACAGCAGAAGGATGAATAGATTGCCTTGCACGCCAAACATCATACCTGCCAGCCCGGGCATTCCGGCATCCGCGCTTCGAATACAATCGAAAGCAGTTTTGATCCCTCAGGAGACCCCCGTGAAAATTCGTCTTGCCGCCCTGCTCGTGTTGCTCGCCAGCCTGCTGTCCGGCTGCGGCTACAACCAGTTCCAGATCAACGACGAGGCAGTGAAGGCGGCCTGGTCCGAGGTGCTCAACCAGTACAAACGGCGCGCCGACCTGATTCCGAACCTGGTCTCCACGGTGCAGGGTTATGCCTCCCACGAGAAGGAAGTGCTGACCAAGGTGACCGAGGCGCGGGCCAGCGTCGCCGGCATGAAAGCCACGCCAGAACTGATCAACGATCCCGACGCCTTCGCCAAGTTCCTGCAGGCGCAAGGCGAGTTGCGCTCGGCACTGGCGCGATTGTTGGTCGTGGCGGAAAACTACCCGCAGCTCAAGGCCGATGCGAATTTCCGCGATTTGCAGGCACAACTGGAAGGGACGGAGAATCGGATTACCGTGGCGCGCAATCGTTACATTGCCACGGTCGAAACCTACAACATCGGCGTGCGCACCTTCCCGAACAATCTCACGGCCATGGTGTTCGGCTACAAGACCAAGGCCAACTTCGGCGTCGAGGACGAAAAGGCTATTTCCGCGCCGCCGACCATCCGCTTCGACGCCGCCCCCGCCAGCAAGTAAATGCTGCGCTGGTTTGCGCTTTGCTGGTTGTGGCTGGCGGCCAGCGGCGCCTGGGCCGTGGCGGACCTCGTTCCGCTTCCCGCACTGACCGCGCGCGTCACCGACCAGACGGGTACGCTGACTTCGGCGCAAGTCGCCCAACTGGAATCTGCGCTGAGCGAACTGGAGCGCGCCAAGGGCGCCCAGCTGGTGGTCCTGATTGCGCCGACCACCCAGCCGGAAAGCATCGAAGGCTACGGCATCCGTCTGGCCGATGCCTGGAAAATCGGCCGCAAGGGCGTTGACGACGGGGTCATCCTGATTGTCGCCAAAAACGACCGGGCGGTACGTATCGAGGTGGGTTATGGGCTGGAAGGGGTCATTCCCGACGTAGTGGCGAAACGCATCATCGAGGAACGCATCGTGCCGCGCTTTCGCGCCGGCGACTTCTTCGGCGGCGTGCAGGATGCCGTGCAAACGCTGGCCCGCCTGATTGATGGCGAGGCGCTTCCGCCGCCCGCCGGCAGGGCGGATGAAAGCGGTGCAGCTCAGGACGATTGGCAGGCGATTGCCCTGTTCGTTCTGGCGGCGGCAGCCCGCATGCTGCGCAGCCTGTTCGGCCTGCTCGGCGCGTTGCTGGCCGGGGGGGTAGCCGGCGCGCTGGCCTGGTATTTCTTCGGCAGTGGGCTGGCCGGCCTGGTGGCGGCGGTGCTGATCGTCGGCCTGGCCTTCGCCAAGGGAGGCGGCAGGGGCGGCGGCTGGAGTTCGGGTGGTGGCGGCTACTCGGGAGGCGGCGGGGGCGGCTTTGGCGGCGGGGGCGGCGGCTTTGGCGGCGGCGGCGCATCGGGGAGGTGGTGAAGGTGAATCTTGCGCGTCTGTTCCGTCATCTGCTCACGCCGCCGTGGTTTGCCTTGCGGCGTTTTCCCGCGACCTTGCGCGCGGAGATCGCCGCCGCAGTAGCCGCTTCCGAAACCCGCCATCGCGGCGAACTGCGCATCGCCATCGAAGGGCCCTTGCCCTGGCGCTACCTCTGGCGGGACCTTGCGCCGCGCGCACGCGCCATCGAGCTATTCGCCGAACTGCACGTCTGGGACACCGCCGACAACAGCGGCGTGCTGATCTATCTGCAATTGCTTGATCGCGACGTGGAAATCCTCGCCGACCGCGGCATCGCCGCCCAAGTGACGCCCGCCGTTTGGGAAGCGCTGTGCCGCGATATCGAAACCGCCATGCGCGCCAACGACTGCCGCGCCGGCCTGCTGGACGCCATCGGGCGCATCACCAGCTTGCTGGCCGAACACTTCCCGCCGCGCAACGACAATCCCGACGAACTGCCCAACGCTCCCTGGGTGC
>CAZAWN010000153.1:0-7137 GCA_964488825.1 uncultured Methyloversatilis sp. | reverse complement strand
TTGATGCTCGGCGCAGTGATCGTTCTGGTGCGTACCAACCGAAAACTGCGCGCCGAACAGGCGCGGGCCGATACCAGCACGGCGGAAATCGAGCGCCTGGTCAATTACGACACGCTCACCGGCTTCCCCAACCGCACTTTGTTGGTCGACCAAATCGAACAATCGATGGCGCTCGGCAAGCGCCGTGGTCGCCAGGACATGCTGATTCTTTTCAACGTCGACCGCTTCAAAACCCTCAACGATGCGCGCGGTTCGGCCATGGGCGATCTGATGCTGATGGCGGTAGGCGGACGACTTGCCAGCCTGATCCGCGATGGCGATAAGCTTGCGCGCATTGCCGGCGACGAGTTCGCCCTGCTGGTCCAGGACATTCCCATCGAGAAAGAGCGCGCCAGCCGCTACGCCCTTGTCATTGCCGAAAAGATCCACGCCTCGCTCCGCCTGCCCTTCCTGTTCGACGAAGAGGAAGTCACCATCACGGCGACGCTGGGCATCAGTTTTTTCCCCCAGGATGCCGACGATACGTCCCAGGAGGTCATGCAACGCGCCCAGACCGCTTTGCATCGCGCCAAAGAAGACGGAGGCAATCAGACGGCTTTCTTCGATTCCTCGATGGGCGCCCTGGCCCAACAACGCTTCCTCATCGAGCGCGAACTGCGCCGCGGCATCCCTGCCGGTGAACTGCGTCTCTTCCTGCAATCGCAAGTCGACGAGCAAGGCAAGATCGTCGCCGCCGAAGTGCTGGTTCGCTGGCAGCATCCGCAGCGCGGCCTGCTGCCACCGGGCGTCTTCATCGGCGTGGCGGAAGAATCCGATCTCATCGTCGAGCTCGAAACCTGGGTGCTCTCCGAGGCCTGCCGCCTGATTGCTGAACAGGATCTGGCCGGACGCGGATTGCGGCTCGCCGTCAACGTCAGTCCGCGCCATTTCCGGCAAACCGGATTCGTACAGTGGATCAAGGATCTGCTTGCCGCCCATGGGATCGACCCGTCGCGCCTGATGCTGGAAGTCACTGAAGGTATGGTGATCGACAACATTGGCGATGTCGTGGCAAAGATGACCGAACTGGTCAGTCTCGGCATCCGCTTCTCGATCGACGATTTCGGTACCGGCTATTCATCGCTGGCCTATCTCAAGCGCATGCCGATCCAGGAACTCAAGATCGACAAGAGTTTCGTGCAGGATCTCCCCCACGACAGCAGCGATGCAGCGCTGGTGGAAACCATCCTTTCCGTGGCCAGGCACTTGCAATTGCATGTTGTTGCGGAAGGGGTGGAAACTCAGGAACAGGCGGATTTCCTGACCGCGCGCGCACAACTCACGCTGCAGGGCTATCTTTTCAGCCGCCCGGAACCCGCCGCCGACTGGCTGGGTCGCTGGATCGAGCGGCGCGGCTGAGTCCGAAAATCAGAACAACTCGATGCGCTTTTCCTGAGTGCTGGGTTTCTTCGGCACGATCAGCGACTTCTCGTAGTCGCTTTCCGCCTTCACCATCGCCTGAACGTCCGGTTGATTGATCGGATTGCGCCGGCAGAAGGCATCACCGGACACCGGTTCGATGATCACCTTGCGTGACCAGGCGCCACCGAAATCGGAGGCGACGAGCTGAATTTTTTCGCGTTCCAGCCACTGCTTGGCGAACTCGGCGTTTCGCGCGCCAATGGCCATCTGGATCGAATTCACGATATTCCCTCCGCCGAAAGCCTTGGCCACCAAGCGTGACGGAGAAGCACCCTTGGCGTACATCGCATTGCGCAACACTTCCATGGCGTAGTCGCCATTCAGCACTACGTCCTCGTCGGCCAGCCTCGCGCTCGCCCGACTGGGCAACAAGAAATGATTCATGCCCGCCAACTTGAGCTTGGGATCGTAGAAACAGACAGCCACGCAGGAACCGAGCAAGGTGGCAATCGGACGCTCGGTTTGTACCGTCCAGCCGCCTGGATTGATATTAAGCGCGAGTCGTTCGAGTTCACGGCCGGAAGCGGGTGCGGAGGGAGGCATGGAAATCGGGGTTAAAGTGTCGGCGCATTATATAGGTGCGACAGTACAATGCATCCCTCTTGCTGGCGAGCGTATCGGGGATCGTCACAAGCACCACGGCCACGCAATAGTCAAGACCAGACACATGAAAAACGAACTCTCCGAATCCGCGTCGCGCGATACTGAAACTCGCGCCATTGTCTATCGCAGCGTGATTGAAACCTCGCTTGACGGTTTCATGCGGGTCGACATGCAGGGACGCATCATCGAGATCAATGACGCCCTGGTGCGCCAGACGGGTTACAGCCGCTCCGAATTGTTGCAGATGCGCGTGCCGGACCTGGAAGCGAACGAGCGCGAAACGGATTTTCGCGCTCACGCCGAGCATATTGTGCGACTCGGAGGCGACTTATTTGAAACACTGCATCGCCGCAAGGATGGCTCGACTTGGCAGGTTGAAGTCAATGTGACTTACGCTGAAGTCGAGGGTGGGTGTTTCTTCGTCTTCCTGCGCGATATCCATCAGCGAAAACGCGAAGAGGACATGAACCGCTTCCGTCTGGAACTGACAGAAGAAGCGCAGACCTGCACCATCGACGATCTCCTGCAAAGGACGCTCGACACCGCCGAACTCTGGACAGCGAGCACCATCGGTTTCTTCCACTTCGTCGACACGGATCAGGAAACCCTCACACTGCAGACTTGGTCGACCAATACCCTGAAAAGAATGTGCACGGCCGAAGGCAAGGGGCAGCATTACCCGATCAGCCAGGCCGGTGTCTGGGCCGAAGCCGTCCGCCAATGCCAACCGGTCATCATCAACGACTACCCTGCATTTCCTGAAAAATGCGGCATGCCGGATGGACACGCCCCGGTAGAACGGGTCGCCAACGTGCCCATACTTGGACCGCAGGGCAAGATCGTTGCCGTACTCGGCGTCGGCAACAAACCCCGACCCTACGAACCCGAGGATATTTTCGTGCTGGCCACGCTCGGCATGCAGGCGATGGAACTGGTCGAACGCCGCCGCAACAACGACCGCTTGATGATGACGCAGCGGGTATTCGAGGCCACCCAAGACAGCATCATGATCACCGATGCCAAGGGAGACATTCTGGCGGTGAACCGCGCCTTTAACCAGTCGACGGGCTACACGGAAGCCGAAGTCTTCGGTCGTAATCCGCGCATTCTTAACTCCGGCAGACATCCAAAAACATTTTTCGAGCGAATGTTCGAAGCGGTGCTGTCGCGAGGCTATTGGCAGGGAGAAATCGTCAATCGACGCAAAAACGGCCAGGAATACACCGAGTGGCTCACCCTCAACGCGGTACGCGACGAACTGGGAAACCTACGAAATTTTGTCGCCGTTGCGTCGGACCTGACCGAGAAAAAAGCCGCAGAAGCGCGGGAGGAATATCTGGCGCATTACGACCAGCTGACCGGTCTGCCCAATCGCACTTTTTTCGAAATTCACCTCGAACAGGCGGTGGCCCGCTCACAACGGCGCGGGCAGAGTATCGCCTTGCTGCTCATCGATATCGACCGCTTCAAGAACATCAACGAGAGCCTGGGTCACCCGGTCGGCGATGTACTGCTCAAGGAAGTCAGCCGCCGCCTGCAGGGTCGCCTGCGTAAAGAAGACCTTCTGGCACGACTGGGGGGCGATGAATTTGCCGTGACGATCGAGGAATTACCGCGGCCCAACAGCGCTGCCATTGTTGCGCAGCAAGTCATTGAAGCGATCGGCGAGGTCTTCCTCCTGGGGGCGCACGAAATCTATATTGGGGCCAGTATCGGCGTCAGCATGCTCCCCACCGATGCCAACGATGCGGTCGGGCTGCTGCGCAATGCCGATTCCGCCGTCGCACTGGCCAAGGCCCAAGGGCGCGGCACGTATTGCTTCTACACTGAATCGCTTACCGAAGCGGCGCGGGTGCGCCTGGAGCTTCACGCCCAATTGCGCCATGCGATCCAGTTGAACCAGTTCGAAGTTCATTACCAGCCGCAGATTTCCCTGCATGACGACAAGGTGGTCGGCATTGAGGCGTTGGTGCGCTGGCGCCACGAGGATGGCCGGCTCATTTCGCCCGCCGTTTTCATCCCGGTCGCGGAAGAAACCGGCTTGATCGAGGCGCTAGGCGGCTGGGTGCTGCGGCAGGCCTGTCAGCAGATCAAAGCATGGCTGGATAGCGGCGGCGCGCCGCTTACCTTGGCGGTGAACGTTTCGCCACGCCAGTTCCATGCCGAAAAACTGCCGCAACTGGTGACCGACGTGCTGCGAGATACGGGATTCCCGCCCGAACTGCTCGAACTTGAGATCACGGAATCGGCCATCATGGAGCATGCCGATGAAGCCATCCGTATTCTCGATGCCCTGAAAGCGCTCGGCGTGCAGCTCGCCATCGACGATTTTGGCACCGGTTACTCCTCCCTCTCCTACCTCAAGCGCTTCCCGGTGGACAAGCTCAAGATCGACCAGAGTTTCGTGCGTGACATACCGAACGATCTCGACGACATGGAAATTGCCGGCACCATCATTGCCATGGCCCGCCACATGCATCTCACGGTCCTGGCCGAGGGTGTCGAAACCGTGGCGCAGCGCAATTTCCTGCACGCCCAGAGCTGCGACCATTACCAAGGTTATTTGTTCAGCAAACCCGTAGCTTACGAGACTCTCGTCGCCCTGTTGGCCAAGGGCTGACAGACGGCACAGGCCATTCCTCACCCGGCCGTGCCGTCGCGCCAGCGCCGACTTTACGCGCGACTCATCGGAGCAAGTAGTCTTGCCAGGCAGCTATCGCTTCCCCCAGCATCCCTTCCAGGGCAGGCAAGCGTTGCGCCGCACTGGCCAGATCCTGCTTATCGCATAGCTCCTGAATTTCCAGCGCGGCCTGACGCAACACGTTATTGCCACCGGTAGCCGCCAATCCCTTGAGTGTGTGCGCTTCGCGTCGCGCAACCACGGTATCTCCCCGTTCGACAGCCGCTTGCAATTCGGCCAGACGCTGGGAAACATCGCCGCATAAATCCGTCAATACACAGCGGAACAGCTCTTCATCATCCCCCAGATTGCGGCGCGCAGCATCCGCATCGAAACGATTCGCACCGGTTGAAACAGCCCCTGGAACTGCCATCGCCACAGCACACTCCACGGCAAAACGAAAGATCGATCCTTTTCCGGGCTGACTTTCCACGCGAATATCCCCGCCCATCAAGCCGACCAATTGCCGGGCGATCGCCAGCCCGAGTCCGGCGCCACCATGCCGACGGGTAATCGAACCGTCAACCTGCCCGAAAGGGGCAAAAAGCTGCGCCAACTTCTCGGGCGGAATGCCCATGCCGCTGTCGCCCACTTGAACATTCAGACGGACTTTCTCTCCCGGCAAGGCTTCGCTGGCAATACGCACAGCAACCTCGCCCTGCTCGGTGAATTTGATTGCATTGCCGACCAGAATCACCAACACCTGTTCGAGGCGCACCGCGTCGCCCAGCAACTTATGCGGAAGCTTGGGATCAATCTCGCCAATGAAACGAAGCCCGGAAGCTTCAGCGCGTCGGGCCAGCGGGGTCAAGGCATCACTCAACATCGCGGCTGGATCGAATTCAACTAACCGTAGTTCGAGCTTGCCGGTTTCGATTTTGGAGATATCGAGCAGATCATCGATCAGCCCCTGCAACAACTTGGCGCTGCGAACAATCTCCTGCGCATAGTCGCGCTGCTCTTCGGAGGGAGAGGACATCAGCAGTAATTGCGCCATGCCCAGCACGCCGTGCACGGGAGTGCGCAACTCATGACTGATATTGCCGAGAAACTGGTTCTTGCTGCGATTGGCCGCTTCGGCATCGCCCAGCGCCTGCTTGAGCCCGGTGATATCCACCAGAGACCAGAGCGAAGCCCCGTCGGGCAGGGCGCCGCCAGAGAGTTCGAACCAGCGCAACGTGCCATCCTTGCGCACATATTGCACCTGGCTGCGCCAGATCTCCCCGCGCGCCAACACCTCCTGGGAAACCGCCATGGCGGCATGCGATGCATCGTCGGGGTAAATTATCCGGTTTGACTGGCCGTTAAGCTCGCCCGAGGCGTAGCCAAGCGCCTGCTCGAAGGCAGGGTTGGCCCAGATGAAACGCCGGTCGCGCATTTTGACGATGCCGACGATGCCGTTGTTGAGCATGGCGCGCTGTTCGGCGGCCAGATCGCCGAGATTCTTTTTCGCCGCCTCGATCTCGGCCATACGCGTCTGCAAACTGTTCGCCATATCGGAAAAGCTGCGCGCCAGTGCACCAATCTCGTCCGAGGAAGGGATGGCAATGGGCGGCAACGGTTTCCCTGCAGCAAGCGACTGGTTTGCCAGCGTGAGCTGGCGCAAGTGCCGGGTAAGCCACAGGCTGACGGCGACCATCAACAAGGTGGAAAAGAAGATTCCAAGTACCGCAATACCGAGCGTCTGGCGCAGGTGATCGTCAAGAATTTGCCGCAAGAAGCCGAGATTCAGGCCAGCCGCCAATTCACCGTAAGGCTGTCCGGCGTACTGGATGGGAATGCGTAAATCGAAGACCTGCAAACTCTGCGCCATCTCCGACGTCAAGCGCGGCGTGGGTGGCGGCGGTGCCCGGTCGAGCGGCCAGTCTTCGGCGGCGACCATCTTGCCGGCCGAGTCCAGCAGTATCAGGTAGCTGAAATCCTCCTGTCTCATGGTCGTCAAGGCTTCGCGAGCGGCGGCAAAGTCACGCTGAAACAAGGGCGTTATCAAGGCGGCGGAAACCATCGGGGTAATCACGGCAACGCGGCGTTCAAACTGCGTGAGCAGGCGACTCTCGATCAGGCGTTGGCTGTTCCAGGTCAAACCGGCAACCATCAGCAACTGCACCAGCAGCGTGGCGGCGATCAGTTTGGCGCGCAGTGACCTAAACATGGGTTATTCGACCAGGCAAGCCGGATTCATGCCGTCCCGCCAACGACCGAAGGAAGTCCCTGTGGGGCGCCGAGTTTCAGCGCGCATAGGCGATGATTTCCTGTGGAATGCGATCCAGCGGCACGATCTTGTCTACCCCGCCCATGTCGATCGCCACCTTGGGCATGCCAAATACCACGCAGGTCGACTCGTCCTCGGCCACCGTCTGGGCCCCGGCATCATGCATCTCCTTCATGCCGCG
>CAZAWN010000152.1:0-7209 GCA_964488825.1 uncultured Methyloversatilis sp. | reverse complement strand
CCCATGACCACCTACAAGCAAGCGCACAAGGACACGCACGAAGCAAACAAGCTGTCCAAGTTCCTGCACCGCATGGTCGGCAAGGCGATCGGCGATTACAACATGATCGAGAACGGCGACCGCGTGATGGTCTGCCTTTCGGGCGGCAAGGATTCGCACAGCCTGCTCGACATCCTGCTGCAGATGCAGGCGCGCGCGCCCATCGATTTCGAGCTGATCGCCGTGAATCTCGACCAGAAGCAACCCGGTTTCCCCGCCGAGGTGCTGCCAGCCTATCTGGAAAAGCTGGGGGTGCCCTTCCGCGTCGTCGAGGAAGACACCTACGCCATCGTCAAGCGCGTGGTGCCGGAAGGCAAGACCACCTGCGGGTTGTGCTCGCGCCTGCGGCGCGGCGTGCTCTACCGCGTGGCGAGTGAGCTGGGCGCCACCAAGATCGCCCTCGGCCACCATCGCGACGACATTCTCGCCACACTGTTCCTCAACCTGTTCTTCGGCGGGAAGCTGAAAACCATGCCGCCCAAGCTGGTAAGCGACGACGGCCGCCACATCGTTATCCGCCCGCTCGCCTACTGCCCGGAGCACGATCTGGAGGCCTGGGCCAAGTACCGGGAATTTCCCGTCATCCCCTGCAACCTGTGCGGCAGCCAGCCCAACCTGCAACGTCAGCAGATCGCCGCCATGCTGCGCGACTGGGACAAACGTTTCCCGGGACGCATCGAAACCATGTTCAGGGGATTATCCAACGTCGTGCCGTCGCACCTGATGGATGCGCGGCTCTACGACTTTGCCGGACTCAAGCCGACCGGCCGGCCTGAGCCGGATGGCGACACGGCATTCGACGAGGAAAACATCGAAGCTGCGTCGCCGCAGGTGATCCGTTTCAGCCCTTCAGGCAACTGCTCATAAAAGCCTTACGCTCGTCGCCCTTGAGCGCCTTGGTTTTGGCTTCAGCGTTGCAGGACTTCATCTTCTCCTGCTGAGTGGTGCGGGCATCTTTGGCAGCGGCCTGCCGGCCGGCCAGGCAATCCTTCATGAAGGTTTTGCGCTCGTCGCCTTTAAGATCTTTCTCCTTGGCTTCGGCGTTGCAGTCCTTCATGCGCTGCTGCTGCGGCGTGGGCGCCTTTTCCTCGGCTGCATAGGCGGGGGCAAGGGCGAACTGGCTGGCGACGGCAAAGCTCACGGCAACAATCAACTGTCTCATGCGGAATCCTTTCGAAGTGTCAGACTGAGTGACGGGGATGTTCGGAAACATGATGCGTTTCCATTGCAGCATGATGCTGCAATTCGTGCAAGGGGCGGCCGGGATTCTTGTGACCGACCCACTGCGGCAGCAGCGAGCCGAGAAACATGCCGACAAATGCGACGGCCAGCCCGACCAGTTGCGGAGGAATTCCCTCCTCGCCCAGCGCATAGGCGTATTCGCCGACATCGCCATGGGAGATCAACACTTCGACAAGAATCCATGACAGCAGGCCGCCGATGATGGCCGCCAGCGCGCCCTGCGTGGTGGCGCGCTTCCAGAAAATGCCCACCACCAGCGGCACGAAGGCTCCGGCCAGCGAGACCTTGTAGGCGTTTTCGACCATCTCGAAAATGGTCGAGTCGGAATGCAACGCAAAAGCCAGCACGATACCGGCGAAACACACCAGGGTGCTGCGCATCGTCAACAGGAACTGTCGGTCAGTCATGTTTGGACGGAAGGTCTTGATAACATTCTCGGCGAAGGTCACGGACGGGGCGAGGAGCGTCGCCGAGGAACAGGCCATGATCGCCGAGAGCACTGCGCCGAAGAAGATTGCCTGGGCGAACAGGGGGGTGTGCTGCAGCACCAGCGTCGGCAGCAAGAGCTGGGAGTCTTCCTCGACCAGGCGGTTGAAGAGTTCCGGGTCGAGCAGTGTGGCCGAATAGGCGATGAACATCGGCACGAAGGTAAAGCAAAAGTAGATCGAGGCGCCGAGGATCGAACCCCAGAGTGCGATTTGCGCGGTTTTCGCCGAGGTGATGCGCTGGAACACATCCTGCTGCGGCATGGAGCCAAGCATCATCGTCACCCAGGCGCCGAGGAAAGCGATCCACTTGAGCGGGTCCATCTCCGGGAAGAACTTCAGCTTGCCAGCCTCGGCAGCATGCGTGACGACCGCCGTTGTGCCGCCATCGATCCGGCCGCTGATAAACCAGCCGATGAACAACAGGCCGGCCATCGACACGGCCATCTGTACGAAGTCCAGGAAGGCCACCGAGAACATGCCCCCGAAGGTGGTGTAGGTCAGCACAATGGCAGTGCCGAGAATCATGCCGGTTTCCTGCGAAACCGCACCGTCGGTGATGATGAAGAAAATCAGTCCCAGCGCTTTGATTTGCGCCGCTACCCAACCCAAGTAGGAAGCCACGATACAAAGCGTAGTGAGCACTTCCACCGTGCGGTTGTAACGCATCCGGTAGAAGTCGCCGAGCGTGATGATGTTGAGCTTGTAAAGGTAGCGCGAGAAGAGGATGCCTGCGAGGATCAGGCACATCGAGGAACCGAAGGGATCGGCGACGATGCCGGTCAGCCCCTCCTTGACAAAGGTGGCCGACACGCCGAACACCGCCTCGGCGCCGAACCAGGTGGCGAACACCGTGGCGGTCACCACCGGCAGCGGCAAAGAGCGGCCGGCGACAGCGAAGTCCTTGGCGTTATGCACGCGCGTGGCGGCCAAAAGGCCAATACCTACGGAAACCATCAGGTAAAGGACAACAAACCAGACGAGCATGATCGACTCCGGCAGACGAGGCCATGTAGGCGGTTGTAAAGGCGGAAAATTATAACTTTACGGCTGAAATCAGTATTCCAGCGGATCGACATCCAGATGCCAGCGCAGGTCGCGCGCCGGCTTAAGGGCGTACAACCGCTCCATCCAGGCAGTGAGGAAGGCTTGCAGTTCCGGCCGGCTGCGCGATTCGACCAGCAGTTGGGCGCGCTCGCGGTTTTTTAGTCGGGCCAGCTTCATGGGGACGGGGTCGTAGATCAGGACGCCCGGAAATGGATTATTCGCCGGGACGGCGCTGGAAGTCTCCCCGCCTGGGCAGGCGGGGCTGGGGGTGGTCGGGCCAATAGTCGGCGCTGACATGACGGCATCTTGCAGGAAAGTCAGTGCTTGCTTAAGCTCCCTAGCCTCGGCGCGCAGCATGGCCTGAAAGGCGAAGGGCGGGAAACCGGCGGCATCGCGTTCGCCGAGTTGCTCATGGGCGAAGGCGCTGTAGTCGTGGTCGATCAGCGCCCGGTAGAGCGGGTGGTCGGGGTACTCGGTCTGGATCAGCACCACGCCCGGCAGGGCGTGGCGACCGGAACGACCGCCCACTTGCATGATCTGGGCAAAGAGTCGCTCGGGGGCACGGAAGTCGGCGGCGAACAGGGCGGCATCGGCGCCGACTACCCCGACCAGTGTGAGCAGGGGGAAGTCGTGTCCCTTCGCCAGCATCTGGGTGCCGACGAGGATATCCGCTTCCCCGGCGTAGATCGTCTCCAGCAAGGTCTGCCACTTCTTTGGCGAGTCGGCGGAATCGCGGTCGATGCGCAGGATGCGCGCCTCGGGGAAGAGGGCGACGAGACGTTCTTCGAGCCGCTGCGTACCCCGACCGAAAGGCTGGATATCCAGATTGCCGCAGTCGGGACAATGCTGCGGAATCGCCGTCTCGTAGCCGCAATGGTGACAACGCAAACTCCGGTCGGCCAGATGCACGACGAGGTTGGCCGCGCAGCGCCGGCAGTGAGAAATCCAGCCGCAGGCCGGACAGGCAAGCACCGGGGCGTAGCCGCGACGATTGAGGAAGAGCAGGCTTTGCTCCCCGCGTTGTAAGCGCTCGCTCACCGCGGAGATCAACTCCTGACTTAGACCATCAAGCAGCTTTTGCTTGCGCGTATCGACCACGGAGACCTCCGGCATGGCCGCCGCCACTGCCCGGCCAGGCAGGTCGAGCCGCGTGTAGCGCCCGGATTGGGCATGGTGGTAGCTTTCCAGAGCGGGCGTGGCCGAACCGAGCACGATGGGGATGGAGCGCTGCTTGGCGCGGAAGATCGCCACATCGCGCGCCGAGTAGCGCAAGCCTTCCTGCTGTTTGAATGAGGTGTCGTGCTCTTCGTCGACGACGATGAGTTGCAGGCGCGGCAGTGGCATGAATACCGACAGGCGCGTGCCCAGCACGATATCCGCCCGCCCGGCGTGGGCGTCGAGAAAGGCGCGGGCGCGCGCGCCGTCGGCCACGCCGCTATGAGCCGACACAATGTGCGCCTGCGGAAAACGGTTGCATACGCGCGATTCGAGTTGCGGCGTCAGGGCGATTTCGGGAACCAGCATCATGGCCTGCCCGCCACGCTCCAGCACGGATGCGATGGCGCGCAGGTAAACCTCGGTCTTGCCGCTGCCGGTCACGCCATGCAGCAGGAAAACGCGAAAGCCGGTCGCCGCGTCCAGCGTACCAATGGCCTCCTGTTGATCCGGCGTCGGACTAGGCAATACCGGAGCCGTCACGCCAGCGCCGAGTTTGCGTTTCGGCATGCGCGGCAGCTTGCCCTTGCGCAACAGCGGTGGCAGGGCGAAGGCCATCACCTGACCGAGCGGATAGTGGTAATAGCGCGCGCAGAATTCGCACAGCGCGATCCAGTCGGCGGGCAGGGCGGGGGCATCGCTGAGCAACTCCGCGGTTTTAAGCTTGTCAATGGGTTGATCGCTCTGGTCGGCGACCCCGACCACAACCCCGATCTTGCTTCCCGTACCGAAGGGCGCTTGCACCAGACGGCCGATCAATCCCTCCGCGCATTCGTTCTCCAGCCGATAGTCGAACAGACGCGGCAGAGGAATATCGAGGGCGACCTGGAGGATGGTCATTTAGCTACGTTCCTTCGAGTAATTCTTCGTTTGCAGCCTTAATCGCTTGCCGGGAAAGCCTTTTTTCGCCGCCCACACAGGCTGTGGATAATTTTGTGCATAAAAGAACAGCGTTTCGATACAGGCACTTGCCAGTTTCACCCAAGTCATGGTATGGCAACATTAGGCGAAGCTTATTCCGTTTGTTAACAACAAGTTAACCGTAGAAATGTGACAGGGCAGAAAATTTCCCTCACTGAGGGCAGGGATCATCTTTCTGTGAATAAGTCAACTTTTCGACCCCTGCCGCAAGCCTTGCGGGGCGGGGGTTTGCGGGGAGCCTGGCTGGAAAGGCTGGCGCCCCCTGGCTTGCAGGGCAGGCTATTTTCTTTTGTAGCCGTGGACCGTTTCGACGAGCACCCGCACATTCTCCGGCGGGGTGTGCTGATTGATGCCATGGCCGAGGTTGAAGACGTGGCCGGTATTCCCGGGCCCGAAGCAATCGAGAATGCGGGTCGCCTCCTGCGCTACGGCCTCAGGCGAGGCAAACAGGGCGATCGGGTCGAAGTTGCCTTGCAGGGCCACCCGGTCGCCGACGCGCTGGCGAGCGGCGCCGAGATCGGTGGTCCAGTCCAAGCCCACCGCATCGCAGCCCGAAGCAGCGATCTTCTCCAGCCACTGGCCCCCGCCCTTGGTGAATACGATGCACGGGATGCGTTCGCCGTCATGGATCTTTTTGAGGCCGGCGATGACGCGTTTCATGTAGGCCAGCGAGAATTCCTCGTAGGCGGCATGCGACAAGGCCCCGCCCCAGGTATCGAAAATCTGCACCGCCTGCGCGCCGGATTCGATCTGGGCGTTCAGGTAGGCCGTCACGGCATCCGCAGTGACGGTCAGGATGCGATGCAGCAGGTCGGGCCGGCTGTAGAGCATGGTCTTGACGGTGCGGAAATCATCGGAACCGCCGCCTTCGACCATGTAGCAGGCCAGTGTGAACGGCGAGCCGGAAAAACCGATCAGCGGCACCGAGTTATCCAGCGCGCGGCGTATCTCGGCGACGGCATCCATGACGTAGCGCAAATGGTCATAGGGATCGGGCGCGGTCAAATCGTTGATCGCCCATTCTTCGCGCAAGGGGCGCTCGAACTTCGGGCCTTCGCCTTCGGCGAAATAGAGCCCGAGGCCCATCGCATCGGGCACGGTGAGAATATCGGAGAACAGGATGGCGGCATCCAGATCGTAGCGTACCAGCGGTTGCAGCGTCACCTCGCAGGCCAGGTTCGGCGATTTGCAGAGATTCAGGAAATTGCCCGCCCGGCGCCGTGTCTCGCAATATTCCGGCAAGTAACGACCGGCCTGGCGCATCAGCCACAGCGGCGTGTAATCGGTGGGTTCGCGCAGCAAGGCGCGCAGAAAATTGTCGTTCTTGGGTCGGGCCATGATTTGAATTCCTGAATTCCTATGGTTTCATCGAATTATCGCATGCCACCCTTGGCGAAATTCCGGACAATACCGGCTATCACTTTCAGCGGAGGAAGACATGGCACGACAAATCGGCATCCTTACCGCCGGCGGCGACAGCCCCGGCCTCAACGCGGCGATCCGCGGCGTCGGCAAAGCCGCGATGGGCCACTACAAAATGCATGTGATCGGCTTTCGCGACGGTTTCCGCGGCCTGATGGAGAACCGCACGATGGAGCTCGACGGCGGCCAGCTCTCCGGCATTCTCACCACCGGCGGCACCATTCTCGGCACCAGCCGCGACAAACCCCACAAGATGCCGGTGGGCGGCAAGCTGCTCGACATGACCGATGCCATTACCGGCAACTACCACGACAACCATCTCGACTGTCTCGTCTGCCTGGGCGGCGGCGGTACGCTGAAGAATGCGCTACTCCTCAAGGAGAAAGGACTCAACGTCATCAATCTGCCCAAGACCATCGACAACGACGTCTGGGGCACCGACACCACCTTCGGCTTCGATACCGCACTGGGCATCGCCACCGAATGCATCGACCGCCTGCACAGCACCGCGCACAGCCATCACCGCATCATCGTGGTCGAGATCATGGGCCATCGCGCCGGCTGGCTGGCGCTCGGCGCGGGGATTGCCGGCGGCGCCGACGTGATCCTGATCCCGGAAATACCCTACGACGTGGAAGTCATCGCCGACGCGATCAAATCGCGCAAACGCAAGGGCAAGCCGTTCAGCATCGTCGCCGTCGCCGAGGGTGCCATTTCGCAACAGGAATACGTCGCGCAGCAGGCCGCCGCCGCGAAGAAGAAGGACAAGAAATCGAAGGAACCGGTGGTCGAGCCTGAACTGGTCTATGCCGAGCGCACGCTGACCCTTGCACGCCAG
>CAZAWN010000151.1:0-7215 GCA_964488825.1 uncultured Methyloversatilis sp. | reverse complement strand
CGCAACGCTGCCGGAACCATGCGCACCGGAATCGCATGTCCCTTGCGTGCTCGCTTACCTTGGTAGTTCGGCGCGTCCTTGGGCGTCAACGTCCATTCGGTAGGCTTGCCTCCGCGTCCGGCGCCGCTGACCACGAAGCTATCGGTTCCGACCGCAACGGCCGCCATTTCGTCCTTGTCTTCGAGCGCCTGGAGGATGGTGCCGCGTCCCTTTGCCATGGTTTTTACGTCGGCGAGAGGGAAGAGCAGCAGGCGGCCGGAGCTTGAAACGGCGGCCAGTGCCGTCCCGCCAGCGACTGAAGGAAGTTCCTGTGGGGCGCCGACTTTCGTGGGGAGAAGCGGCTTTTCCCCTTTTTCCAGCGCCATGAAGGCCTTGCCGGCGCGGTGGCGCGAGACGAGGTCGGCGAGGTTGGCGATGAAGCCGTAGCCGCCGGAGTTGGCGAACAGATACGGCGTGTCGGGGGCGTCGGTGAAGGCTTGGGCGAGCTTGCCGCCTTCCTGCAACTCGATCAGGGTGGCAAGCGGTACGCCATCGCCGCGTCCGCCGGGCAGGTCGGCGACGCGCACGCTATAGGCTCGGCCATTGCTGTCAAGGATGATGAGCGGCCAGACAGTGCGCGATTCCTGCAACAGATAGGGGAAGTCGCCGGTCTTGTAGGCGATGCTGCCGGGGTCGATGCCGTGGCCCTGGCGGGTGCGCACCCAGCCGTTTTTCGACAGGATGACCGTGACCGGTTCGTCGGGCAGCGCCACTTCGGCGGGCGTGACCGGGGCGACGGTTTCGATCAATGTCCGGCGGTCGTCGCCGAATTTCCTGGCATCTTCGGAGATTTCCTTGACCACTCGTCGGGTCAGTTCGTTGCGGTCTTCCAGCACGCGGCGCAGGTCGGCAGATTCTTCCTCCAGCGCTTTTTGCTCCTGCTCGATCTTGATGCCTTCGAGGCGGGCGAGTTGGCGCAGGCGGATTTCCAGAATGTCTTCGGCCTGGAGCGCGCTGAGCTTGAACTGCGCCATCAATTCGGCCTTCGGATCGTCGGCTTCGCGGATGGTCTTGATGATCGCGTCGATGGAGAGGAAAGCCAGCATGCGCCCGGCCAGAATGTGCAGGCGGCGCTCGACTTCCGCGAGACGGTGCGCGCAGCGGCGTTCAACGGTGGCGTGGCGGAACTGCACCCATTCGTGCAGGATGTGCAACAGGGATTTCTGCGCTGGACGGCCATCGGTGCCGATCATCGTCATGTTCACCGAGACGTTGGCTTCGAGGCTGGTGCGCGCCAGCAGCACGGCCATGAATTCTTCTTGCGGCACTTTCGAGGTGCGCGGCTCCAGCACGATGCGCACGGGGTCTTTTTCGTTGGATTCGTCGCGCACCGCATCGAGCACGCCAAGCATGACCTGCTTGAGGTTCTTCTGCTCCTGCGAAACGTCCTTCTTGCCGGCACGCGGCTGCGGATTGGTGACGGCTTCGATTTCCGAGAGCACCTGCGCGGTCGAGACGCCATGCGGCAGTTCATGGACGATGACGCGCCACTGGCCGCGCGCCAGTTCCTCGACGCGCCAGCGGCAGCGCATGCGCAGGCTGCCACGGCCGGTTTCGTAGGCGGCGCGAATATCCGCCGGGGCGGCGATGAGCTGGCCGCCGCCGGGAAAATCGGGCCCCGGCAGCACGGCCAGCAGTTCGTCGAGTTGGACGGTCGGCTTGCGAATGATCAACTTGAGCGCCTCGGCCACCTCGCGCAGGTTGTGCGGCGGAATCTCGGTGGCCATGCCGACGGCGATGCCTGACGCGCCGTTGAGCAGCACGAAGGGCAGGCGCGCCGGCATCAGCGCCGGCTCGGTCATCGTGCCGTCGTAGTTGGGAACGAAATCCACTGTACCCTTGTCGATCTCGGCCAGCAGCAGTTCGGCGATGAGCGTCAGGCGGCATTCGGTGTAACGCATCGCCGCCGCACCGTCGCCGTCGCGCGAGCCGAAGTTGCCCTGACCATCGACGAGCGGGTAGCGCAGCGAGAAGTCCTGCGCGACACGCACCATCGCGTCGTACACGCTGCTGTCGCCGTGCGGGTGGAACTTGCCGATCACATCGCCGACCACCCGCGCCGACTTGACGTGCTTGGCGGTCGACGGCAGGCGCATTTCGTTCATGGCATGCAGGATGCGGCGCTGCACGGGTTTGAGTCCGTCTTCCACCTGCGGCAGGGCGCGCGATTTGACCACGCTCATCGCGTAGGCGAGATAGGCGCGCTCGGCGAAGCTGTCGAGCGGCAGGGCGTCGCCCTCCGCAAAAGTCGGCGCTGATGGGACGGCAGGAGGAGGTGGGGGAGGAGGGGGAGGAGGGGGAGGAGGGGGTGCTGGCGAGGCAGCGAGCAGGTTATCGAACAGGTCGGGGGTTTCGTGGTTCATATGGATTCATGCGCATTGTTTTGCGCATTAAATGTGGATAGTATGTTGGATAATATTGATTATTCGTGAATTGGGAGATGCCTCATGCTCACCCCGCAACCTAAGCCCGATGGTGTGCGTCGCGCCACCAATGTTTCAATCAGTGCGCAACTCCTGGCGGAAGCGAGGGTGCTGGAAGTCAATATCTCGCGCGCGGCGGAGCAGGGCCTGTCGCAAGCGATTGCAGAGCGTCGGGCCAGCCTGTGGCTGGAAGAAAATCGCGAAGCCCTGGAAAGTTCGAATGCTTTTGTCGAGCAACATGGTTTGCCGTTGGCGAAGTACCGGAGGTTCTGATGGCGCGTTTCGATGTTTACCGAAACCCCGATGGAGCGGGTTGTCTGCTCGACATTCAGGCCGACCTGCTCAGTCATCTCAATACACGCGTCGTTGTCCCGCTGTTGCCGCTGTCGAACGCACCCAAACCGGCACGCACGCTCAATCCCTGTTTTGATATCGCCGGCGAGACGCTGGTCATGGCAACGCAATTCATGGCGGCGGTTCCTGTCAATATCCTGCATGCCCCGCTCACCAGCCTCGGCGCACGCCGCGACGAACTTGTCGCAGCCATTGATCTGTTGATGCAGGGGTTTTAGGCCGGCCACGGAAACAAGGTTTCCGCATTGATCTGGCAGTCGGGTAGCAAGCGCGGGGCGATCTGGCCTGATGCGACGGTAGTGCGTTCGGCATACTCGTCCCTGTCTTGCACTGGCGCACGGCAGATTTCGATCTGGCGCGTTTCGAGATCGATCAGCCAGACTTCGGCGACGCCGTGACGGGCATACAGCGGTAATTTGATTTCGCGGTCGAAGCGGGCGGTGGTGTCGCAGACTTCGACGAGCAGCAGGACATCGGCGGCTTCGGGATGCGCGGCGGAATAGAAGTCATCGCGGGGCTTGAGCAGCATCAGGTCGGGTTCGGGTTCGGAACGGGCGTCAAGGTGCAGGGGGTCTTGCACTTTGACGATGGCGTGCGTACCAACAGTGAGCGATAAGATGCGATTGAGTAATGTGACAACGCTTGCGTGTCGGCTTCCGGTTGGCGCCTTATCCACAATCTCCCCATCCAGTAATTCAACGTGATCGTCTTCGCCGAAGATTCCGGCCTCGGCCATCTTGTGGTATTCCCACACGTTGACGCGATGGCGCACCTGCGCCATTAGTTCGCTCATGTTTCCCACGATTGCCCTTTCATGAAAATCGTTTTCCGATCATACAACTGCCGTCCAGCCAGTGACCGAAGGAAGTCCCTGTGGGGCGCCGACTTTCGATACTACGGGTGCCGACCATCGACGACCAGTGGATTGGTGCAGACGAGGCGCGGAAAGCGGCTGAAATCGCGGTCGGCGCTCCAGAGTTTTTTCACGCCATGTTGCAGGCACAGCGCGGCGATACGCGCATCGTGCACCTGCGGGCCGGCAATACGGCCTTGGGCGATCAGGCCGCGCAGTTCCTGCCAATGAAGTTCCGACTCGCCGAGCAAGACCAGCGAAGGAGACTCCAGCCATGCGTCGATTTGATCGAGAGCCAGATGGGGCGGCGTGGGCGGTGCATAGATGCGCGGGTGCGTAACGATGGAATAGAACTCGTGCAGGCAGGGCCAGGGAATCGCCCACGGGACGAGGTCGTTGGCGAGCGATTCAAGGCATGCCATCGCAGGATCATGAAATGGTGAGTCTTCGCGATGGGCGTACACCAGCAGATTGGTGTCGACGGCGATCATCCGCCATGCCCCTCATAGGCCATTTCGCGCAAGCGATCCCAACTGGCGCTGAGTATTTCGGGTTGTAGTCCGTTTCCCTTGAAGGAGGCGCGTCGCAGTCGAAAGCCGGCGACCTGCTGCTTATCTGCAAGGATCGTGCGCAGGCCCTGTTCGACCAGGCTGCGTAGGGTAGTTCCCTGTCTGGTGGCATGCTGCCTGGCCTGCATCATCAGCGGATCGGAGATTTCGATGGTGGTCTTCATACGGATGGGTTGGGTAATATGGGTACCCATATCATAGTTGCTGTATGACTGGCCTTCAAGCTAAATGTCCGCCTCGGCCAGATGCCCCTTGCTCTCCATCCAGGCGCGGCGACCGGAAGCTTCGCCCTTGCCCATCAGCAGGTTGAAAAGCTTCAGGGTTGCGTCGTGGGATTCGCTGCGTTCGAACACCGGCAGCACGCGCCGTGTCGCCGGGTCCATGGCGGTTTCGCGCAGTTGCTCGGGGTTCATCTCGCCCAGGCCCTTGAAGCGGCCGACCTCGATCTTGTCGGCGGGCAGACCTTCCTTGGCGAGACGGTCCTTGATCGCAGCGAGTTCGCCTTCGTCCAGCGCATACAGTCGCTTCGCCGGTCGCTTTTTGCCCGAGGCCGGCACATCGACGCGATACAACGGCGGCTGGGCGATGTAGATGTGGCCGCGTGCGATCAGCGCCGGGAAGTGGCGGTAGAAGAGGGTGAGTAACAGCGTCTGGATGTGCGCACCGTCCACGTCGGCGTCGGACATGATGACGAGCTTGCCGTAGCGCAGGTTGGATAAATCCGGGTTGTCGGCGGTGGAATTGGGTTCGATACCCAGGGCGACGGCGATGTCGTGAATTTCGTTGTTGGCGAACAGGCGGTTGGCCTCGATTTCCCAGGAATTCTGCACCTTGCCGCGCAACGGCAGGATGGCCTGCGTCTCGCGGTTGCGTGCCATTTTGGCCGAACCGCCGGCCGAATCGCCCTCGACGAGGAAGAGTTCGTTTTCCGCGATGTCGGTCGATTCGCAGTCGGAGAGCTTGCCGGGCAGCACGGCAACGCCGGACTGCTTGCGCTTTTCGACCTTCTGTGCGCTCTTCTGCCGCGCCAGGGCTTGCTTGATGGCCAGTTCGGCGATGGCCTTGCCGGCTTCGACGTGCTGGTTGAGCCAGATCTCGAAGGGGTCGCGCACCATGCCGGCGACCAGTTTCACCGCTTCGCGCGAGTTGAGCTTTTCCTTCACCTGACCCTGAAACTGCGGGTCGAGCAGGCGTGCGGAGAGCACGAAGCCCATCTTGCCGCAGATGTCCTCCTGCTGGAGTTTGACACCACGAGGCAGCAGGGCGTGGTGTTCAATGAAACTCTTGACTGCCTCGAACACCCCGGCGCGTAGGCCGGATTCGTGCGTGCCGCCCGCCACGGTAGGGATCAAATTAACGTAAGACTCGCACGGTGAGGCATCCGGCCACCAGCCGAAGGCCCAGGCCGCTCCTTCGCCGGCGGCGAACGTGTCGTGGTCGGCGCCGGCATAATTTTCGGCGGCGAAAATCGGTGCAACCGCTTGTTCTTCTCCGGAAATCTCCTTGAGATAGCCGGACAATCCTTCGGGGTAGCGCCAGGTCTTGTCGGCATATTTCCCGTCGGCCTGCTCGATCGCCAGCGTGACCTTCACGCCCGGCAGCAATACCGCCTTGGAGCGTAGCAGGCGTTCCAGTTCGGCCTGCGGCACGCGCGGCACATCGAAATACTTCGGATCAGGCACGACACGGACTTTCGTGCCGGTCTGGCGACCGCAATCGCCCATCACGGTCAACTCCGAGACTTTCTCGCCGCCCTCGGAAAAGCGCAGGGTGTGAATCTTGCCCTCGCGTCTTACCTCGACATCGACGGACAACGAGAGTGCGTTGGTGACCGCTACACCCACGCCATGCAGGCCGCCGGAGAAGGCGTAGGCCGTATTGCCGCCTTTCTTGTCGAACTTGCCGCCGGCGTGCAGGCGCGAGAAGGCGAGCACGAGCACCGGAATCTTCTCTTCGGGATGCAGGCCGACCGGAATGCCGCGGCCGTCGTCGGTCACTGTCACCGCACCGTCGCGGGCGACCGACACCTGGATGTGCTTGGCGAAGCCGCCCAAGGCCTCGTCGGCAGCGTTATCGATGACTTCCTGAATGATGTGGGCGGGCGAATCGGTACGGGTGTACATCCCCGGCCGCTCGCGCACGGGTTCGAGTCCCTTGAGGACGCGGAAACTGGATTCGTCGTAAGTCTGTTTCATGAATGTGATGCAAGGGTGTGAAAAAAACTTCGGGGCGGACTTTACGCGAAAAACCATTTCCGCTATAGTTCGCGCCTCGTTCAAGGCGCCCGTAGCTCAGCTGGATAGAGTACTTGGCTACGAACCAAGGGGTCGGGCGTTCGAATCGCTCCGGGCGCGCCAGAATACGAACAGAAAACGCCACCTTCGGGTGGCGTTTTCGCTTTCACGTCCCATTGGAGTCATCGCCATGACCGACGCACCACGCGCAGTTAGAACCCGCTTCGCTCCCAGCCCGACCGGCTATCTCCACATCGGCGGCGCGCGCACCGCCCTGTTTGCCTGGGCCTACGCTCGTCGCCACGGAGGCCAGTTCATCCTGCGCATCGAAGATACCGACATTGCGCGTTCCACGCCCGAGGCGGTCAAGGCGATTCTCGACGGCATGCAGTGGCTTGGCCTCAACCACGACGAAGGCCCCTTTTACCAGATGCAGCGCATGTATCGCTATAAGGAAGTGATCCAGCAGATGCTGACGGCCGGCACGGCCTACCACTGTTACACCTCGAAGGAAGATCTCGACGAACTGCGCGCCGCGCAGGAAGCACGCAAGGAAAAGCCGCGTTACGACGGCCGCTGGCGCCCGGAGGCTGGCAAGACCCTGCCGACGCCGCCCTCCGGCGTGCATCCGGTGGTGCGCTTCAAGAACCCGACCGAGGGTGTCGTCGCCTGGGACGATCAAGTGAAAGGGCGCATCGAAATCGCCAACGCCGAACTCGACGATTTCATCATCGCCCGCGCCG
>CAZAWN010000150.1:3958-7231 GCA_964488825.1 uncultured Methyloversatilis sp. | reverse complement strand
CATGAAAGTCGGCGCTGGCGGGACGGCACAGGTGTAGGATGCAACGAGGTTTTGCCCCCTCGCATTCCTCGCCCATGCTCGTCAACCTGATCAACAACATCGCCTTCCTGATTGCTTTGGTCGCGGCAGGGCAGATCGTTGTCGCGCGGTATCGCGAAGACACGCTGCAGCGCCAGTTGCTGCTCGGCGTGCTGTTTGGCGGCGTGACCTTGTTGGGCATGGCGAACCCGGTCAACTTTGCCCCCGGTGTGTTTTTTGACGGTCGTTCGATTGTTCTGGCGGTCGCCGGCGTGGCGGGAGGCTGGGCGCCTGCCACCATAGCCGCAGGCATGGCGGCGTTTTATCGCTACCAGCTGGGCGGCATCGGTGCGCCGGTCGGCATCATGATCGTGCTGCTGTCGGCTTTGCTTGGCGTGCTCGCACGGCACTGGTGGTTGCGCCGCCCCCAGCCGCCGCGCTCGTTTGACTATCTTGCGCTTGGCGTGGTGGTGCAATTGATGCAGTTGGCCGCTTTCACGCAAATTCCCGATCAGGCCGGATATGCCTTCATTGCGCAGGCCTGGTGGATACTGCTGCTGTTCTACCCGCTGGCCACCATGCTGCTGTGCATGATGTTCCGCAATTACGAACATCGGCATCAGATCGAACGGGCTCTATCGCGTGAAAGGGCGATGCTTGGCACACTGGTCAATACTCTTCCCGATCTGATTTGGTTGAAAAATGCCGAGGGTGTGTATCTCAACTGCAACAATCGCTTCGAGCAGTTTTTCGGCGTGCCGTTGGCAGGCATTATCGGCAAGACGGACTACGATTTCGTCAGTAAAGAGCTGGCGGATTTCTTCCGGGAGCATGACAAGAAGGCCATGGAGAAGGGCGGCCCCAGCATCAACGAAGAGGAAATCACCTTCGCCTCGGATGGTCACAGAGAAATTCTTGAGACCACCAAAACCCCGATGCGTGACGAGCATGGCAAGCTTATCGGCGTTCTTGGCATTGCGCATGACATTACGGCACGCAAGCAGGCCGAGGCCGAACTGGAGCAGCACCGCCATCACCTCGAAACCCTGGTCGCTTCGCGCACTGTTGAACTTTCCATCGCCAAGGAAGCCGCCGAAGCCGCCAGTCGCGCCAAGAGCACCTTCCTGGCCAACATGAGTCACGAACTGCGCACGCCGATGAACGGCGTGATGGGCATGATCGACATGGCGCTGCGCCGCGCCACCGACCCCCAACAGATCGACTGGCTCAACAAGAGCAAGAGTTCCGCGCTGCGTCTGCTCGCCGTCATCAACGACATCCTCGACATCTCGAAGATCGAAGCGGAACGCCTGACGCTCGAAACCGTCCGCTTCCAGTTCGGCGAAGTGCTGGAAAATCTTTTCAGCCTGCTCGGCCAGAAGGCCGAGGAAAAGCAAATCAAGTTATTGGTCGATCTGGAGCCCGAGATTCCGCGCATGGCCTTCCTTGGCGACCCGCTACGACTCGGCCAGATACTGCTCAACCTTGCCGGCAACGCCCTCAAATTCACTGATCGCGGCTCGATCACTCTTCGCGTCCGGCGACTGGAAGAGCAGCCGGAAGCTGTTCTGTTGCGCATCGAAGTGGCCGACACCGGCATCGGCATCGCTCCGCCAGACCAGAAACGCCTGTTTACCGCCTTCGAACAGGCCGACGGCTCGATGACCCGCAAGTACGGCGGCACCGGTCTGGGCCTCGCTATTGCCAAGCGTCTGGTACAGAGGATGGGCGGCGAGATCGGCGTGGAGAGCGTGGCAGGTCAGGGCAGCACCTTCTGGTTCACCGTGCGGCTCGGCAAGGCGAGTAACGATGCCGTCCTGCCAGCGCCGACTTTTAAAGGGAGAGCCGCCGACGAGCGTCTGCTGGACGAATATGCCGGCACGCGCGTCCTGCTTGCCGAGGACGAGCCGGTCAATCAGGAAGTTTCGCGCGGCTTGCTTGAAGATGCCGGCCTGGTGGTCGATCTGGCCGAGGATGGTCAGCAGGCGCTTGATCTCGCCAGACAAAACTCCTACGCCCTGATCCTGATGGACATTCAAATGCCGCGCATGAATGGCGTTGAAGCCGCCATGGCGATCCGGGCGCTGCCCGCTTATGGAAAAACACCGATTCTGGCCATGACCGCCAATGCCTTCGACGAGGATCGCCAGGTCTGCCTCGACGCCGGCATGAACGATCACATTGCCAAGCCGGTTGATCCGGACAAGCTCTATGAAACCTTGTTGCGATGGATGCCAGCCTTGTCTGCCTGACGGTGTTGACCCCCGCCGGTGAGCAGGTGTTTCAGGTCCCCGTCGGCACGTCGGTGCGTGATGCCCTTGATCTGACCGAGCTGCGCGTGCGGGCGGCCTGTGGCGGAACCGGGGGCTGCGGTGCGTGCGTCCTGACGCTGATCGGGGGGGCGGTTACGCCGCCGACGACAGCCGAATACATGAAGTTGCCCGCTGCCGAGCGTGCGCAGGGCGTGCGCTTGGCCTGCCAGTTGCGCTTGCAGGGCGATGCCCGGGTACGCATCGACGATCCGGCGCCGCCCTCGCATTGGTCTAGCATTCCGACCGAAGGCTTGATTCCTTCGCCCGGCGCTTTGCCCCAACTCGACAAACACGTCTATGGCGTGGCGGTCGATCTGGGCACCACACACATACGGCTTGCGTTGTGGAACCGCAAAACCGGGCAACGGATTGCCACGCGCCGCGGGCCGAATCCGCAGGGCGTTTTCGGAGCCGATGTGCTCAATCGCCTGGCCGCCGCCCGGGGCAATCCCGAGCGGGCGGCTGAACTGGCGAAATTGGCGCGCACCGCCATCGTGCAGGCGGTCCGCGACATCCTCAAGCGCGATGTCGGCGAGGTGACGCCCATGCTCAAGGAAATTGGCGAGCTTGTGGTCGTCGGCAATACGGCCATGCTGGCCCTGCTTTCCGGGTGCGGCGGGGAACAACTGCTTGACCCCGACCACTGGGCCGGCCGCGTCGATTGCCAGGCGACGGACCCGCTCGCGTTTCAGGCGCAGTGGTTCATGCCGAATGCCAGGATTCACCTGGTCGATACGGTCGCCGGTTTTATCGGCTCCGACCTGCTGGCCGATCTGCTGGTCACCCGACTGACCGAGGGGGCGGGCGGTGCGCTACTGCTCGATGTCGGCACCAATACCGAGCTTGCCTTGTGGGATGGTGCGCGCTTGCATGTCACAGCGGTGCCCGGCGGGCCGGCCTTCGAAGGGGTTGGCCTGCGCAATGGCATGGCGGCGGAGAGCGG
>CAZAWN010000150.1:0-3858 GCA_964488825.1 uncultured Methyloversatilis sp. | reverse complement strand
GGCATGGGTTGGTCCGACCTCCGGCGCCTCTGTGTGTGCGGCGCGTTGGGTCATCGACTGGATATTGCCCATGCCCAGTCGCTTGGACTGCTGCCGCCGCTCGATGCGGCGCGGATCGAATTGTTTGCCGATGCCAGTTTGGCCGGCGCCGAGATGGGCCTGCTGCATCCCGATGCGGGTGCGGCGGCCTTTGCGGCTCTCGGTGAGCGCATCACTGCTTTCAACCTCGCGCAGGTTTCGGACTATGATGACCGGTATATCGATCATCTCCGCTTGCGGCCGATCGACTTGAACAAGAGCGCCTAGGGAGGCTGCCATGCTGGATCGCATCATCAAGGAGTACAACGAGGCCGTTTTCGAAACCGACAAGGATGCGGCTTTCGAGGTGGTAGACAAGGCGCTGGCCGACGGGCTTAGCGCCGAAGATGTCGTGTTCAGGGTGGTGATTCCGGCCGTCGAGGAAATGATGGCCGACATTACCCGTGACCCGGACGCCAATCTGGCCCAGCACTTCATGACAGCGCAGATCGCGGCGGAAGTCACCGAGAAGATGCTGGTGAAATTTGCGCACCCGCCCGAAATCATCGGTCGCGTGGTGATTGGGACGGCGGCGGGCGATCTGCATTCGCTCGGCAAGCGTATCGTCATGGGCTGCCTGAAGGCGCTGATGGTCGAGGTGGAAGACCTCGGTGTCAATGTACCGGCCGAAAGGTTTGTCGATGCGGCGGTTGCCGGCAACGCCCAGGTGATTGCCGTGTCGGCGATGATGGTGCATACCGCCACCGGCGAGAACGGCGCCCGCAAGGTGCGTGCCCTGCTCAAGGAACGGGGTCTGGAAAACCAGATCAAGATCGTCGTCGGCGGCGCACCTTATCGCTTTGACAACGAGCTTTACAAAACCGTGGGCGCCGATGGCTGGGCGGCCGATGGGATTGCCGCGGGCAAGATGATTGTCGACTTGATCCGTGCGGGGAGAGCGACATGACCCCCCTGGAGATTCTGGTGGCGGCGATTACGGGTGCACCGGCGCCACGCATCCCGGTCTTCTGCAACCTGCTTGATCAGGGCGCGCGCGAACTGGGCATGAAACAGCAGGCCTACTACAGCAAGGGCGAGCATGTCGCCGAAGGCCAGTTGAAGATGAACAAGCGCTTCGGCCACGACAATGTCTGGAGCCTGTTCTACGTCGGCAAGGAAGCCGAGTTTTTCGGCTGCGACAACATCCTGTATGCAGAGGACGGTTCGCCGAATGTGGCCGACTTCGTCATCAAGTCCTGGGACGACATTGCCAGGCTGGAGGTGCCGGACGACATTACCGCGCATCCGGCCTGGGCGGAAACGGCCATCTGCCTGAAGATTCTGCGTGAGGAGGTTGGCGCGACCCGGCCGATCTGTGCGTATCTGACGGCCTCCACCTCGATGCCGGCACTGTTGATGGGCATGGACAAGTGGATGGAACTGCTGATGACCGGGCCGGACGATCTCATTCAACTGCTGCTGGAGAAATGTTCCGGGTTTTTCCGCAAAGAGGTGGCCGCCTACCGCGCGGCCGGTGCGAATGTGCTGGTCTATTCGACGCCGTTTGGCACGCATTATTTTGTTGGCAAGAAGCGCTTTGCGTCCTTCTCGATGCCGTGGATGAAGCGCGATCTGGCGCCCGGCGGGGTGGGGGGCATTGTCTATTACTGCGGCATGGCGCCGTTCAACGAAGTCATTCCGGACGTGATGGACGAACTGGATATCGCCATCCACTATGTCAGCCCCCTGGCCGATCTGGCCGAGGCGAAGCGCATCATCGACGGTCGCCGCCAGGGACCGCGTCTGACGTGTGGGGTGATCGACGACATCAAGTTGATCAACTGGACGCCGGACCAGGTGCGCGCGGAGGTCAAGCGCATGTGCGAGATTGGCAAGCCCGGCGGGCACTTCCTGTTCGGCACCGGGGTGATGCCGATGGCGATTCCCGAAGCCAATATCAAGGTGATGCTCGATGCCGCCTTTGAATATGGAGCCCTGCCATGAACGCGCCCCTTGCCCTGGTGGGCTGCGGCATCCTGCACAAGGAAGTCGACTATCTGGTCAGGAAGAATGGCTGGCAGATCGAGACGCACTGGTTGCATTCGGCCCTGCATAACTATTTCGACCAGTTGCACAAGGAGCTGGAGAGCGGTTTGCGGCAGGAGGAGGAAGCGGGCAAGCGCACGATCGTGTTCTATGGCGCCTGTCATCCACGCATGGAGCAGTTGCTCGAGAAGCACCAAACCTGCCGCACCCATGGTCAGAACTGCATTGTTATGCTGCTCGGCTACGAGAAGTTCATGGAAGAGCTGGGCCAGGGCGCGTATTTCCTGCTGGAGGACTGGGCGCTGACCTGGGAGCCGATGATTACCGAATGCTTCGGCAGCAATCTCGCCGTGGTGCGCGAAATCTTCCACGGCAGCCATAAAAAAATCATCGCCATTCGCACCCCGCGCTCCACCGATTTCACGGCGGCCGCCGAAGCGGCGGCGCGCTTTGTCGATCTGCCGCTGGAGTGGATGGATGCCGACCTGGCGCATCTGGAAAGCGTGCTGGTCGAGGCGATTGCCGAACGCGAGCAACAGGATCAGGGGTAAGCTTGAGCGATCTCCCCCTGCCTCCTGATGTCGCGGACGAACTGGCGTCCCTGCGCAAGCGCAACAAGCGTCTGGCGGAGGACAAGTCCTATCTGCAACTGATCATCACCCTGACCGAGCGACTCGATCCGCTGCCGGGACTGGAGCCGATGATCGTCAGCATGCTCAACAGCATCGTCGAGACGATCGGTGGGACGAATATCCGGATCTGGTACTGGGTGGGCGATGAAATCCAATACCGGGAGTTTCTGCAAACCCGCCGAACCGTCACGGAAATCGATGACCCTCTGGCGCGCCGGGCGCTCGAAACACGCCAGTTTGTTGAAGAAGCGCTGGGCGCCGAGGCGGCGCTGCTGCGCGATGGAGTGATCCCCGGCGCCTGGACCTGGGCTTTTCCCTTGCTGGCCGGCGAGGAGCGGGTCGGCGTCATCAAGCTCGAGAACCTGCACATCTCCGGCGCACGCCTGCGCGAGTATCTGCCAATCTTTTTCAGGCATGTGGCAGTGGTGATTTCCGGCGAAGTGAGAAGTTATCTGCGCCGCCTCGACAAGGAGGCTCTGCTTGAGGCGGAGGAAAAGTACCGCACCTTCGCCGACTTCACCTACGACTGGGAAGTCTGGGTGGGCACGGAGGGTCATTATCGTTATGTGTCCCCGGCCTGTGAGCGGGTGACGGGCTACCGCCCGCAGGACTTCATCGACGACCCGGACCTGATGCGGCAGATCATTCATCCGGATGACTGGGCCCGGGTGGGAGGGCATTTCACCGACATGAATCATCAGGCGCATGAGGGAAGTCTGGAGTTCCGGATTTTGACGCGCGCGGGGGGCGTGCGCTGGATTGAGCACATCTGTCATGGGGTCGAGCGGCAGGACGGTCGTTGTCTCGGGCGGCGGGCCTGCAACCGCGATATCACCGAACGCAAGCGCAATGACCAGGAACTGGCGGCCTACCGCGAGAATCTCGAGGGGCTGGTCGAACAGCGTACCCATGAACTGGCACAGGCCCGCGATGCGGCCGAAACCGCCAATAGCGCCAAGAGCCGATTCATCGCCAACATGTCGCACGAGATTCGCACGCCGCTGAATGCGATCCTTGGTATTTCTCACCTGCTGCGCGCCGACGCCACACCGAAGCAAGCCGACCGGCTGGGCAAGATCGATGCGGCCGGCAAGCATCTGCTCGCCATCATCAACGACATCCTCGACATCTCCAAGATCGAAGCCGGCAAGCTGCAACTCGA
>CAZAWN010000149.1:0-7310 GCA_964488825.1 uncultured Methyloversatilis sp. | reverse complement strand
CAGCGGAACAGACGATACGGATCTTCGAGGTTATCCAGACGCTCATTGGTTGCCTGGTCGCGCGTATCGGCGATGAACCGGTAGGCGGCCAGCAGACCGGCCGGGCCGACGAACTTGTCCGGGTTCCACCAGAACGAGGGGCAAGAGGTCGAACAGCAGGCGCACAGAATGCACTCGTAAAGGCCGTTGAGTTCCTCGCGATCATCCGGCGACTGAAGACGCTCGCGCTCCGGCGGCGGATCATTGTTGATCAGGTAGGGCTTGATCGAGTGGTACTGCTTGAAAAACTGAGTCATATCGACGATCAGATCGCGAATGATCGGCAGCCCAGGCAGAGGACGCAGCACGATGGGCTTGCCATCCGGGAAGGAGGCCAGATCGGTCAAACAGGCCAAACCGTTGCGCCCATTGATATTGAGCGCATCGGAACCGCACACCCCCTCGCGACAGGAGCGGCGGAAAGCGATTGAATCGTCTTTGGCCTTGAGCTTGACCATCGCGTCAAGCAACTTACGGTCGGTGCTATCTACCTCGACAGCAATGTCCTGCATATAAGGCTTCTGATCCTGATCCGGATCGTAGCGATAAATCCTGAACTGGAGAGTGCGTGTTGTCATGGTCGTTCTCGTTCAATAGGCACGCTTCTTCAGCGCAATGGTGTCTACGGTCAACGGGCGCAGGGTCACCGACTTGTAATCGAGGCGATTGCCTTCCTTGTACCAGAGGGTGTGCTTGAGCCAGTTGTTGTCGTCGCGGCCATTGGGACGCTCGGGGGTATCCGGCGCATCGTCGCGTACGTGGGCGCCACGCGACTCCTTGCGCGCCTCGGCGGAAACCATGGTGGCCACCGCCACTTCGATCAGATTGTCCAACTCCAGCGCCTCGATGCGTGCAGTGTTGAATACCTTGGACTTGTCCTGAATCTCGGTTTGCTGGACATCGCGCTGTACTTCGAGAATCTTCTGCACGCCTTCCTTGAGCAGATTGTCGAATCGGAAAACCCCCGCATGCTTCTGCATGGTGCGCTGCATGTTCAGACGAGTCTCATGAACGTTCGTGCCAGCCTTTTGACTATTGAGCCGATCTAGCCGCGCCAGCGTGCGATCAAAGGCATCGGCCGGCAATTCCTTATGCGTCTTGGGCGATTTCTTGAGCGTCTCGACGGCAGTCTCGCCAGCCGACTTGCCGAATACCAGCAGATCGAGCAACGAGTTGGTACCAAGACGGTTGGCGCCATGCACGGAGGCGCAGGCGCACTCGCCAGCAGCAAAGAAACCCGGGACGATCTCGTTTTGCGTGCTCTTGCCGGGTACGACCACCTGCCCGTGATAGTTGGTCGGGATGCCGCCCATCTGGTAGTGACAGGTCGGTACAACCGGAATCGGCTCCTTGAGAGCATCGACGCCGGCAAACTGCACAGCGATCTCATGAATGCCAGGAAGCCGCTTCATGATCGTCTCGGGCGGTAAATGGGTAATGTCCAGCAGCACAAAGTCCTTGTTCGGTCCGCAACCGCGACCTTCGTTGATCTCGGTCACCATCGCACGCGAGACCACATCCCGCGAAGCCAGGTCCTTGGCATTGGGAGCATAGCGCTCCATGAAGCGCTCGCCGTTGCTGTTGCGCAGAATACCGCCCTCGCCGCGAACGCCTTCTGTGATCAGCACACCGGCACCAGCCACGCCGGTCGGATGAAACTGCCAGAATTCCATGTCTTCGAGCGGGATGCCAGCGCGCGCCGCCATGCCGACACCGTCGCCGGTGTTGATGAAGGCGTTGGTCGAGGAATAGTAGATGCGGCCCGAGCCACCGGTGGCAAAGATGGTGGCCTTGGCATGGAAGGCGTAAATCTCGCCCGTCTCCATCTCCATGGCTGTGACGCCCAACACTTCACCCTCGGCGTCGCGAATCAGGTCAAGCGCCATCCATTCGACAAAAAACTGCGTATTGGCCTTGACATTGCGCTGGTACATCGCATGCAGCATCGCATGACCGGTACGGTCGGCCGCAGCGCAGGAACGGAGCACCGGCTTCTCGCCAAAGTTCGACATGTGCCCGCCGAACGGACGCTGGTAGATCCGGCCATTGTCGAGACGATCAAACGGCATGCCATAGTGCTCCAACTCGATGACGCACTCGTTGGCCTTGCGGCACATGAACTCAATGGCGTCCTGGTCGCCGAGCCAGTCGGAACCTTTGACGGTATCGTACATGTGCCAGTGCCAGTGGTCTTCTTCGGAGTTACCCAGCGAGGCGGCGACGCCGCCTTGGGCAGCGACGGTATGCGAGCGGGTCGGAAACACTTTGGTCAGCACGGCAGTTTTGAGGCCGGCTTCGGAAAGCTGAATCGCAGCGCGCAGTCCTGCGCCGCCGGCGCCGACAATCACTGCATCGAATTTGCGGACGGTGACGTTCATGTTTCTCTCACAGCCTCCAGATAATCTGCACCGCCCAACCGGCATAGCCGATGAGGGCCATCAATGTCAGCACATGCAAGACCAGCTTGATACCGGCCGGCTGTACGTAGTCCATCCAGATGTCGCGCACGCCAACCCAGGCATGCCAGCACAAACCGATGATGAACAGAAAAGTGACAAAACGCATCAGCCCGGCCGACATGAAGGCTCGCCAGGTCTCGTAATTGGCGCCGACGCCCTGCAACAGGGCCACCGCCACCACCAGCGTGAACACAATCATCACCACGCCGGTAATGCGCTGAACCAGCCAGTCCATCAGCCCGTAATGGGCTCCGACGATTTTCCGATTCACCATAGCTGCACCCCCAGAATCAATGTCAGCAACAAGCTCACGGCCATCACGGCAATGGCCGAACTACGCGCCTGTTGCTTGGCAACGCCGACATGAACATCAATCAGCAGGATGCGGATGCCCATGCAGAAGTGATGCATGAAAGCCCATAGCAAGCCGATCAGCACCAGTTTGACGAGCGGATGACCGATAACCGCTTGCAGGGTTTGGTAACTATCCGGCGACTTGAGAGAAAGATCGAGCAGCCAGATCAGCAATGGCAGCATCAGGAACAAGCCAATTCCGCTGATGCGATGCAAGATCGAAGCAAAGCCTGCCAAAGGAAGCTTTATTTCGAACAGATTCAGGTACTTGGGACGTTTCCTTGGGATCTCCACGATTTCTCACACTCCATTCTTGTTGCTTTGCAATATATTACTACCCTCTTGAGCATTTCTCCTCTTCTCTCCACCCGGAGAACTTCACAGAGCCACACTCAATCAACCCAACTCATTGAAATAACAGTGATTATCGGTTAGATACAGGCCGCGTCGCCATTCCACAGGCCGATCACCGTAAGTAAAGCTGGTACGCTCGACCGATAACAGAGGACTACCCTCTACTACGCGTAGCAGTTCGGCACTGGATCGGTCCGCCGCGACGGCACGTAAGCGTTCTTCGGCGCGAATCATGCGCACGCCAAACTTGGTTTCAAACAAGCTGTACAGGGAAACCTGGGATTCCTTCAACACTTCTAGCGTCAACCCGGCAAACACCTCGCCGGACAGATAGATCTCATCGACGACCACTGGCTTGCCGGAGAACTCCAGAAGGCGACGCACGACGATGATTGGCGCGCCGGGTTTGATGCCCAGCACTCGCGCAGCTTCAATCCCTGCCTTGGCACGCCAGCATTCCAGGGGAACGCTGCGGGCTTGCTCGCTCTCGCCGGTAACAGACATCAAGCGCAAGAAACGATAGAAAGCACGGGGATCGCTATGAGTAGCGACAAATGTGCCTTTGCCCTGACGACGCACCAGCAGGTTTTCGGCAGCCATCTCATCAATGGCCTTGCGCACCGTCCCCTGGCTGACATTGAAGCGACCCGCCAACTCGATTTCGCTGGGAATGACTTCGCCCGGGCCCCACTCGCGATTTTCGAGCGCCTGCAATATCAACCCCTTGATCTGACGATAAAGCGGGCTGAAGGTCGGAGATTCGGCTACGTTATGCTGCATCATGGAAACGCATTGAACCATAAATATTTCCTGACGTCCATAGTACAACATATGTCTTATATATTTTGTAAGATAGATATTGACACAGTGCAGCAATGCATCCTATGATTTGCAGGTTTTATCCGACACCCTTTTCTCTGTAACTTAATCAAAGGAGTTCCACATGGCCAAAGCCCCCGTACGCGTTGCCGTCACCGGCGCCGCAGGACAAATTGGATACGCGCTGTTGTTCCGCATTGCCAGCGGCGAAATGCTCGGCAAGGATCAGCCCGTCATTCTGCAGATGCTCGAACTGCCTATCGACAAGGCCCAGGCTGCCCTCAAGGGCGTGATGATGGAACTCGAAGACTGCGCCTTCCCCTTGCTCGCCGACATGATTGGCACCTCCGACCCGAAGGTCGCCTTCAAGGATGTGCAGCAGGCCCTGCTGGTCGGTGCTAAACCGCGCGGCCCGGGTATGGAGCGCAAGGATCTGCTGCTCGAAAACGCCAAGATCTTCACCGAACAAGGCAAGGCCATCGACGAAGTAGCCGCGCGCGACCTGAAGCTGATCGTGGTCGGCAACCCCGCCAACACCAACGCGCTGATCACCATGAACACCGCGAAGAGCCTGCCGCAATCGGCGTTCACCTCGATGATGCGCCTCGACCACAACCGCGCCATCTCTCAACTCGCGACCCGTACCCAATCTTCCGTCACCGACATCGAGAAGATGGTCGTTTGGGGCAACCACTCCCCGACGATGTACCCGGACATTCGCTTTGCCACCATCGCCGGCAAGGCCGCTCCCGGCCTCGTCAATGACGACGGCTGGTACAAGAACGAGTACATCCCGAAGGTTGGCAAACGCGGCGCCGCCATCATCGAAGCGCGCGGCCTGTCTTCCGCCGCCTCGGCTGCCAACGCTGCCATCGATCATATGCGCGACTGGAACAACGGCACGAATGGTCAGTGGGTCACCATGGGCGTCGTCTCCGACGGTTCCTACGGTATTCCTGAAGGCATGATCTACGGCATGCCCTGCACCTGCGCCAACGGCAAGTGGGAAATCATCAAGGGCCTCGAAATTGATGCATTCTCTCGTGAAAAGATGGACTTCACGCTCAAGGAACTGACCGAAGAGCGCGATGGCGTCAAGCATCTGTTAGCCTAAATCGTGGCACCAGCACTTCACCCTTCGGAAGTGCTGTACGCAGGCGGCAAGCCGTTTCCCGCGCTGGCCGCCTGCGAACATTACGCCGGCAATGAAAAACTCATTCGCAAGGCGCTCGAACTGCAAGGCCGTCTCGGCCCGATCTTTGATATCACGGCCGATTGCGAAGACGGCGCCCCCGCCGGCCGCGAACATGAACATGCCCAACTCGTTGCCAGCCTGATCAATTCAGTGGAGAACCACTTTGACCGGATCGGCGCACGTATCCATGATGTGCGCCACCCCTGCTGGCAGGACGAACTCGACACCATCATCGGTAGCGCGGGCAAGCGGCTTGCCTACCTCGTGCTGCCCAAACCCGAGTGCGCAGCCGATGCGCAAACGCAGATTTCCGCACTGGATAGCGCCCGGGATCGCTACGGCATCGTCCGTGAAATTCCGGTACATATACTGATCGAGACACCCGGGGCTGTCCGCGATGCCTGGCAGATTGCCGCCCTGCCCCATGTCGAATCCATCGACTTCGGTCTGATGGACTACGTCAGTGCCCATCATGGCGCCATTCCCGCCACGGCGATGCGTTCGCCGGGGCAATTCGAACACCCCTTGATTGTGCGCGCCAAGTGTGAAATCGCCGCCGCGGCGCTGGGGAACGGCATCGTGCCAGCCCACAATGTCACCACCGAGTTCCGCGATATTTCCGTCGTCGCTGCCGATGCGCGACGCGCCCGCGAGGAATTCGGCTTCCTGCGCATGTGGAGCATTCATCCGCAGCAGATCGAACCCATCGTTGCAGCAATGCGGCCTGCCTTCTCAGAAGTCGATGCTGCAGGTCATATCCTCTGCGCAGCTCAGGAGGCGAACTGGGGGCCGATCCAGATCGAGGGACGCCTGCACGACCGCGCCTCCTACCGCTACTATTGGGAGCTGTTGCAGCGCGCCCGCGCCACCGGCATGGCACTGCCGCCGCAACTTGCCGACCGATTCTTTCACATACCCACCAAGGAGACAGGCACATGAAACGACTTTTCGCCACACTCGCGTTCGCCCTTGCTGCCAGTTTTGCACAGGCCCAGGAAATGACTCCCGGCCTATGGGAAATCGTCACATCAATGAAAATGCAGGGCATGACCATGCCCGCACAAAGCTTCAAGCACTGCTACACCGCCAAAGATATTGCCGACGGGAAGCAGTACAGCGGCGATGAAAAAAGCAAATGCAGCATCGCCAACATGAAGACTGGCGGCGGGAATGTCAGCTACGACATGACTTGCACCACCGAAGGCGGCAAGATGACCGGATCGGTCAAGGGCACGATGTCCGCGACCAGCTACGCCTTCGACCAGAAAATCCGCATGACACCCGACCAAGGAATGGGTGAAATGCATTCAACCGTCAAAGCTCGCCGTCTCGGCGACTGCAAATAACCCCCATCAGAAAGGAAGACACATGCTCGAAGCCTACCGCGCCCATGTCGCCGAACGCGCCGCCCTCGGTATTCCTCCCCTGCCGCTGACCAAGCAGCAGACCGTGGAACTCGTCGAACTGCTGAAGAATCCCCCCAAGGGAGAAGAGGCGACACTCGTCGAACTCATTACCTATCGCGTACCGGCCGGCGTGGACGATGCCGCCGAAGTCAAGGCCAAGTTCCTCGCAGAAGTCGGCGCTGGCAAGACGGCATGTGCGCTGATCTCGCGCGCCAAGGCCACCGAACTGCTCGGCACCATGCTTGGCGGCTACAACGTCAAGCCGATGATCGACCTGCTCGATGATGCCGAAGTCGGCGCGGTTGCCTCCAACGGCCTGAAGAACACCCTGCTGATGTTCGATGCCTTCCATGATGTCGCTGACAAGGCCAAGGCCGGTAATGCCAACGCCAAGGCGGTGATGCAAAGCTGGGCGGATGCCGAGTGGTTCACCTCGCGCCCCGAAGTACCGCAGTCCCTCAAGCTCACCGTCTTCAAGGGGCTTGACGACGAACCGGACGACTAGGTTGCGGAAGTGGTACAGATAAAGAAGAAGAAGAAGGAAGAGAGAGGGAATTGAAAAACAAACACAATTACACATATATGCAAAAATCAATCAAGAGTAAAAAAATATATGTATCATGCGAAGGAAAAGCACAACGTGGAGTCGAGCAAGGCATGGGGAGCACACTCTGTGCAGATTGT
>CAZAWN010000148.1:0-7313 GCA_964488825.1 uncultured Methyloversatilis sp. | reverse complement strand
GTTGCCCGATGCTTAATCCAGGATTAAACCGCTCTGCCTTTCATCGGCAAACTAGAGGATCCGGCCGATGGTCGCGCCAGATAGCCAGCAGTTCTTTCACCGTCACTCCCGGACTCATCCGGTCGATCAGCTCAAACGAGCAGCCCGGTTCGGCGCTGCCTTCTTCCAGAACACGGAAATACCAGCCGGTGATGCCTTCCTCATCAATCAGTTTGGCCATGCCCTCGACGCCATAGCGGCGGTCGATCTTCCAGCAAGGAGAGCGCGGTTGCGAAACCTGAAGTGTGGCATCCCCAAGACGGAAGGTGTCGCCAATGCAGATGTTCGACTCATCCCATCCCGGAACGGAAATGTTCTCGCCGATGGAGCCTGGAATCAGTAAATCCTTGGCTTCGGGAAAAGCCACGGCCAACTGGGCGTAATGCTCGACAGGATACTGATGCAGGGCTTTGTCGGGTCCGCCATGGACGCGGCGGTCGGCCTGGGCATCTCCAACGAGGCCCTCCTTGCCAATCCAGGCTGGCATGACGATTTCGGCCTTGAAGATACCGGTGGGCATGTTGTCCGGTGGAAGAGGGCGGATGCCGCCCATGAAGAGGGTTGCGATAAAAGTCATGGCGGTGAGTATCCGACAAAAACGCAATGCGGTGCGGACGAACGGTGATTTCAAGCGAGTTAATGTTTCTAATCGACGATGCTTGCCGATGGCCATCAGTTTGTTGCCGGTTGTGCCGTTATATAAGGCAAGAACCACCGCGATTTACCGGTCACGGCAAAGCCCGGAATTCGCAACCCTCTGTAATTCTGATTCTTTGTTAGTTTGGCATGTTCCTTGCAGACATCGAGATCAAGAGCGGCAAACCGGCATCAATAACAACAGGAGGCTTCCATGTACCACGTACTCGACCATTCTGATGTTGTCTATACCGGCGATCTATCGGCATCGACCCAGTACATCATTGATCACTACGGCCAGCGACTTGATGAGGCGGTCCAGACGGGCATCAGGTTACTCTACACCGACATGCTGCACACATTGAATCACGCCAAGGATGTCGTACTGGGTGATCCCGATCATTGGCGCCGCATCGAGGACTGGAAAGTCGATTGATCAAGGTTCGATCCGGCAAAAGACTCAACGTAACGCAGAGAAGAAAATGCCGCATCATGATGGATCACACCGCTTGAGTGCTGCGCGGATGCGCGCGGTGGTGTCCTCCATCCGCGCTGTTCTCGACACCTCCAGTCCAAAGCTTTCGGCAATCCGAATGACGATAGCCCGGTCCAAAGGGATGCCGCCACGGTCGACCGAGGCAATCAACTGTCTCGCTCTCTGAATGTCAGAAAGGGGCTGAGGGGAACTCGGCGAGCGCCTGAGTAAGCGACGCAGAAAATCGATCAAGGCTTCCTGAACTCCAGAAAGTAGTTCTCTCGCAAGAAGTGATGCGTGCGCTCCAGGACAAACCCTGCTGCGGTGATCTCGCCGGTCACCGTCTCACGATCAGCGCGCACCTTCCTCGATGCCGCGCAGGAATGCGGTGGTGATGTCCTGGGCGGTTACATGGAATGGTAGCCAAGCCAACAGGGCAAAGAGCAGGGCGATGCGCGTCATGGCGATATCGGCCGAGCCTTGTTCGACACCCTACTTCCAATTTCTCCTTTGACTCGTTGCATCAGGATGTCGGCGGCGCGATCCGAGATGACCAGGCTCAGCTTCATCGTCGCCCGTGTCGCGCCGACGAACAGTTTGCGCATCGCCGTCTCGTCGTAGGCCTCGAAATCGATTTCCGTAAAGACGATGCAGGGGGCTGCCTGTCCCTTGAAGCGATAAACCGTCTCGGCAAGGATCTCTCCTTGTCCGAAGATCGGATTGCCGAGCAGATCGTACTGGCCGGTAAAGCTTCTGAGCTTGTGCGGCCCGATCTGGTCGAAACCAAGCAACTGCGAATGCTCCCGTCCCCGCCAGGTGACGATCGCCATCTGTTCCCGCTTGAACCCCGCGGCCAGACCCTGGGCCAAGGCTTTCTTGGTCTGGTCGATCATGCCACGCGTGTCGCTGAAGGTGAGAATCTCGACTTCTGATCCGCCGAGCGGACTGCCTGCTTCAACCGTGCCCGGGATCACACTGAGCTGCCGGAGGCTGGCCAGAATGTCCTGTGGCGAACGGTAGTTCGTATCGGAATGCAGTTCGACCCAGCCAGGGAGTTCAGCATGGGGGCGGCCATACAGGTTCTGCAGCGGATCTTCCAGCCACCAGGCCCGTCCATCCGGCTTGAGCAGTCGCAGCAGATGGGGCAGCCACTCCGGACGGAAGTCCTGCCCTTCATCGACGATCAGTTCATCGAACAACCAGTCAGGGGAGGGGGCGGCCGTTGAAAACCCGGCTTCAAGACGGGAGAACGCATCCGTTTGTGTGAAATCGATGGTGATGCTCAAGGAGCGCAACCAGCGGTCACAGAGCTGGTGGTAGGTGGCCACCTCGATGCCGCGCGGGGCAATCAGCGCCATGTGGTCGGCCAGCGGCCGGTTGTAACAGACGTAGAGGGCGCGCCGCCCGGCAGCGACGGCATCGTTGAGGGCGGCCAGCGCCAACTGGCTCTTGCCGGAACCGGCCGTGCCGACAATCCGGACCCGAAAGGGATGGCAGCGGATCTTGCGTCCCCACACCGCCAACCCACCGGACAAGCGGGTATGCAAGGTATCCACTTCACGCGCAATCGCACCGATCTCGGGCGCCAGGGACAATTCCTGACCCAGGAAGGCTTTCACGCGGTCGGCCAGCGGGGCGGAATCGTCGAGTGGGACGATGTTGCGGATGAAAGTGATGAAGTGATCCTTCTTTCCGGCGTCAACAATCCGGGCCGGATCAAGGCCGGCGATGTCGGGGCGCTTCACCGTGTGATCAGGACAATAGAACAGGTATTCCACGACCAGTTTGTCGCTGCCGCGCTGCGAGAAGCGGGTTTGCAGTCCATGGATATTGCGATTCAGCTGGGTGGCGACTTTCTTCTCGACAGCGCCATAGCGCTTGACCAGTCCGCCTTCGGTTTCTTCGAGGAAACCGGCTTTCTGCTCGATCAACAACACCTTTCCACCCGGAGTGACAATGGCGAAATCGATTTCCCCGAACACCGAGCCGTTGTGTTCGACGCGGGTCCAATGCACGCCATGAAAGACGGTGTAGTCGTCGGGCAGTTCTTTGGCCAGGCGCTCCAGCGTTTCGAGTTCGCGCTGGAAGGCGCCGAAGGCCTCCACGGACTGCCAGTGGGAAGGGATCAACTTGGCCATGATCGTGATTGGGACTGAATGGCGGCATCATCCCATGAGCCACGGGGTTCGCACAATAGGCGGGGACATGTCGAGAACACAGTCACGCCCTGTTGATTTAATCTGGGTTTCGAGTTCTTGCGGCGTGCTGAACGGATCAGCGTGACTGTACGTCGGAAAGCAGGCGGCCCAATTCCTTCTTGACAGTCTCATAGCACTCGCAGGCGCGGGCTTCCAGTCCGGAACGATCAAGCACGGCAATGTGTCCGCGGCGGTAACTGATACAGCCCGCGCGCTGCAGGTTTCCGGCGGCCTCCGTAACACCTTCCCGGCGCACGCCGAGCATGCCGGCGATCAACTCCTGCGTAATGACCAATTCCCGTTCTGAAACGCGATCATGCGTCAGCAACAGCCAGCGACACAACTGCTGCTCGATGGAGTGGTGCCGGTTGCAGGCGGCGGTCTGGGCCATTTGCGTGAAGAGCGCCTGGGTGTAGCGCAGCAGAAAACGCTGTAACAGGCCGCCACGGGCGAACGCCTGCCTCAGCAGGCGGCGCTCCAGCCGGTATGCGTGACCGGCGGTCTGTACGATAGCCGAGCTTGAGGTGGTGTCCCCACCCAGGAACAGCGAAACGCCGACAAGCCCTTCATTACCCACACCTGCCGATTCAGCCGATGCCCCGGACGCCATGACATAGTGCAGCGAAACGATGGCGGTGGTGGGAAAGTAGGCGTGCTGCATTTGTATGCCGGGTTCGTAGAGCATTTTTCCAAGTGGCAGCGGGATTAGCTCCAGATGCTCAGCCAGGGGCTCATAATCCGCCTCCGGCAGCGCGGCAAGCAGATGGTTTTGCTGCGGGCTATGGATTGATGGCATGGTCGGAGCTATTTGTTTGCACCTTGTTCCACACCGATACCACGGTAACCGATGAAACGGGATGACTGGTTGAACATCGGTTCCCCGCTGACCCGGAACGTCTGCCTCGAGCCATCAGCCTTGATACGGCTCAAGACGAAGTCCAAAAAGGGCTGTCGTGCGGCAATGGTGGTCTGCAGCAGTTTCCGCGCATCCTCGTCCCAGCCTGTCAGCGGAGCACTTCGGGCATCCTCTGCCAAAGGAGCGACCTGGATGCCAAGCATCTCCAATACCGGACCGGATACCTTGGTGAAGTTTCCGTTTTCATCCTGTTCCCAGTACCAGTCCGAGGCCAGTTCGGTCAGACTGCGATAGCGCGCTTCGCTTTCGCGCAATTCGGCCGTGCGCTCCTGCACTGCCTGCTCCAGTTCCTTGCTGTAATTCTCAAGCTGCTTGTATAGCAAGCGCACTTCCAGCATGTTGTGAATGCGCATTTTTACCTCGACAAGATCGAACGGCTTGCTGATGAAATCCCGCGCGCCAGCCTGCAAGGCGCGCAACTTGTGGCCGGGCTGGGCGGTAACGACGAGGACCGGCAGGTAGGCATCCGTGACGTTGGTCTTGAGTCCGGCTATGACCTGAAACCCATCCATGCCGGGCATCTGCAGGTCGAGCAGGATCAAGTCGTAGCCGTGTTTGCGATGCAGCGCGCAGACCTCTTCCGAATTCATGGTCGAGGTGACGCAGGTGTAACCGGCGCCACTCAGCATTTGTTCGAGCAACAAGACATTCGACTCCTGGTCGTCAACGATCAGGATGCTGGCGTTGAGGATATCGGATTCTGCAATCATGATGCGGGTTCCTTGTGAACAGCGCGGATGGCCGCCGCTTGCGTGAATTCCAGAGCGGCGTCCAGTGTATCCATGAATTCGCCCACCTTGATGGGTTTGGTCACGTAGTTGAAGAATCCGGCTTCGAGCGCCTTCTCGATGTCACGAGGCATCGCATTGGCGCTGATGGCGATGATCGGGATATGCATGGTAGCCGGGTCCAGGCGCAGGATTTGCATGGCATCTACCCCGCTGATGCCAGGCAGGTTGATATCCATGAGGATTACCTCGGGCAAGTAGGTGCGGGCAAATTCGATGCCGATACTGCCATTAGCCGCTGAAAGCAGGCGAAGATCGGATCGACGTGCGACGAGTTGCTCGACCAGTTCCAGATTGGCCAGGTTGTCTTCCACATACAGCACGGTGCGCAGCGGCGCACCGTTCCGCACCGCTGGCCGCAGCTCTGCGGCTGGCCCGGATTCAGTCTCCGCCAGTTGCGGCGCATCTGCCAGGCTGAATTCGACCCAGAACGTGCTGCCCACCCCGACAGTACTTTCCACGCCGATGACGCCCCCCATCAGTTCGACCAGCCGCTTGGTGACAACCAGGCCGATGCCCGTACCCTCTTCCGTGCCGGTTTCCTTGCCGAGACGATTGAACGGCTGGAAAAGCTGCGCCAGTTGTTCCGCAGTCAGTCCCGCACCGCTATCCCGGATGCTGATGCGCAGTCCATCGGGGGGGCGCGGTGTGCAATCCACAACGACCGTGCCGTCTGGTCGGTTGTATTTGATGGCGTTGTTCAGAAGATTGATGAGCACCTGCTTGACCCGGGTCGGATCGGCATTGACAGAACAGGAGGAGGCGAAGCGCGGGAACGCCAGCCGGATGCCTCGTTGCAGCGCCTGCGCTTCCATCATCGCCCGGCATTCGAGCATGACATCGCCCAGTGAGACCGGCTCGCGCACCAGCGTAATTCTGTCTGACTCGATGAGTGCGAGATCGAGGATTTCGTTGATCAGTGACAGCAGGTACCAGCCAGCTTTGAGAATCTGCTCAATGCTGCGCTGCTGCAGGGGCGTCGGCGGTGGCGTACCGGTGTCGATGAGTTGGGCAAACCCGAGGATGGCATTCAGCGGCGTGCGCAACTCATGGCTCATGCTGGAGAGAAAAGTGGATTTTGCGCGATTGGCTTGCACGGCGGTCGCCAGCGCTTGATTGCGCTCCGCTTCAAGGCGTTTGCGCTCGGAAATGTCCGAGAGGGCAATGCGGATTGCCGTCCCGCCAGCGCCGACTTTCTGGTGCGCGCAATCCAGCAGTGCATGAAAAACCGTGCCATCACCGCGTTGCATAACCAGTTCGACGGTGTCGCGCCCGACCTGATCGATTACGTGAGTGAAATGGTGGGACCAGCACGCCTGATCGGCCGGTACGATGAAAGCGCTGAAGCGTTTATTCAACAGTAGCGGGCGCGCCACCCCGAGCAGGGTCGCGCCGGTGAGGTTGATCTGTGCAATCTGGTCGTCGGCGGTCAGGGTGACATAACCTACCGGGGCGAAATCGTAGAGTTCCACGTAACGGTCACGCGATTCTTCCATGGCCAGATGGGCCTGGCGCAACTGCTCGTGCTGCATCTCCAGCTCGATCTGGTGCACCTGAAGTTCATGCAGCAGGGCATCGGCGGTACGGCGCGACGGCATGGCGGGGGCAGAGTGGGCCAGCTCCGCTTCGGCACGCGCGCGTAACGGGTCGGCGGGCGTTTTCTTTATCGGCTTTCCAGCCATTTCAACAACATCTCGAACAATATTTCGGGCACAACCGGTTTGCTGATGAAGTCATTCATCCCGACGGCGATGCACGCATCCCGATCCTCGTCGAAAGCGCTTGCCGTCATCGCCAGGATGGGTGTGGCGGTGTTGAGCGAATCGGCGCGAATCGCCTGTGTCGCCTCGACGCCATTGAGAATAGGCATCTGCATATCCATCAGGATCAAGGCATAGCGGTTCTGACGCGCGAGGAGCAGCGCTTGTTGCCCGTCCTCGGCCACATCGACCACCAGGCCCACATCCTCCAGCAGGCCGCAGGAGACAATCTGGGTGATCGGTTCGTCTTCTGCGACAAGTACGCGCGAACCAGCGTAATCCTGTTGCAGGCACTGCTCCGCCGACCGGCTCGAAGAACTCGGCGCTGGTGCGACGGCACTGGGTTCGCGTTTCTTGAGCGGAACGACGAACCAGAAGGTGCTGCCCGTTCCCGGCGTGCTCTCGACGCCGATCTCGCCGCCCATCAGTTGCACGAGGCGCTTGCTGATCGCCAGGCCCAGCCCGGTGCCGCCGTACTTGCGGGTCATGCTGTTGTCGGCC
>CAZAWN010000147.1:0-7379 GCA_964488825.1 uncultured Methyloversatilis sp. | reverse complement strand
ACCAGAATTGCGAGCATCATTGCGATCACGCCGCCAACGATCAATACGGTGATTCGCGTGCCTACCTTGAGTGTTTCCATGGAGATCTCCTGTGTGCTGCAGACGGGGGGTTACGCTGTTCCGCGACGAATCTTCCGTGTCAGTTTCGGCGGATTCCGGGGCGGTCTCGGCAGATGCCGAGTACCGGGTATTTCATGGGGTCGGCCCCCTATCGACGAGGGCCATATCCGGCGCAGCCATCAATTTCTCGATATCGACGACGATCAGCATGCGATCGCCGATGGCGCTCAGACCCGCCACATAACGAGTATCGATGCCGGCGCCGAACTCGGGAGGCGGATGGATTTCACGATGTTTGAGCATGGCAACTTCAGAGACGCCGTCCACGACGATGCCGACCACCCGTCGATCCAGGTTGAGGACGATGATCACGGTAAATTCCGTGTACTCTGCCCGGCAAAGACCAAACTTGACGCGCAGGTCGATGATCGGCACGATGGTTCCGCGCAGATCGATCACTCCCTTGATGAATGGGGGCAAATTTGCGAGAGTGGTCGGCGTCACGTAACCGCGGATTTCCTGCACCTTCAGAATATCGATCGCATACTCTTCGCGGCCTAGTGAGAAGGTCAGAAATTCTTCGGCGCGATCGGGATGGGCGGGATTCATTGCGTGGGTGTCCGGATTGTTTATTGGGCTGGCAACCGCCTTGGGGGGCGCCATAAGTTCGCCCAAGCATGCGCACGTTTGACTCAGGATGTCGGGGGTGAAGTCATTGCCATGAAGATGCGCCTTCGCCGCCAACTTGAGGCAGTCATTGGCCGCCAGGAACGCATCGACCATTTCGCTTTTCAGGGGCGTTACCCCCCGGCGGATGTTGGCGATGCTGGACTTCAAAAGATGCGCCAGAGCGCGGAATTCGGGGATGTCGGTTGCCACTTCGGACTGTTCGACGGCGGCATAGGCAAGAGCAACTTCATCCAGCTGCGTCGGGTCTGGATCGTTCAAGTCATGTTCGAGCAGGCGGCTCTCCGCGAGTTCGAGTCGGGTATGGATGCTCGCGAAATCAGGCTGCTGGCTTGGCGAGGCTGAACTGATAATAAATGGCGCGGTGTGCATGGCGTGGTCGAGCGTGACTGCAACCTTGACGGGATTTGTTGTAAAAATGATAATCCCGAGTAAGGCGCTCGGTCTCTAACCGGGGCTCACCAATTCCAACGAATTGTCACGCGGGGCGTGCCGGGAAACGCCGGTTAGTTCTTAATCCTCAAGTCGAACGGGCGCTACAAAAGAGTAGCCGACGGAGTGGATGCTGCGCACCGGAAGGCTGCAACCGCCTTCGCGCTGGATCTTTTGCCGCAGGCGGCTGACCAGCATGTCCAGGCGGCGCATGTCGTAGTAGTCGACATTGTGGCCCAGGGCGACGATCATGGTGCGTCGCGAAACAGGTTCCCCAGGATTTTCGGCAAGCGTGGCCAGGAAGGTGCTTTCCGACTGCGTCAAGCGTACCGTCAGACCGGTCGGGGTCGTCAATAGCCACGTGGTCCGAATTAGTTGCCACGGTTGCTGGGCATCGCTAATACGAGATTCCTGGGCTTCAGAAGTTGTGTCGCCAGGAAAATCTGCCGAGAAATGGATTGCATCGGCTTGAGCGGCAAGCATCTCGATGTCTGCCGGGAGAGAAATGAAGGCGCAGGCACGATACCTGCGGTGAAGATCGATACGCAGGGTGCGATCAGGCGGCTGGGATAAGGCCAGAATACGCGGAATGCGAATCGCCTCCTGCGTTACATCGAGTGCTTGGGCGACCTCGAGGTCAAACAGCAACAGATTGGGTTGATGCTGGAAGGTAAGGGCTGGCAACTCATCGGCATGCCCGGCGGTCAATACGCGCCAGCCGAAATGGGGCATCCCCTCAAGAATCTTCAGACGCTCCTCAGATGAATTAAGTGCAATCAGCAGAGACGGGAACGTCCGGGAATTCATGGGTGACGGCGCGTCCTTAGTTGGCTGCGGCATTGACAGGCGGAGCAGGGTTACCTGAGAAGATCTGCGTATCGAGCAGAGCGGTAAACCAGAAAACCGAGCCGTGACCGGGCTCGCTTTCGACACCGATCTCGCCGCCAAAGAACTGTACCAGTTCGTGGGCGAGGGAAAGTCCCATACCCGTGCCGCCGAATTTACGCGTCGGACTGGCATCGGCCTGACTGAAAGGCTTGAATAGCAGTGCCTGTTTCTCGTCCGGGATGCCAATACCCGTATCGCGTACGGAAAAATGCGCCATCACCGAATGCTCCGCTTGTTGCTCGATACGTATATGGATGGCGATTTCTCCCGCATGAGTAAACTTGATCGCGTTGCCGATCAGTAATTCCAACACCTGCATCAGGCGGGCCGGATCGCCGTAGAGCAGGGTTGGCATCGAACCTTCGATGGTTTGTGTGAGCTTCAGGCCCTTGGCGCGCGTCAGCGTTTCGAATGGTGCGACAGTTGTCGCCAGCAGGGTCGTCAGGTCGAATTCCCGTATGGCGAGCACCAGATGGCCCTCGCTGGCGCGGGAAAAATCGAGGATATCGTTGACGATCTTGAGCAGGGAGTTTGCGCTGTCGAGAACCGTGCGGGCGAAACCTTGCTGGTCATCGTCGAGTTCCGTCATGAGAAGGATCTCCGACATGCCGATGATGCCGTTGAGCGGGGTACGAAGTTCGTGGCTGATATTGGCGATGAATTCGCCCTTCGTCTTGGCCGCCGCCTCGGCCGCATTGCGGGCGGCGATCAGCATCTGTCGGCTGCGTTCGATCATCACGGCCTGGGTGAACAGGGCGGTCAGTTGCTCCAACAGTGTCAGACGCTGGGGATCGCGACTCGGGTATAGCGAGGTATGCAAGAACAAAACGCCGATCGACTCGGCCCCGACCATCAGCGGAAGCACATAGTAACCATGGCGCGGCAGCCCGGGAAAGCTGCGTTCATGGCAATGATCGGCGCAGGCGTTGTTGGAGACAATCGTGCGGCCGTCGCGCGCGGCGCGCCCGCACAGACAGTGACCCAGCGGTACCCAGTTGTCGCGGGTCAGAAAATCCGCATCGAAGTTTCCCGCGACAACAAACAATTCCAGTTGCTCGTGGTGCGGGTCGCGCAGAAACATACCGCCACGTTGGTGCTCCGCCATATCGTCGAAGGTGAACAGGTAGGTCAGGGCATCGCGACAACGGTCCGCCAACGGTCGTTCAACATCCTGTAACAGGGCGGCAACCTCGACGCGGGCGTTAACTGACAGCAAAGCAGTGTCGGCGGCGATCTGCCGTTCCATCTGCTCGCTTGCATCGCGTCCCGACCCGATGTATCCCATGAATACGCCATTGGCTGCAAAGTTGGGTTGCCCACTCAGTGCGTGCCAGCGGCGCACACCGTCGGCGGTGCGGACACGGTAAATGAAGTCGTGGAAAGGCTTGCGCACGGCCAAACTACGCTGCAGCAGCAGCCAGTTGCGCGCTTCCAGGCCTTGCGTGTCCAATGCGTCGAACTCCAGCGGTTGGCCGAGCAGTTGTTCGGGTGGCTGGGATAGGTAGCTTGCACTGCCGGGGGAGAGCCATTTGTATTTCAACTCGTCATCGAGTTCCCAGAACCAGCTGTGCGTTGCGGTGAGAAATTCCTGCCAGTGGACGGCATAGTCCTCAACCAGGTCGGGCAGAACGTTATTCGTCATCAGATTCTCCTGTCCTGAAGCGCTTGGTCGGGGGCCGTATCGACGTCGTTGGGGGCATGGCAAAGGGTGCGGATTTCGGCAATAAACCGCTCCATTAGTGCGGCGAGCGGCTGAGCCAATTCAAACGTGTCGTAGCGTTCGGCCCGTGCGGCAATTTCGAGCTGGTAGGCGGCATCGACCAGCGTGTCGGCGCAAAAATGGCCGGCCATTCCCTTGATCGAGTGGGCGATCTCGCGCAGGTCGCCAAACTTCCCGGCAGCGCTGGCGCGGCGGAGCTTTTCGGCGGTTGCGGCATTGCCTTCGAGGGCGATCACCAGCAACTTGTCGACAAACTGTCGTCGGCCGCCATGAGCTTCCAGCAACTTGTCAATCTTGATGATGGCCGACGTTGGCACTGGAGCCGGAACTTCCCTGGCAGGAATTTCGATCGGCGCCGGTGGCGTTGGAACGGTACTGCCATGGGGGCGGTGATGACGCAGGATGGTCGAGATCAGCACTTCGTGACCGATCGGCTTAGTCAGCGTGTCGATCATGCCGGCTTCCAGGCAGCGTGCGTGTTCCTCGGCGAGGGCATGGGCTGTCTGGCCGATGATTGGCAGCGCCGGATGGCGGGAGTGGATGTATTGTGCTGCCTCGCGGCCGTCCATCTCGGGCATTTGTACATCCATCAGCACGATATCCACGCCGGTCGGGGAACGCTCGACGGCCTCGAGCGCCAGACGGCCATTGCCGACCAGGGTAACTGCGGCCCCTTCACTTGACAGCATGTTCTCGATGACCATCTGATTAACCTCGTTGTCCTCCGCGACGAGAATGCGCAGTCCAGCCAGGCGTTGCCGGGCGACCGAGGATGGCAACGTATTCGGGCTGGGAGCCTGATCGGCGAGGGGGGCGTCGGTCACTACATAGGGCAAGCGCAGCGCGAAGCGGGAGCCGTTGCCGGGCGTGCTTTCGACACGCACCTCGCCCCCCATCAGTGCGGCCAGCCGCTGGCTGATCGACAATCCCAGTCCGGTGCCGCCGTACTTGCGCGTCGTGCTGCTATCGGCTTGCTCGAAAGGGATGAACAATCTGGCCAACTGCTCCGGGCTCATGCCAATACCGGTATCAGCGACGGTGAAGACCAGCGAGGGCCCCTCGCGTCCCGCCGAGAGGGTGATCGAACCGGTTGAAGTGAACTTGACGGCATTGGATAGAAAATTGAGCAGAACCTGGGCAATCCGCACCGGATCGCCGCTGCTGGTCTGCGGCAGGTTCGCCTCGAACGTCGCACCGAACGACAGCCCCTTGGCGGCGGCACGGTCGGCGATCATTGCCAGGGTATCTTCAACCACGCGCTGCGGTGCATACGGGATGGTTTCGACGACCAGCTTGCCGGCCTCGATCTTGGAGAAGTCGAGGATGTCGTTGATGACGGTCAGCAGCAGCTTGCCAGAATCAAGAATTTGCGCAAACCACTCCTGTGCCTTCCCGCGACCATGACTCTCGCGATAGCCGATCTGCGCCAATCCGAGCACGCCGTTGAGCGGCGTGCGAATCTCGTGCGACATGTTTGCCAGAAAATCACTCTTGATGCGCGCCAGCGTCAGCGCTGCCTCGCGCGCTGCTTCGCGTTCCGTTTCGATACGTTGACGATCCGTGATGTCGCGGAAAATCAGGACAGCGCCAGAAACCTGTTGGCCATCCTGCCGCATGGGGTGCGTCGCCAGGCTGACCGGAATTGCGTGGCCCTGTTTATTCCAGAGTGTGTCTGTCTCGATCCTCAGTTCCTCACCAGCCAGGCTTGCCTGCATCACTCCACACGCTGACATGGGGTAGGGGCTGCCATCGGCGTACTGGCCATGAATTGCCATGTGGATATTTCTGTCGATCAATTCGTCAGGTCGATAACCCAGCATGGCGGATGCCGCCGGATTGACAAACGTGATGTTCCCTGCGACATCGGTACCGATCATGCCATCCGCGCATGAATCGAGGATCAGTCGGGTGTGCGCTGCCGAGGCAGTCGCCTGGGCGGTACGTTCCGCGACCAGGTGCTCAAGATGCTTCCTGTGAATCTCCAGGGTTTCCAGCAAGGCACGTTTTTCGGTCACGTTTTCCTTTACCGCGACGATGTGCTCGATTTCCCCCCGTTCATTCCTGATCGGCGATAACGAGGCGTCCTCCCATAGCACAGCCCCATACTTGGTCCGGTTGCGAAACGATCCGGTCCAGATACCGCCGCCCAGCAGGGTCGCCCAGAGCGCGGCAAAGTCGGTAACCGTCTCACCGTGGACATGCAGGAAGCGCGGATTGCGGCCCAGTGCCTCTTCGCGCTGATAGCCCGAGTGTTTCGTGAAGGCGGGGTTGACATAGACGATCTCGCCATGGTGATCGGTAATCATGATGGTGCTAGCACTGGCCTCAACGGCGCGCACCAGGCGGCGCTGCTCGGCTTCACGGCGTCGCTCGTCTGTAAATTCCGTATGGCGGACCAGGGCACGCATCCCGAGTGTGCCGAAGCTGAAGCGATTGACGATCATGTGGAACCAACGCTCATTGCCCTCCGGATCGGGACAATTGTATTCATGGTGAATGCTGTCAATCCGTCCCGCCAGCAAGTCACGCAGGCTCGTCGCAATCCTGCGGGCATCGCTATCGCCGCAGTCGGCAGCGTGATCGCAGGCAACCAGATAATTTTCGCCAAGCCCATGCTTGGGGTGCGACCAGCACCCCAAGCGGGCAAAGTCGCGCCAGCGCTGATTCACCGACAGGATAGTGCCCTGTTCGTCGATGATGGCGATATGGCTGCTCAAACTGTCAAGCGCGCTTTGCAACAGTTTCTGCGAATCCTGCAGTTCCGCCAGGCTGCTGCGCAAGTTTTGTTCTGCATGCTTGCGCTCGGTCGTATCCATGATGATGCCGAGATAGCGTACCGGACGGCCATCGGGGCCGAGGAGCGGATAGCCGCGCGACAGCAACCAGCGTTCTGCGCCATTCTTCAATTTGACACGGTACTCAATTTCAAAGGGTATTCCGGATGCGGCGGCCGTATTGACGCTCATTTCCGTCGCGGCGCGATCATCCGGGTGGATTGTTTCAGCCCAGGTCAGGTAGCACGACAAGCCTTCATGCTCATCAAGACCATACAGTTGCCAGATTTCTTCCGACCACAGGTTGCGGTTGTTGGCCAGATCCCACTCCCAGGTGCCGGCATGGGCCGAGGTCATGGCGAGTTTGAGCCAGGCGCTATTTTTCCTTTCCTGTTCGGATTCCGCCCTGGCTTGGCGTGCTTCGGCCTCTGCCACCTTGCGCTGGCTGATGTCCACCAGCATGATGATGAGCTCGCTAGTGGAAAAGTTGGCATGTGCCTCGACCCAGACTGTCCGTCCATCCTTGCATGTGACATGTCCTTCGAAGTTGTGTATCGGCAAATTGGCGTGGAGCGCTGCGGCAACCTCTTGATCCCAACGGCTGCGCCGTTCCGCGCAATACGCCGGGTCGGGGTAGGCCAGCGGCCACCAGGCATCGATATGCGGTATGTCGTCGATGGTGTAGCCGAAAATCCGCGTGAAAGAGGACGTCAGATTGAGCACGTGGCCATCGAGGTCCAGGATGGCAATGGCTGCGGGCGCATACGTGAGCAGGCGGTTAAGCTGTTCGGGGGGGATCGAACTGGTCATGGTCTCAG
>CAZAWN010000146.1:5011-7416 GCA_964488825.1 uncultured Methyloversatilis sp. | reverse complement strand
CAGGGCGAGGATCATGGCCGAATCGACGAGCAGTGCGTTGGAGATTTTCACGCGCGCAACCTTAGCACGTAACGCCACGCCGCGAACAGCAGGCGCGCCGCGACAGCCCTTTCTTTCGCTTCACGCACCCGCTGGCCCGGACTGCACGCGCTGCGGACTGTGCCTGGATACCTGCCCCACCGGCTCGCTGAAATTTGAAATCAAGGGTTTATCCAAACTGTTGTAAGGCGCCCCGTAGAATCCAGTCATGATCCACTGCAAAAATCTCTCGAAAACTTTCCGCAATGCACGCGTGCTCGCCGGCATCGACCTCGAGATCGCGCTCGGCGAGCCGGGTTTGCGAGCATGGGGGGCCAATAAACTCGGCGTTGACGGGACGGCACAGTGACATGAAACGACGCGACTTTCTCTGCTCCGCCTTCGCCCTGACGCCCATCGCGGCGGCGCTCTCTGCCTGTGGCAAGGACGAGGGCTGGCCGGAAGGCATGCAACCGATCAAATGGGATCGCGACACCTGCATCGTCTGCAACATGGCGATTTCCGACAAGCGCTTCGCCGGCGAGATGCGCGGCGGCCCCAAAAACACCGTGTTCAAGTTCGACGATCCCGGCTGCATCGCCCTGTGCATGCATGACATGGCGGGCAAGTTCCCCTGGGTGCGCGAAGCGGCGACGAAAATCTGGGTGATGGACTCGAACGTGCGCGGCAACGAGATGCGCTGGCTCGACGCACGCACCGCCCAGTACGCCGCGAAGTTCTCGCCGATGGGCTACAACTACGGCGCCGTCGCCTACCCGCAAGCCGGGGCGGTCGATTTCGCCACCATGAGCGAACATGTGGTTGCTCTGGTCAGGAAAAACATCTTCCGCCGGGGCGACCTCCCATGAGAATTTCCCTCCCTCCCCCAGCCCCGTCCAATCGCAAACGTCGCTTTCGCGACCTTCCCTCTCGGGAGGGGAGACTTGCAGTTCGCTTCGCTCGTATGTTGTTGTTGGCGGTGCTGGTGTTGCTGCCTTCATTTTCCCGCGCCCAGGGTAGCGCACCGCTGTTCGCCGCCACTCTGCACGACATCGACAATCGTCCCGTGGCCCTCGCCGATTTCCACGGTCAGCCACTGATCGTGAATTTCTGGGCGCGCTGGTGCGGCCCCTGCCGCGTCGAGATTCCCGAACTGATTGCTCTGGCCGAAGCCAACCGCGCGAAAGGGCTGAGGGTCATCGGCATCGGCCTGGAAAACAACAGCGAGAACGTCAAGGACTTCGTCAAGGCCTACGAGATGGATTACACCCTGCTGTTCGCCCCGGTCGAGGGAATCAGCCTGATGCGCGCCCTGGGCAATGGTCGCGCCGCCGTGCCCTTCACGCTGGCCATCGACCGCAGCGGACGCGTGGTCATGCATCGGCTCGGCCAAGTTTCGCGCGCCGAACTCGATAAAGCGGCGGCGGCCGTACTCAAATAAAGAACTTGACCGGTCCATGTCCCAGCCGCTCGAACCCACCCTCGCCGCACTACGTTCCCCCTTGATGCGCTACTTCGCGGCAACGCGTCCGGCCTTCCTGTCCGTGACCTTTGTCGGTTGTTTGCTTGGTCTCGCCGTGGCGGCCCATTCCGGCGTTGCTCTCGATCCGCTCAAAGCCACCGTGACCTTGCTGTTCGCCTTGCTCGCCCATGCCGGCGCCAATGTCATCAACGATTACTACGACGCGATCAGCGGCTGCGACGACGCCAACGAAGAGCGCGTGTTCCCCTTCACCGGGGGCAGCCGGATCATCCAGAATGGGGTTCTGTCGCAGCGCGAAACGGGCCGCTTCGGCTACGCGCTGCTGGCTGTCGTCGTTCCGGCCGGTCTGTGGCTCACCGCCGTCAGCGCACCGGGACTGATCGCCATCGGACTCGCCGGCCTCTTGGTCGGTTGGGCCTATTCCGCACCGCCCATCAAACTGCAAAGTCGCGGATTGGGCGAATTCGGCATCACGGCCGCCTGGCTGCTGATCGTCGTCGGCAGCGACTTCGTGCAGAGCCACACCCTTTCGTTCGCACCGGTCGCCGCCGGGCTCGGCTTCGCGCTGCTCGTGGCCAACGTGCTCTACATCAATCAGTTCCCCGACACGAAGGCCGATGCGCTGGCTGGCAAACGTACGGTCGTGGTCAGTCTCGGGGTGCAGCGCGCGCGCTGGGGCTACGTCCTGATCGCTCTGCTTTGTTATGGCTGGGTCGCCGCGATGATCCTGCTAGGGCATCTGCCCTTCGTCGCAGCGCTCTCCCTCCTGCCGGCCCTCGCCAGCCTCAGGGCGGCGCAGAACCTCTTTCAGCACGCCGCCCAACCGCAGTGGCTGGCGCCGGGCATCAAGCTGACGATTCTGGCTGCTTCGCTGCACGGCCTGCTGCTTGCCGCAGCGCTGGCC
>CAZAWN010000146.1:0-4911 GCA_964488825.1 uncultured Methyloversatilis sp. | reverse complement strand
GCCATCCTCGCCCACATCACCCATTTGCAGGATAATTGACGCGTTTTAGCCGTCACGCCAGCGCCGACTTTTGTATCCTGCCCAGCCAAACAAGCATCGAGGAGAACCGTATGAGCAAGAGAGAAATGTCGCTGCACGCAGCAGGCGCGCTACTCTTGGCCGTAACGGCCATGGCCGGCATGGGCGCAGCCCGGGCGGCGGGCGAAGCCGGCACCGTCAAAATCAGCAAGGGGAATGTGGCCATCCTGCGCGCCGGCCAGACCCTGCCGGCCATTACCGGCAGCCCAGTGATGGTCAGCGACCGGGTGACCACGGGAAGCGATGGCAGCGTCGGCATCACGCTGCGCGACAATACCGTGCTTTCCGCCGGCCCGCATTCGACTCTGGAACTCAACAAGTTCTCTTTTGATTCGACCACACATCAAGGCGAAATCAATGCAACGGTGAAACGCGGCACGCTTGCAGTCATCTCCGGCAAGGTGGCCGCCGCCGCGCCGACACGCGTTTCCTTCAATACGCCCACCGCCACGCTGGGCGTGCGCGGCACAGAATTTGTCATCGAAGTTGCCGACCGAGAGAGGCTGCCGTGAGTCCGACCCTGGTTTTTGCAACTGTTGCACTGATTGTCTGGTTCAACCAGACGCCAGATACAACGCCAACCGAGGAACCGCCAGCGGCGCCATCCGATCGTGTCGTGCTGCTACCCGGCCCCGAGGGCAAGTCAGGCAAGATCCTCGTCTCAACCAAAGCAGGCGAGCAGTGGCTCGACAGTGCCTATGCCGGGGCGGATATCGGCGCCGCAGGCCAGATCGCCGCCTACGTCGACACCGAAGCCTCGGTCCGCGCCCGTTTTGGCGCCGCGCTCGACGCGCAACCGGCACGTCCGCTCGTATTCAAAGTGTATTTCGTCAGCGGCCGCAACGAACTGACAGCCGAATCCCTGCCGACCATCGCCGCAATCAAGCAAGCACTGGCGCAACGCCCTGCTCCCGAGATCAGCGTAGTGGGTCATACCGACCGCGTCGGAACGGTTGAAGCAAACGATAAACTGTCTTTGCGTCGCGCCGAAACTGTCAAGCAGATACTTGTGCAGGAAGGCTTGCCTGTCGGTTTGATCGAAGCGTCCGGTCGCGGCGAACGCCAGGCTCTGGCGCCGACAGCCGACGAAGTCGCCGAACCGCTCAATCGCCGCGTCGAAATCGAAATACGCTAACGACCATGGCCCACCACCACCCGCAGAATATGGAACAGCTACGCCATGGTGGTTCCACGTTAAGCAAGGGCGGGCTGGACATTGCAGCGAATCGCCAGCAACGCCAGGTCATCGGCCGCCTCGGCCTCGCCGACGAAGCCCACGAGATCCTTGCGCAATGAAGCGACGAGGGGTTCCGCCGCTGCACCGAGGGGCAATCCCGACAGGGCCGTCCGCAGCCGCGCCGCGCCGTAGACATCCCCGGCAGCGTTACGGGCATCGGTGATGCCGTCGGTGAAGGCCAGCAGAACATCGCCGGCAGCGAGGCGATACTCTTCCACCGCATAGGGAAACTCATCCAGTACGCACAGCGGCGGGCCACTCGCGGCCGCCAGAGACTCGATGCGACCATCCGCCCGTCGGCAGAGGGGCGCGTCGTGGCCGGCGTTACAGAGAAATAGTCGCCCCTCATCCACCTCGTAAATACCTGCCAGAAGTGTGACGAATAAGGACTCGGGGTTCTCGGCGCCAATCTCACGATGGGCGCTATCGACGATGACGTCGATCTGCCGATCACTCATGCGCCGTACGATGCTTTTCGTCAAAGCCTTGCTGACCGCCATGAACAGGCTGGCCGGCACTCCTTTGCCGGAAACATCGCCGATGACGAAGAACAGCCGGTTTTCGCCGATCATGAAGAAGTCGTAGAGATCTCCACCCACCTCGCGCGCCGGCTCCAACAGCGCGGCAACCTCGAAGCGCGTCTCCCCGGCGAAGATGCGCGCCGGCTGCGGTAGCGACGCCAGCTGGATCTGGCGTGCCGCGGCCAGTTCCCCTGCGACGCGGGCGTGCTCTTCCCGGAGGCGTTGCTCGACCGCGGCGAGGCGAGCGTTCTCGCGCTCCGTCTCGATCATCGCAGTCGATACCAGACTGGCAAGTACCGCCGAAAATCCGATGAACAGCGACGCCGCGTCGAACAGCAGCCCTTGTGTCTGGAAGAGCGCATAGCCGATACCCAAACTGGCTCCGCTCAAGCCCATGACCACCCAGTTGGCCGCATTCGGCGCAGCAGTGATGGCGCGTGCAACGCTACTTTCACGCTGCGGAATCAACCACACCATGAGCAAACCCAATGTGGCCAGCAACCCCAGCTCGAGCGGTTTCATCCAGACGGGGCGCAACAGGAAACGTCCATCGAAGAAGCTTTCCAGGACCTGAGCCTGAATCTCGATCCCCGGCACCCCTTCGCCAAGCGGAGTCGCGCGCATGTCGGCCAATCCGCTGCCGGTCAGGCCGACCAGGACCAGTTTGCCTGTCAACCGCTCGGGATCGACCCGCCCGGCAAGGACCTCCGCAGCCGAAACATCCCGGCCAAGACTTCCGGCCCGGCGCGCGAAATGCAGCCAGATATCGCCGCCGGGCTGCGTCGGCACGATCAGGTCGGCAACGCGCAAGCTGCGCATTCCGTAGGTATCCATATCCACGGCCAACGCGACTTCTCCCGTTGCCACCCGCAACATCTCCGGCGCCAGCGCCGGCGCCAGCGTTTCGCCTACCGCCATGACCAACGGGATGCGGCGCACCACGGTATCGGCCAGGTTCACCGACAACAAAGCCTGGCCGTGCGCCGCCGCCTGCAGTTCAGGCAGGCTGGCCAACACCTGCGGAAAACGCCGTACATGCAACAAGGGATCGCCGCCCAGCGCCTCCACCGGCCACACGCGCAGTCCCGCCTGGGTGGTGTAGGTAGCGAAATCGAAACCGGCCGCCCCAAGCACGGTCGGCGCTGCCCGCAGGGCGCGCGCAAGTTCTTGCTCGTGGGTCGGCAGACTGGCCAGGGCATTCGCTAGTTGTTCCTGGCCCGCCGGGAGATTGGCCGCAACGCGGTCCGGCGAGGTTTGGTCGGGCTCGGGCATGTACATATCGAGACCAATCGCGGCTGGAGAGTGTGCGGCGATGGCATCCACCAGCGCAGCCAGTCGATTGCGCGGCCAAGGCCACTGACCGATCTCGCGCAGACTTTGCTCGTCAATTTCGACAACCGTCACCGGCTGGGCATGGCGTTGCCGCGGGAATACGCGCTGGTAGCTGTCAAACAGGAGTTGGCGGCCCGCAGCAAACGGCGATATAGCCAGAGACGCCACCTTGCCGGCAAGGGTTTCTGTTGAGGACGGATCGCGGGGCAGTTCGCTCGCGTAGTTAAGCGCCAATAGCGCAAGCAGAACCGCCAGTGCCGCAGGTCGGCCTCGTCTGGCGTGAAACAGGTCCTGAAGGACATGGAGCCAGCGACCTATCATGGCTTATCCTCTGCGTGAGTCGCTATCAGCGATCCACTCCGGCAAGGCTTGGCAACCACTCAATCCGTCTCTGGCGCAAGGGCAGCAGCAACGGAATCGAAGATCGGGAACACCAGGTTGAAGCGACTGATTTCGAAGACTTCGCGCACCAGAGGGGTCGGTGCGGCGATGAGCAGCCTGCCCTTCTGGGCCGCAACCTGGCGCGAAGCCAGCATCAGGACGCGCAGTCCGACGCTGCTGATGTAGGACACTCCGGCAAAGTCGAGCACCAAGGTTTGCGTGTCTCCGCTGCAAGCGGTCAGATGGGGAGCCAGCGCTGCCTGGAAGCTGGCTGCGGTCGCTTGGTCGATTCGTCCCTGCGGAGCGACAAGCACCTTGTCTCCCTCCATCCGGACAGAAAAATTGAAATTCATTAGGATGCGATCGGATGACTACTATGCGAGTGATTATAAGCACCCTGGAAACAGCCGCCGGAAGCCGCGCCAATAACGACAACAAAAAGAATTCGATCACTATTTCCCATTGTGTTGACCGTCGTCAACAGTCATCTTTTCAAAACATAGAAAATCCGGGGTTGAGATTGCTTGATAAATGCAACCTATGCCGACCCATTACCCTTAGGGAGATTTACTGTGTCAATAAAAGAGACTACTTCTGCCTGTTCGGCCCAGGAACCCGCGTGCGGGTGCCCGACGCAGCCAGCATCGGCGGATCCGTCCAAGGCGGCGCCGACCACGACGCGTCGCGACTTTTTGAAGTCGAGCGGCATGCTAAGCCTGTCGTCGCTGGTGGGAACCGGAGCGCTGATGGCGCAGTCGGACGACGCCCACGCAGCCGTCGAGTGGGCCGAGCATTTCCAGAAAAACTACCGTCTCATGACGGACAAGGAAAAGGCCGAGTCCCGCTCCAGGCTTGAGAAGCGCTACTCGGCAGAATATGGCAAGCAGGTCACGGTCGACACCACCGAAGCCCAACCCGGCGTACTGATGGGCTACGCACTGAATATTCGCAAGTGCATCGGCTGCCGCCGCTGCGTCCATGCCTGCGTCGCCGAGAACAACCAGTCGCGTGGCACAAAACGTGCCGGCGAGAAGATCGAGTGGATCCAGGTGCTGCGCATGGAACGCGGCAAATTCGACGCCGCAAAGATGAACCACGGCTACCCCGAAGGTCTCGGCATTCAAGTGGGCGGCAATGCCTATACGCCGGCAGGCCAGATCCTGGAAGGCCAGTACCACTACACTCCAGAGAAGGTACCGGAGGACGACGCAAATTACATGCCGATCGCCTGCATGCAGTGCGAGAAGCCGCCCTGCGTCAAGGTCTGTCCGGTTCGCACCACCTACCGCGAAGGCGACGGCGTGGTAGTGATCGACTACAACTGGTGCATCGGCTGTCGCATGTGCATGGGCGCCTGCCCCT
>CAZAWN010000145.1:0-7425 GCA_964488825.1 uncultured Methyloversatilis sp. | reverse complement strand
CAAGTCTTGTTTCGTCCAACGGGTCGTGTCTTTCACGCTAAAATCGCTGCTCAACAAGAGCCGCTAAGGGGTCTCAGTAAGCCGGCCCCTGCTCCATCACCCGATACGGCAGGCGGCTGGCCATCTCTTCTTGATAGTCGCGCATAGCGCAGTCTTCACGCGCGAGATAGCGCCCCACTACGTCGCGCAGCCGCGGATCGGCGATCCAGTAGGCGGACCATGTCGACACTGGCTCGAAGCCGCGCGCGATCTTGTGTTCGCCTTGCGCGCCGGGCTCGAAGCGCTGCAGGCCGTGGTCAATCGCGTACTCGATGCCGGCGTGGTAGCACAGCTCAAAATGCAGCCCGGGGCAATCGATGTCGGCGCCCCAATGGCGGCCGTAAAGTGCCACGTCATCCCGATAGCAGATCGCCGAGGCGGCAGCTTGCTCGCCAGTGAAGGCGCAGAACACCACCATGCGCCGCCCCAGCGCGGCGCCGACACCGCGGAAGAAATCTTCGGTGAACGCCGCGTAACCGCCGAGCCTTTCGAAGGTACTGCGGTAATGGCCGTGGATGACCTGCCATAGCGGGTCGTCGATTTCGTCGCCGTGGCGCACCTCAATGCGCAGGCCAGCGTCAGCCACCGAGCGGCGCTCACGCTTGAGCTTCTTGCGCTTTTCGGCCGTGAAACCGGCGAGGAAATCAGCGAAGTCGCGGTAACCGCGATTGAGCCAGTGGAACTGCACTCCGCGCCGCAGGTGCAGCCCGGCGGCTTCCAATGCCGCGCGGTCAGGATCACGGACGAACAGGCATTGCCAGTTGGAAGCACCCGATTCGAAAGAAAGATCGATGGCAGCGGCTATCAGCGCGGCGCGCGTCTCGGCGTCATCTTCGACAACCAGCAGGCGCGGTCCCGGTGATGGCGTGAAGGGCACGCCAGTGACGAGCTTGGGAAAGTAGTCCCGCCCGGCCTGCTGCCAGGCTGGCGCCCAGGCGTAGTCCGCCGCGAAGTCGCCGTACCAGTGATGCCGCTGATAGAGGGGCAGCAGGCCCACAAGGCGCCCGTCGTCGTCGCGCAGTGAGAGGTGCAGCGGCTGCCAGCCGAGCGGACCACGCGCGGTGACGCATTCTTCGGCCGCAACGAGAAATGCGCGGCTGACGAAGGGATCACCAGACGATTCCAATCCTTGCCAATCGGCTGCGGAAAGCTCACCAGCAGAAGCGAGGAGTTCTGGGCGCAAGTTCTTTCAGAAAGCACCTCGGTCTTAGGAAACGCTTCACAATCGACCGAGGTTAGCGAGAAATATATTGCCTACAGAGCCTTAAGCGCTGCTTCGTAATCCGGCTCGTCGGCGATCTCGGCAACCAACTGGCTGTGCAGGACCTTGTTGTTCTCGTCGAGAACGACCACGGCACGCGCCGTCAGGCCGAGCAGCGGGCCTTCGGCCATCTTCACGCCCCAAGCTTGCATGAATTCGGGGTGACGGAAGGTGGACAGGTGAGCGACGTTCTGCAAACCCTCGACGGAGCAGAAACGGCCGGCGGCGAACGGCAGGTCGGCGGAAACGACCAGCACCACAGCGTTGTTCAGGCTGGCGGCCTTTTCGTTGAACTTGCGCGTGGAAGTGGCGCAGGTGGGGGTATCCAGGCTTGGCACGATGTTCAGCACCTTGCGCTTGCCGGCGTAATTAGCCAGCGTCACATCGGCCAGTTCGCCATTGGTCAGGTTGAGGGTTGGCGCGGCGCTGCCGACAGCGGGCAGGCTGCCATCGACTTTGAAAGGATTGCCCTGCAGGGTAACGGTCGTCATGTTTTTTCTCCGATGATTATCAAGTTTTTCAGGCGCGGTAGTACCGCGCAGGCATTTTCGGTGGTTGCTGCCGCAACTTCTGTCAGCGACAGGGACCGCAATTTTGCCAGCGTTTCGGCAATTGGTATCAGATCGGCGGGAGTATTTCTGCCTTTGGCCTTCCATACAGGCGGAATATCGGGGGCATCGGTTTCCAGCACGATGGCAGACAGGGGCAAGCTTGCCGCCAGGGCGCGGATGCGTGTCGCCCCTGAATAGGTCATCGCCCCGCCAAAACCGAGCTTGAAGCCGAGCCGGATGAACGCCTCAGCCTGTTCGCGACTGCCGTTAAAGGCGTGCGCAACACCGCCCGGCACCGGAGTTTCCCGCAGACACTTGAGAATCGGATCGATGGCCTTGCGCACGTGCAGCAGTACCGGCAGATCGAATTCGCGCGCAATTTTCAATTGCTCCACAAAATAGAACATTTGCCGAGCATCGTCCCGCAGTTCGATATGGCGATCCAGACCGATTTCGCCTACCGCAACGACAGTTTCCCGCGGCAAGGTTTCGCGCAAGGCATCCAGATCCTCTGGGCGGGCTCGATCAACGTACATCGGGTGTATGCCGTAGGCCGACACGCAGCCCGGATACTCGCGACAGACGCTGGCGACCGCGCCGAAGTTGGCGCGCTCGACCGACGGCACTACCAGGGCAGCGAGTGCCGTACCCATATCGGCGGCAGATCCGGCGAGTGCCGTCCTGCCAGCGCCGAGTTTCGCGGCCGCATAGACGTCATCTCGGTCGGCATCGAATTCCGCCGCATCAAGATGGCAGTGGGTGTCGACGAGGCTTACTTTTTCTTCCACGGCGCTGTGGTCAGGCCGAAGCTTTTCCAGAGCTGCATGCCGCCGCGGTACCACTTGAGTTTGTGCGCCGGGTAGCCGAGCGCGAGCAATTGCTTGATGTTGGTCGGTGACTGACCGCACCAGGGGCCGTTACAGTAGAACACCAGCGTCTTGGCGTTCTCGAAGTTCCATAGCGGGCCGTCGCGGCTGGCGCCGAAGTCCAGTTCGAGAATCTCGGCAATCGCGGCGGGCTTGGCGTGGCCGGGATGAAGGCGATCCCAGGCCAGATGCGTCGCGCCGGGAATGATGCCGGAACGGATCAACCAATCCGCCTCCCGCGAATCGATGACCATCACGCTTTCGTCGCGGCGTGTGATGCGCTGGAGATAGTTCAGCACTTCCAGTTCGCCGACTGTTTCGATGCCCGGCGCCAGTTGCATCGGCTGGATGCAATACGGCGGGCAAGGCCGCGAGGTCATCGCGAAATCGGGTTCAATCTGGGCAAAGTTGTCGGGATCGCGCTGGATGCGCACCAGCTTGCCTTCGTGCATTACATCCAGATAGGGCTGCTGCGCCGCAATGCCGACCGGACGATCCGCCGCCCATGCGACGGAACAGCACAGTGAGAGGAGAAACAGCGCGGCTCTCATTCGAGTTCGTCGATCCAGGCCTGCTGGATCGCCTCGAGTTTCTTCTCGCCGCAATGGCTTTCATTTTCCTGAAAGCCGGGCAAGTCCATCGTCCAGCGCATCAGCTCGACAAAATTGAGGCGCTTCGGATCGACATCGGGATGACGCTCGGCGAGTTCGATGGCAATATCCAAGCTATCGGTCCATTTCATTTTTTGCTATGTCCTTCCTTCGCCATGTTGATCGTGTACTTGGGAATTTCCACCACTAGCGGAACCTCTCCCACCAACGCCTGACAAGACAGCCGCGAGGTCGGCTCCAAACCCCATGCCTTGTCGAGCAAATCTTCCTCCACTTCGTCAGCTTCAGCAAGCGTTGCGAAACCTTCGCGGATCACTACGTGGCAGGTGGTGCAGGCGCAGGACTTTTCGCAGGCGTGTTCGATATCGATGTCGTTGTCGAGCAGGGCGTCGCAGATCGATGTGCCGGGCGCGGCCTCGATCACGGCCCCGGCGGGGCAAAGTTCGACATGGGGCAAGACGATAATTTGCGTCATAGTTCTTCCACTTTCTTTCCTGACAGGGCGCGCTGGACGCTCTGGTTCATGCGCCGCGCGGCAAACTCGGCCGTTCCTTTCGAAAGCGCATCCATGGCAAGGTCGATAGCGCGGCGATCGTCGCCCACCAGGACGCTTTGCAGTTTGGCCAAACAATTGTCGATATGCGCACGCTCCAGCATCGAGAGCAGATGGGCATCCTCCATCAGCGCCGATTGCACCGCTTCGACCAACCGCTGAGCCTCGACCTGAGCCTCGCGCAAGGCGCGTCGGAAGGCGTCTTCGGAAGCATGCGTATAGCCATCCTTGAGCATGGCGGCAATCTCGTCATCGTTCAAGCCGTAAGAAGGCTTGACCTCGATATGCGCCTCGTGCCCAGTGGTCTGCTCGCGGGCATTGACCGACAACAAACCATCGGCATCGACCTGAAAGGTCACGCGGATGCGGGCGGCGCCGGCCACCATGGGCGGCATGCCGCGCAGTTCGAAGCGCGCCAGACTGCGGCAATCCGACACCAGTTCTCGCTCGCCCTGCACCACATGCAGCGCCATTGCTGTCTGACCGTCCTTGAAGGTGGTGAAGTCCTGCGCCCGGGCGATCGGGATCGTCGAATTGCGCGGAATCACTTTCTCGACCAGTCCGCCCATGGTCTCCAGCCCCAGCGAGAGCGGAATCACGTCGAGCAGCAGCCAGTCGTCACCCGCCGCGCGGTTGCCGGCCAGCAGGTTGGCCTGCGTCGCCGCGCCGAGCGCCACCACCTTGTCCGGATCGAGATTGTTGAGCGGCTCGCAGCCGAAGAAATCCTCGACCGCTTTCTGGATTTGGGGCATGCGCGTGGCGCCGCCGACCATCACCACCCCGGTAATCTCGTCGGGCGACAGGCCGGCATCGCGCAAGGCTTTGCGCGTCGGGCCGAGAGTTTTGTGTACGAGGGTGTGGGTAATCTCGGTGAAGATCGCTGTCGTCAGTTTGAGATCAACGAACTCCCCACTGGACAGGCGGGCGAAAATGGGCGCCTCGCCATGATTGGTCAGGTATTCCTTGGCTTCTCGCGCGCGCACCTGCAGCAGCCGCGCATCTTCATGCGAGAGCGGCTGGAGCTTGGCTTGCTCGAGTATCCAGCAGAACACGCGGTGATCGAAGTCGTCGCCGCCGAGCGCCGAATCACCGCCCGTCGAGAGCACCTGGAACACCCCCTTGGAAAGCTTGAGGATCGAGATATCGAAGGTGCCGCCGCCGAGATCGTAGACGGCGTAAATGCCTTCCGCCGCGTTGTCGAGACCGTAGGCGATCGCCGCCGCCGTCGGTTCGTTGAGCAGGCGCAATACATTCAGGCCGGCCAGGCGTGCCGCATCCTTGGTGGCTTGCCGTTGCGCGTCGTCGAAATACGCCGGAACGGTGATGACGGCGCCGGTGAGCGCACCGCCGAGCGCCAGTTCCGCCCGTTCGCGCAAGCTACGCAGGATGTCAGCGGAGACTTCGACGGGACTCTTGACGCCCAACGCAGTGCGCAGCTTGAGCATTCCCTCCGCATCGACAAAGTCGTAGGGCATGCTCTCGATGTGCTCGATATCCTTGAGCCCACGCCCCATGAAACGCTTCACAGAGACGATGGTGTTGCGCGGATCGACCGCCTGCTGCGACTGGGCGTCGAAACCCACGGCGACCTGACCGTCGCTGGCATAACGCACCACCGAGGGCAGCAGCGGTCGGCCAAGTGCGTCGTTGAGCACGAGGGACATGCCGCTACGCACCGTGGCGACCAACGAATTGGTGGTGCCAAGATCGATGCCGATGGCCAGACGATGCTCGTGCGGGGCGGCCGACTCGCCGGGTTCTGAGATTTGTAGCAGTGCCATTGTTTTTTCTTTGCCAGCGCTCCGGTTCAGGAGCGTTCAAGTTTCCAGAACTTCCAGTGCGTCGCCGATTTCGTGCAACAGCTTTTCCTGGAACATGAGTTGTCGCACCAATGCGCCGGCGCGCTCAGCCTCGCCGGCATCCAGCGTGGCTTGAAGGTTGGCGTACTCGCCGCGTATTTCCTTTTTCAGACGACGATGCAGGTCATCGAGCGCATCCACGTCGCCGCCCTCCTTCGCTTCGGCCACCGCTTCGCGCAATTCCATCTGCGCCACAAGAAACGCCGTGGGCATCGCGGTATTGGTTTCCAACCGGACATCGTGGCCGTGTAGTTCGAGCAGGTAGCGCGCCCGCTTGAGCGGGTCCTTGAGCGTCAGATAGGCCTCATTGACGTGCGTCGCCCACTGCATCGCCAGACGCTGCTCGACATCGGAAAGATGTACGTGCTTATCGGGATGCACGCGCGCCTGCAATTCGCGATAGAGCGCCTCCAACCGGTCAAGATCCACTCCCTGTGCGCGGGTTAGACCAAATAAGGCGAAAAAATCCTGCCCGGGATCGAACGGCCGCGTCATTTGACGTTGAAACTTTCCCCGCAGCCGCACTGATCCTTGACATTCGGGTTGTTGAACTTGAAGCCCTCGTTCAAGCCTTCCTTGGTGAAATCGAGTTCGGTTCCATCCAGGTAGGGCAGGCTTTTCGGATCGACCAGCAATTTCAGACCATGACTCTCGAACACAATGTCTTCGGGATCGGCAGCATCGGCGAATTCAAGCTTGTAGGCCATCCCGGAACAGCCCGAGGTCTTGACGCCAAGACGGACACCAACCCCCTTGCCGCGCTTGGCGAGGTACTTGGCCACGTGCTGGGCGGCGGCCGCGCTCATGGTAACGGTCATGACATTACTCCGCACGCTTGCTCTTATAGTCGGCGACGGCTGCCTTGATGGCATCCTCGGCGAGAATCGAGCAGTGGATCTTTACCGGAGGCAGGGCGAGCTCTTCAGCAATCTGAGTATTCTTGATCGACAAGGCTTCGTCGAGCGTCTTGCCTTTGACCCATTCGGTGACGAGCGAACTGGAGGCGATGGCCGAACCGCAGCCATAGGTCTTGAACTTGGCGTCCTCGATGATGCCGTCCTTGCCGACCTTGAGTTGCAGCTTCATCACATCGCCGCAGGCCGGCGCACCCACCATGCCGGTGGCGATGCCCTCCTCTTCCTTGCCGAAGGAGCCGACGTTGCGGGGGTTTTCGTAGTGATCGATGACTTTTTCGCTATATGACATGATTACGCTCCGTTTAATGCGCCGCCCACTGGACGGTGCTGAGATCAATACCGTCCTTGTACATCTCCCACAGCGGCGAAAGTTCGCGCAGCTTGCCGAGTTTGTCGTGGAGCAACTTGATGGTGAAATCGATTTCCTCCTCGGTGGTGAAGCGACCGAGTGTGAAGCGGATCGAGCTGTGCGCCAGTTCGTCGCTGCGACCCAGCGCGCGCAGCACATAGGAGGGTTCGAGCGAGGCCGAGGTGCAGGCCGAACCCGAGGACACGGCGATATCCTTGATCGCCATCAACAACGATTCGCCCTCGACGAAATTGAAGCTGATGTTGAGGTTGTGTGGCACGCGCTGTTCGATGTCGCCATTCACGTAGGTTTCCTCGATGTCCATGACGCCCTTGAGCAGGCGATCTCGCAGCATGCGGATGCGCTCGTTTTCGGTGGCCATCTCTTCGCGTGCGATGCGGAAAGCCTCGCCCATGCCG
>CAZAWN010000144.1:0-7445 GCA_964488825.1 uncultured Methyloversatilis sp. | reverse complement strand
TCGCCTGGGTGGGGCTGGGCGAAGATGAGGCAAAGAAGCAGGGCCGCAAGGTCGAAGTCGCCAAGTTCCCCTGGGCGGCGTCTGGCCGCGCCATCGCCAACGGCGCCGACTACGGCTTCACCAAGCTGGTATTCGATGCTGAAACCCACCGCATTGTCGGCGGCACCATCGTCGGCCCCAGCGCCGGCGACATGATCGGCGAAATCTGCCTCGCTATCGAGATGGGCGCCGATGCGATCGACATCGGCAAGACCATCCATCCGCATCCGACGCTCGGGGAGAGCATTGGCCTGGCGGCGGAGGTAGCGCATGGTTCGTGTACCGATCTTCCGCCGCTGAGGAAGCGCTGATCGAAACTGCCGGCGTCCAGTTACACCGTCCCGCCTACACCGGTAGAAACTCGGCGCTGGCGGGACGGCTTGCCCGAATTACTTGACGATTCACTTGATGATCTTGTCGGCCTTGCCGAGAAATTCCGGCGTCAGTGTCATGCCCTGGGCCGCAGCAGCCTTCTGATTGATGACCAGGCTGAACTTTTCGACGGGCCCCCAGGGAATGTCGCCGGGTTTGCTGCCTTTCAGAATCAGCCCGGCTTTCTTGCCAGCCGAGTAGCCGACCAAATAGTAGTCGAGGCCGTAAGCCGCCACGGCGCCACTTGCCACACTGTCGACATCGCCGGCAAACAGGGGAATTTTCTTGTCGTTGCATACCTGGACGATGGATGCCAAATCGGCGACTGTCGTATTGTCAGAAGTGATGGTGATGGCATCAACCTTGCCAACCAGCGATTGAGCCGCTTGCACGACTTCCTTGCTGTTGGCGATATGCACCTCGATCAGGTTCAGCCCCAGTTTTTTTGCGGCATCCCGCATTGCCTTGATGTGGGTCACGGAATTCAATTCGGCCGGATTGTAGATGGTGCCCCAGCGTTTGGCAGTGGGGAGCATCCTCGCGTACATCTCCATTTGGAGCGCCACAGGCCACTGGTCACTGACACCGGTCAGGTGAGTGCCGGTCTTCTTGCCCGGCGCACTCTCTTTAGGCACGATACCGGCGCTGACGGGATCGGTAATTGAGGAAAAAACAACGGGAATGGATTTGTTGTGCTTGACAATCGCCTGGGTGGTGGGTGTGGCGATGGCATGGATCAGATCAACTTTCTGTTCGACAAACTGTTTGGCAATCGCCTCCGCCTTTGCCATGTCGCCTTCGGCGTTCATGCGCAGATACCGTACATTGACGCCCTCTTTGAATCCCACACTGGCCAGACCGGCTTCGAACCCTTTTTCGTCGGCATCCAGGGCGGCATGAGTGGCGATTTTGGTGACGCCGATGGTGATCAACTTCTTTTCCTGTGCCAGGGCTTGAGTGGCCAGCAGGGCGCAGGTCAACAAGGTGATCAGGCGTGGCAACTGAATGGCTTTCATGGTTTTTCCTCTCAAGGCAGGCGGAAGGCAAGCACGGTAATGTCGTCGCGCTGGGGATGGCCCGCGCGATAGCTCTCGATGGTTTCGATCAAACGTTCCCGCTGTTCGTTCAGCGACAGATGCGCATGCTGCACTATCCAGTCGCGGAAGCGTCGGTTACCAAAGCTGTGTCCGGCGCTGCCACCCGCCTGGTCAAGCAGACCATCGCTGATCAGGTAGTAGGTGTGCGTGGCTGCGACAGTCCGGCTGGTGTTCTGATAGGTGCCGCGCTTGCGGTCGTTGAGGCTGCGCCGCCCACCGGTAATTTCCTCGCAGACCGCACCATCCGTCCAGAACAGTGATTGGTGGGCGCCGGCAAAGGTGATGACACGGGTTTGCGTATCGTAGTGACAAAACGCGGCATCGATGCTGGCGACAATGCGGTTATCCAGCGGCAGCATGTTGCGCACCACGGCATCGGTATGCAGCAACAGGCTGGCGGGGTCGCTCCAGGGAGTGGTCTGGGCGGCTATCTCGATGGCGGCATGGGCGGCCATTGTCATGCAAGCCCCCGGTACGCCGTGGCCGGCGCAATCCACTACCCCGAACAGCTTGCCCTGGGGATTGCCGCGATAGAAATAGAAATCACCGCCGACCACATCGCGCGGTAGCCATAGTACAAAGTGGCCACCCGCCATTTCTTCGGCAAGCTGGCGGTCCGGGAGGATGGCGTTCTGGATCAGGCGTGCATAGTCGATGCTGTCGGTGAGGCTGAGGTGCGCCTCCTCCAGTGCATGGGTACGCTCGGCGACCAGTCGTTCAAGGTTTTCGGAGTGGGCCTTGACGCGATGGGCCATATCCTCCATCGAGGTAAACAGGGTTGCTACCTCATGGATCGGACTCGGGGCCGAGGCCGTGGCCGGCCAATTACCGGCCGCCAGACTGACGGAAGACTGGCTCAATGCGCGCAGCGGTCGCGCAATCCAGTCCGACGCAAACAGGCCGATCACAATGCTGAACAGGGCCACCGCCAAAGCGAGGTAGATGGTATTACGCAGCATGTCGCTGGCGACCGCGGCGTAAGGGGCTTGCGGGAGCAGGACACCGACGGTCAGACGCGGTCCTTCGGGCAGTGGGTGACTTTGCCATTTGAACAGGTGACGCTCACCGCCGAAATCGGCAAAGCTGCTGCCGTCGGCTTGCCCATCGGCGCTGAGACGTTCGCCGGCAATACGCAAGCGCGCGTTGTCGCTGGTGGAGAGTTTGACGCGCGTGACCGCACCATTTTCTTCAACCCGGTAGATGGGTTCGGGCGTTGAGGTGGCGAGCAGTTCGCCGCCTGCTTCCGCGATAAACGCGATACCGCCGGTTTTGGCGGTGAGCTGACCGAGATACTCGCTCAGATGCGAGAGAGCCACATCCGCCGTAATGACGCCGATGAACTCGCCGATCGGGTTGAACAGCGGGGCGGAGACGCCAATTCCCATCGCCTCATAAGCCGGGGTGCCATCGTCAATCTGATAGCGATAGGCTGGATACCAGGCAATGCCGTGCCGCCCGGTGGTGGCGGCATACCACGGTTGCCGGCGTGCATCGAAGGCTTGCTCGCCCTTGAAAATCAAGTCAGCCGCCCGACCGGTTTCATCGACCCGATAGATATGCAGCTTGAGATCTTCGGCGCTGCGTGCATGGAGAATGCGCAAGCTTCTGTCATCGCCGCGCGGCGGCCGGTTACCGCCATAGTATTCGCCGTCGGCCATGCCGATAGAAACGAAGGTGAGCAAGTCCTGCTGACGCAGTTGCAGCAAGAACTTCTGCACCATCTCGTCGCGCTTGTCTTCGCCGAGCAGGCCGTTGTCGGCAAGGTCCTGGTTGTATGCCAATACCCGGCGCGGAATTTCAAAAAAAGCGAATACCCGTTCCTGCAGCCGTTCGCCGACCTCGTTGGCCATGGCATAGGTGAACTGCTCGGTGGCTTGGGCTGCATTGCGATAGGACATCCAGCCGGTAATCGCCATGATCGGCAGGAACACCAGCATCAGCGCGCCCATCAGGAACAGGCGAAGACTGATCTTGCGATGCTTGCTCAATCCATCCGGGGAGGATCTCTCGGCCATGCTGATGCGCGGATCAGTCGGTCAGGGATTGCCGACGACACGATTGCGTCCGGCCGACTTGGCCTGGTAAAGCGCATCGTCAGCACGTTTCAGGGCCGCATCGATCTGTTCGCCTGCAACGAACTCGGTGAATCCGATGCTGGCTGTCAAAACGATTCCGGCATGCAGGTCCGAGGTATCGATGGCCGCAATGGCGAGGCGTACACGTTCGGCCAGCTGGGCGGCATTCGACTTGTCGCAATAGGGGAACAGGATCAGGAATTCCTCGCCGCCCCAGCGCGCACAAATGTCATAGTCGCGCATGCAGGCGCGCATGCTGGCGGCGACGCGCGTCAGTACCGTGTCACCGCTGGCATGCCCTGCGCTATCGTTGATCTTCTTGAAGAAATCAATGTCAACCAGGGCGATGGAAAATGCTTCGCCGGTACGTGCCGCCTGGGCAGCCGTCTGCGTAAGCCGGTCCTGGATGTGGCGGCGGTTCGGCAGGCCAGTCAGTTCATCATGTGTCGAAATCGCTGTGAGCCGCACATTCAGATCCTGCAGCATGGCCTGATAGCCGTCGCTGATGCGCACGATTTTCTCGACTTGACGTACCTTGCGCTGCAACTGCTCGGCGTAGGAGAGCCCGCGCTCCCGTTCGGCTTGCTGATACCTGTCGGAAATCTGCGTCAGCCGATCCAGCATCTGCTGCTGCGTGCGGCAACGGGCATAGAGGTCTGACAAGGCAGATCGCATGTCGGCGCAGGAGGCTGCCGGATCGCCCAGCAGGTTTTCGATGCGGGTTGCGAATTCCGGGTCCATCAGCGTTTGACGTCTATGCTGAAGGGGAATGTGCAGTCTTCGCGAAATTCATCCGCCAACTGTCCGACCCGTTCGTTGGCGGCCTCATAAGTCCAGCGTGCGCTGACGTCCTGCCCTTTTTTGTGGGCGGCTTCCATCTGGTCGAAGATGTCCATCATCGAGCGAATGCTGCTGGTATTGAGGTAAACCAGTTCAAGCTCAAGCTGCAAGGGACGCCCGGCCTTCGCCAGATAGGTCTCGACCCAGTCGATCAGGGGTTGAAACAAATCGAAGGAGTTTTCCGGGTACGAGTCTCCCTTCATGCGGATTACACCGGTAATCCAGTCGGCGTTGATGGCCGGAGACGAGGGGGATTGCGCAATAACCAGATTGTCCATGAACGTTCCTGCTAAAGAATGACGCGCAGGCTGAACAGCGCGCGTTCGTTGTCGAGGGCTTGCAGATAATGCTGCAAGGGCCCGGTGGTCTTGCGTGCCATGTCGATGAGTCCGAGACCGGCACTGCCGGACAGCGTGCTGCGCGGTTGGCGCAACTGTGTCTTGAAGGCAGCCTTGAGCGCTTCCTTATCGAGGTGACCCAACTGTTGGATGCGTTCGATCAGCACCTGTCCATCCGGGTGCCGGACGACATTGCTGGCCGAAATGACATAGCGACCAGACTCGTCACGCGAGATGAGGATGGTAGCCGCTTCAGTTTCGAATCCTTGCGCCTGCGCGTAACGGCGAATGTTCTGAGCCATCTCGATATAGACGGAAAATACGTCCGAAACTGCCGAAGGTGACTCCCGCAACCCCTCCATATGCTTGCGCAAGGCCGTACCGATTTCCTCGATCAACGGTGCGGTGACCGGGCCATTGAAGCACAGCATGATGTTCTGGCGATTGAATATCTCCCGAATCGCCAGCGGGTCGATGGGGTTGTCCTGATTGGATAGCGTCATCCCGTCACGCCGAACCGCAATCAAGCCATGGAAGACAACGCCGCGGCCAGCGCCGCATTGTCATCTTTCGCGCCCGGGTTGGCCGCATGCCCCTTGCTGGGCAGTTTGCCGCTTGCTACATCGCGCTGCTTTTGCGCCGACCACTGACACAGCGGCTGCGCAGCAAGAAAGGTGGTGAATCCATCCCAGTCTTCAATAATCGCTCTAGCCATGATTGCCTCTCAAGCCAATACGTGGAGTTGCTCTGCTGCGGGGGCGGAGCGCCGGTCATGGACTACGCCGTCGCACTCCGCTTCAAGTTCGGCCAGACTTGCGGCATCCATGCCGAGTTGCTGGATGCTCATTGCCATTACCTTATCCCATTCGTTGGTTTTGGACATGCCGGTTTTGAGTTGCACCAGATGCTCTGCAAGCTGTGCAATAGCGATCATGGTCCACGCACTTGCGGGAATGTCGGGTGCTTCCTCGTTAGCTTGCACATGCGGAAGATCGTGGTGGTGGCGAATGGCCGTAATGAACTCATCTGCCAGCAACCAGGTTTCTGCCATGGCGGAGCCGAGCGAGGCGTGATTGATGCCCATCATGCGATCTTCGACGGCGGTAAAAGAATCGCTTGTCGCCTGGTTGGCCGCCAGCAAGGTTTCGCGGTATTCGGGAAACGGCACTAGCAATAAGGCGATGCCGCAATCCCTGAACAATCCGAAGGTATAGGCATCCTCCGGGGGAATCCGGCACTGCCCTCGCAGCCGGTAAGCCAGCCAGGCGCTGACGCGGGCAATGCGCGCAGAACTGTCCCAGAACCGGGTAAGTTGCGGTGCGTGACCAAACTCTTTTTCCAAGGACAGCGTGGTGACGATCTGGACAACCTGATGCATGCCGAGGGCCATCAGGCATTCGCGCACCGTTCTGACTTTTCGCGTCAGACCGAAGAAGGAACTGTTGGCGACCTTGATCAGTCCGGCAGCAATACCTACGTCGGCGCCAATCAAATCGGCGAGGCGGATGTAATCCGTTTCGTTTTCGCGCAGAACCTTCTCGATTTCAATCAGTATCGAGGGTCTGGGGGGAATGCCGATCTGCCTGACTTCAAGCTTGATTTGTTCGGCCAACGAAAGGTTGGAAACAGAGTTCATGAATGGTAACAATGAAATAACGCGATCTTTTTAGGCTATTTCCAGATTGAAAGCAATCCCTTCGAGCAGGAAGTTACAGTGTTTTGGGCAGCGGTGTTGTCAATTCCCCCCGCTGCAAATTCCCGATGTTCTGACAAGAAGGCATCGGGTTTCGACTAGTCTGGCCGAGTTTCGGCCAGACGGAAGTCAATCTTGTTCTGTTCGAGACTGACGCGCACCAGTTGTACTTGCACCCGGTCGGCAAGGCGATAGCGCACTCCCGTGCGTTCACCGACCATGGCGTGCGCCTTTTCGTCGAAGTGGAAGTAGTCCCGGCCAAGATCGGAGACATGTACGAGACCTTCGATAAACACCGTGTCCAGTGCGACAAAGATGCCGAAGGGGACCACCGACGAGATGCTGCCGGTGAAGGTCTCGCCGACGCGATCCTGCATGTACCAGCACTTCAGCCAGGCCTCGACGTCGCGCGTCGCCTCGTCGGCGCGCCGCTCGGTAGCGGAGCAGGCCAGACCGACGTTTTCCCAGTTCAGGCCGGCGCCTGCAGCTCCCATTGTGTAGTGCCGTCCCGCCAGCGCCGACTTTATCGCGCGGTGGATCAGCAGGTCGGGATAGCGGCGGATCGGCGAAGTGAAGTGCGTGTAGCTCTCGTAGGCCAAGCCAAAGTGACCGACATTGTCGGGGCTGTAGATCGCCTGCTTGAGCGAGCGCAGCATCACGGTTTGCAGGAGTTGCTTGTCCGGCCGGCCCTGGATTTTTTCGATCAGCTTCGCGTAGTCCTTGGCTTGCGGATCGTCGCCGCCCGTCAGTTGCAGGCCGAAAGTGGCGAGGAAGTCGCGCAACTTGGCGAGCTTTTCCGGCGTCGGTCCTTCATGGACGCGGTAGAGCGCCGGATGCTCGCGCTCCTTGAGGAAATCGGAGGCGCAGACGTTCGCCGCCAGCATGCATTCCTCGATGATGCGATGGGCGTCGTTGCGCTCGTAGGGTTCGATGCGCTCGATCTTGCCGCGGTCGTCGAAAATCATGCGCGTCTCGACCGTCTCGAAATCGA